>JANYAH010000296.1 GCA_025361425.1 Candidatus Solibacter sp. | reverse complement strand
AAGGGGCGCTGCGGCCCCGCGGGAATAGCTAAGCGGTATCAATGGACTAGTGTAACGCGGTGAAAACCGACCTCGTGTCCGGCGATGGCGATGGCGATACCGATTGGTTGCGAACAAAATAAAAATGGTGAGGGGCGACGGAGTCTCGCGCGGATTGCCTTCGAGCGCGCCGGCGGCGGCCCAATTGGCGAGGAGAGCGATCTCGGGGAGGGTGAGCTTCATCTCGTGCTGGAAGCGGGGGGCGGAGGGCAGCCACGGCGGCATGTAGCGCTTCGTGGTGACGGTGGCAATGAGGCGGGCGCGCTTGGCGGCAGCGGCGTAGGCGACGAGCGGGAAGGGGGCGACGCCGCCATCGCGGTGGCAGGAGACGCAGCGCGAGTAGAGGAGCGCAGCGACGTCGTGGGAGAAGGTGGGCGCGGTGGCGGAGAAGAAGAAAGCGAGGAGTCCCGCGATGCCCATTTTACTATTGTGGCGCATGGGGGGAGGGCCATGTGAATCTTACGACGTCGCAAGTGTTATGGGGCAGAGCCGATGCCGTCTGCTGCATTATGGTTGTAGAGGAGAGATCGATGGAGAGAATCACGGTAGAGTCCATTCCGATCATGGTCGGGCGGGAGGAAGACGGTCGTTGGTGGGCCGATATCGAGTCGATGCCGGGGGTGATGGCGTACGGCGCAACTCGGGAGTTGGCGATTGCCGCCGTACGAGCGCTGGCGTTGCGCGTTGCCACCGATTGCATCGATCACGGCGAGGAGATTCCCGAACCGTTCACCAAGGTCTTTTCGGTGGCATGAGCCATTGGAGATCGGCCAAGGCCAAGCAACTATTGGCTTCCCTGCTACGGGTGGGATGGGAGGTCGCATGGCAAAAGGGTTCTCACCGCCGGCTCAAGCGGGCCGGGTGGCCGAACTACACGTTTGCATTCCACGACAACGAAGACGTCGGCTCTGGGCTTCTCGCGCAGATCGCTAAAACGACCGGGCTGCACCCTAAAGACTTATAGCCGGCACCGAGCAGCGTACTGGTGATCGCACCGCCGTCGCCGATGGCGGCGCGAGACGGCCTGCCGGAGATACGGAGAAGGTGCGGGGCGATGGCACAAGACGCGGTAGGATGACTGAGGGAGAATCTCTTGAAAGTTTTGCGTATTGCGGCACTGCCTCTGCTGTTGGCGATGACTGCGTTCGGGGCGGAGACCGCCCTCGACCGCTACGTGAAGAAGCCGGACGCTACTTACCGATATGAGGTGGTGAGCACGACTCGCGGCGAGGGCTATACCACTTATGTGATCAATCTAACTTCACAGACGTGGCGGCAGCCCTCGGAAGTGGATCGTACGGTCTGGAAACACTGGATGACGCTGGTCAAGCCGGACCGGGTGGAAGGCACCACGGGATTCTTATTCATAGGCGGCGGATCCACCAAGGACAAGGCGCCCACGCGGGTCAACCAATCTTATGTGGAGAACGCGCTGACCACGCACTCCGTGGTGGCCGAACTCCAGGACGTGCCCAATGAACCCGTGCAGTTTGCGGACGAAACGCGCACCCGCTCCGAAGACGGCATCATCGCGTACACGTGGATGAAGTACATGAAGACGGGTGATGAAACCTGGCCGCTGCGGCTGCCCATGACCAAGGCGGCGGTGCGTGCCATGGACACCATCACGGCTGTCATGGCAACCCCCGAAGCGGGCCGAGTGAAGGTGGAGAAGTTTGTGGTGTCGGGCGGATCGAAGCGCGGTTGGACCACGTGGACTCTGGCGGCGGTGGACCAACGCGTGGTGGCTATTGTGCCGGCCTCGATCGACCTACTGAATCTGGAGAAGTCCTTCGAACACCACTTCCGGGTTTACGGGTTCTTCGCGCCCGCCGTGAAGGACTACGTGGAATCGGGCTTCATGGATTGGGCCGGGACGCCGGAGTATCGCAAACTGCTCGAGATCGAAGAACCCTACAGTTATCGCGACCGCCTGACGATGCCCAAATTCCTGATCCAAGGGGCGGGCGACCAGTTCTTTCTGCCCGACTCCTCGCGCTTCTACTTCGACGATTTGAAGGGCGAGAAGTATCTGCGCTACATCCCCAATACCGATCATGGCTTGAAGGGCACGGACGCGCTAGAGAGCAGCCTGGCCTTTTACGAAGCATTTCTCAAAGGCACGCCGCGACCGCAATTCAACTGGACTTTCGAAGCCAATGGGGGCATCCGCGTGGTGAGCAAGGATAAGCCCACCGCGGTGAAATTGTGGCAGGCGACAAACGCGGACAGCCGCGATTTCCGGCTGATGACTATCGGACCGGCTTACCGCGGCGAAGAGTTGCGGGAGCAAGGCGGCGGAGTCTTTGTGGGCCGCGTGCCCAAGCCGGAGAAAGGCTGGACGGCGTACTTCGTGGAACTCACGTATCCGAGCGGCGGCAAGTATCCCTTCAAGTTCACCACCGCGGTGCGCGTGATTCCGGACACGGAGCCGTTCCCGCCATACCAGCCCAAGCGCGAGGCGAAGTAGCGGGCGGCGATGTCCGGGATGACAAAGGGCGCTACTGCGCGAGTTCCACCAGCTTGCGCCCGCAGATCATACTGGCCTCATGCTTGTTCGCGCCGGGACCCTCCCAATGGGTCTCCAGACTGAGCCAGCCCTTGTAGCCATCGCGCACCAGGGCATCCACTTGCCCGCGCCAGCCGACCACGCCCTCGCCGAGGGCGCACCAGAGAGGCTTGTGCCCGTCCATCGTACAATCCTTGGCATGCACGTGTTGAATCCGCGAAACCGGCAGTTTGCGGTAGCCTTCGGAGAAGGCTTTTTCGCCGGACACCACCGCGTTGGCGGGGTCCCAGACCACTTTCAGGTTGGGGTGATTGAGAGCGGCCAGCACGCGCGCCGTCTCCGCTCCGGTGGCGATATTGCAGGCGTGCTCGTTTTCCAGGCCGATGATCACATTGTGCGGCGCGGCCTGGTCGGCCAGGGCGCGCAGGGCAGCCACGATGCGATCGAAGCAGACCTCCGGCTCCACCGTGCGCCAGTACGAAAACACCCGGATGATGCGCGCACCGGTGCGGTCGGCAATCTGCAGAGCGCGCGCCGTGAGCCGCGGCTGATCGGCGAAGGTATGTACGGCGGCGAACATATCCTGCTGGAAGCGGGCATCGACTTCCGGCGAATCGGGCAGCACGCACTTTAATAGCGGCGACGCGATGGAGACAATCTCCAGGCCGGCGCCACGCACGATGGCGAGGGCGCGGTCCAACTCCTCATCGCTCAGGTCGATGATGTTTTTCCCGAACACCATGCGGAGTTCGGCGCCCGTCATGCCGAGCTCGGTCATGGAGCGGACGGCAATTTCGATATCCGGCGAAAACTCGTCGGTAATGGCGGCGACTGGAAAATGGGGTGGCATGAAAGCCCATTATAAAGCGCGGCAATGAGAGAATAGCAAAGATGCCAAGTATTGCAAGTTCGGTGGAAATGGTGCCGCGCTCGCGGATTCGGGAACTGGCTGAGATCGCCATGACGATGGACGGCGTATTACGCCTCTATTTCGGCGAGAGCAATCTGCCCACTCCGGAGTACATTAAACAGGCCGCCAATCGCGCGCTGGCCGACGGGTACACTTTCTACACAGAGAATGCCGGCCTGCCCACGCTGCGCCGCGCGCTGGCCGATAACTACCTGCGCCTGCACGGTGTGGCATTGGACCCAGCCGGCGAGATCGTGGTCACGGCGAGCGGGGTGCAGGCGTTGAACCTGGGGATTCGCTGCGTGCTGAACCCAGGCGATGAAGCCATTGTGCTGACCCCGGCGTGGCCCAACGGACCTTCCAGCATCATGATGGCGAATGCCACGGTGCGCCAGGTGCCGCACCCGCTGGCGGGGGGGCGCTACACGGTGGATTTCGAAGCGCTCGAAGCGGCTGTCACGCCGCGCACGCGCCTCCTGCTCTACACGTCCCCTTCCAATCCGCTGGGCTGGGTGGCCACGGACGAGGAACAACAGGGCCTGCTCGATTTCGCGCGGCGCCACGGCCTGTGGCTGATGGCGGACGAAGTTTACGACCGCCTGTACTATGCCGGCGAAGAGTTAGGCGAGCCCGTGCCTTCCGTGCTGCGCAAGGCGACGCGCGATGACGCGGTGATGGTGGTCCATTCGTTTTCCAAGACTTACTGCATGACCGGTTGGCGCGTGGGCTGGCTGGTGGCGCGCCGCGACCTGGCGGAGAAAGCTACCCAGTTGAACGAATTCATCGTTTCGCACGCGCCCACGTTCGCCCAGAAGGCGGCCGAGACCGCGCTGGCCGAGGGAGAGGGCGAACTGCGGCGCATGCTGGAGCGTTTGAAGGAGAATCGCGACCTTTGCTTGGATGCGATGCGCGGCTTGCCCGGCCTGACGGTTCCCAAGCCGGACGGCGCGTTCTACCTTTTCCCGCGGCTTGAAGGGTTGACGGATTCCTTCGCGTTCTGCCGCAAGTTATTAGAGGAGACGCGAGTAGGCCTGGCGCCCGGTGTGGCGTTCGGGGCCGGTGGCGAGGGTTCGTTTCGCATTTGCTACGCCGCGGAAAGGAGTATCCTGGAACCGGCCATGGAGCGGTTGACGAAGTTTTTGCGCTCCGGTGTTTAGAGTAAGGAGGCTAAAATGATCAAGGGCTTTAAAGAATTCCTGTTAAAGACCAATGTGGCGGCACTGGCCGTCGCAGTCATTATCGGCGGAGCGATCGGCAAGGTGGTGTCGTCTCTGGCTGCCGACATTCTCATGCCGCTGATTGGAATGGTGCTGCCCTCTGGCGAGTGGCGCGCGGCCAAGCTGGTGATCAGCAAAACCGTGGGTCCGGATGGCAAGGAAGCTATCAACGCCATCAATTACGGCACCTTCTTCGGCAACGTGGTGGATTTCGCCATCATCGCGCTCGTGGTGTATATGATGACCAAGGCACTGGTCAAGGAAGCGCCCGCGGCCCCACCCGCGCCTTCCAAGAACTGCCCGCGGTGCAAGGAAGCGATCTCGCTGGACGCCACCAAGTGTAAGTTCTGCACGGCCGATATTTAAAGCCCCGCGGTTGCTCTCGTCATTCTCGCGGGTTGCGGTCAGTCTCCGTCGTCAGTCCTAGACACTCGTGAAACGGACGCGAAAGCGATTCGCGATTTGGAAACCGCTTGGGAGAAGACGTTCGTCACTAAGGACGTGGATAAGATCGGCGTCGTTTACGCCGACGACGCATCGGCTTTCATGCCGAATTCGCCCGTGCTCAATGGAGTTGCGGCAATCAAGGCCGCGCTGAAGCCGATGGTTGAGGATAAGAATTTTTCCATCAGGTTCGCATCGACAAAGGTGGAAGTTTCGAAGTCCGGCGACCTCGCCTACAGTCAGGGTGCCTACTCCATGAACATGACCGACGCCAAAACAAAAAAGGTGTTCACGGAAAAAGGCAAGTTCGTCACGGTCTTCAAAAAGCAAGCCGCCGGCGGGTGGAAAGCTGTTGCGGACATCATGAACGCGGATGCTCCAGCGGCGGCGCCAAATGGCGCACGTCAATCGCAACGTAGGCCGACGCGCGGGATTCGAGGCGCAAAGAACCGCAAGCTGAAACGCTGAAGATTTGTGCGTTTCGCCCACGGAAAGCGGCATTCCAAGCCGGCAAGTTTGTTCCGTGACACTGGCGAATCGGCCGCCGCCCGGGACGGCGACGCGTGTCGGCGCGCCCCGGCGGGCTCACTCTCCTTCTGGCACTCCGGGGCTCCCTTTGGCGGTCGCAACCGGCCCATCCTCAGTACGCGCGTTCTTGGGAGGCCCGGATTTCTTGGCCTTGAGCACCGCGCCAATCGCAATCGCAACCGCAACCGGAACGGCCGCCAAGACGGCGTATTTCACCTTCGTTGCGGTTGGCAATGGCATGTCTTTTGGGACCACGCCGGCGTCATGGGGGTGGATAACCTTCCCCATGCGCATCAGGTTTAGGTCGTACTCGAACTGTTTGCCACAGTCCAGGCACACGACGTAGCTCTGGCTGTGCGGTTGGCCCGCCTTGGTGATGGGGGCCACAGGGCGGGTAAGGCGGCGGTGGGAGCAACGGAACAGTAGGTTCATCAGAGTGTCGATCACTTGGAACCTCCAGGTTCGGGGCGCGAGCCCAATTTCATTGTGGCAGAAGGCGGACGGCGGGCGGTGTGCCATCCGTGCAGTTTGGATGGACCGCGCAGGCAAAACTGTGAGCATCGGCACCTTGTGGGACGCTACAGCCGCGCGTGCTAGAGGGAAGGCGGCCCTCACGCGCCCGGTGGGATGCACGCGCTCGCCGCGAAGGTCGGCGCGCGGTAGAATTTGCTGAGGGGTGACTTGGATGAAACTCGTAAGATACTTCCTAATTGTTCTGACGGCGGTAGGGATGATGGCGGCTCCGCAGGCCAAGAAGGCAGCTCCGGCCAAAAGCGCGGTCACGCAGGCGGCGCCGGCCGCAGCGGCGGCAAAGACGCCACTGCTCGACATCAATTCGGCCAGCGAGCAGGATTTGAAGGCGTTGCCAGGGATTGGCGATGCTTACTCGGCGAAGATTATTGCGGGGCGTCCGTATAAGGCGAAGAATCAGCTGGAACAGAACAAAATTGTTCCTCACGCAACCTACGAGAAGATCAAGGGCATGATCATCGCCAAGCAGGGCGCGAACGCGAGCAGGAAGAAATAGCGGCATTCGCAGGTTGGCGTTCGAAGCCCACCAGGTAGGCCGCCAGCAGCGTCTTGCCGTGGTTCGGCGAGAGCGCATGCACGGCGCCGAACGCGAACGCCGCTAGCACGCCCAGCAGCGTCACGCTCCAGCCGATTTCGCCCCGATGCGGCAAACCGGAAAGGTAATCGCCCTGAGCTACCATTACAATGGTTCTTTAAGACTTTATGAAACAGGTGATCACGGCTCAGGATGTGCCGATTGGCGGCGAATTACGGATACCGGTGGGAACCATTGTCACGTCCTCGGCACTTGAGGTGGCGGCGGGGCGCGGGGTGCGCATCGTGGAAGTGCCGGAGGATCAACTGTCGGCGCTAGCGCCTCCGCAACGCACGGTGGCGATCGGCAGCGATCACGGCGGCTATCGCCTGAAAGAAGCGCTCAAGCCGTTGCTGGAGAGCTTGGGCTTCGAAGCGCGCGACGTGGGGGTGAGCGAGGAGAAGCCGGCCGACTATCCCGATATCGCGCACATGGTGGCGAAACTGGTGGCCTCGGGGACCGCCACGCGGGGTGTGATTATCGATGGCGCGGGCATCGGCTCTTGCATGGCCGCCAATAAGGTTCCGGGCATTCGCGCGGCCCTGTGCTACGATAAAGCTTCCGCCAAGAATGGCCGCGAACACAATGATTCGAATGTGCTTACGCTTGGCGCGCGGCTTCTGACACAGACCCAGGCGGAAGACGTTTTGCGCACCTGGCTAGAGACTCCATTTGCCGGCGGCCGGCACCAGGCGCGGGTCCAAAAGATCATGGACATCGAGCAACAATACGCCAGGAAGGTATCCTCGTGACGCATACGGAACTCGACAGACTCGTCGCCCAAATCGGAGAAGAACTGCTGGCGCGGGTGGGTCCATCCGGTGTGACGCCCAAGAAGGGCGAGGGCCTCAACCTGCCCGATCAGGTGTGCCCCGGTTGCGTGCAGCGTTGCGTGCAGACGTGCGCGCGGAACACCAAGGAAATCATCGCCGCCGGCGCCTCGCGCGTCTCGGCTAGCGAGAAACTGACCAGGATTGACCCGAGCATCGCGGCACTGATCGATCACACTATCCTCAAGCCCGACGCTACGCGCAGCGACGTCCTGAAGATTTGCCGCGAGGCGCGGGAATACCGGTTTGCCAGCGTGTGCGTGAATCCCTATTGGGTGCCGCTGGTGAAGGCGGAACTGTCGGGTTCGCCGGTCAAGGTCTGCACCGTGGTGGGGTTCCCGCTGGGCGCCACCAGCACGGAATCCAAGGTGGCGGAAACCGCGGCCGCGCTGCGCGCCGGGGCGCAGGAAATCGACATGGTGATGAACGTGGGCGCGCTGCGTTCGGGCGATACCGATGCCGTCAAAAACGACATACAGGCCGTGGTGCGGGTGGCTCACGAGGCCGGCGCGATTGTCAAGGTGATTCTGGAGACGGCGCTGCTGGACGACACGCAAAAAACCGTGGCGAGCAAAATCTGCAAGTCGGCGGGCGCGGATTTCGTGAAGACTTCGACGGGTTTTTCCACTTCCGGCGCCACCGCGCACGACATCGCTCTGATGCGCGCGGCGGTGGGCCCTAACATCGGCGTGAAAGCCAGTGGCGGCATTCGCACGTTGCAGGACGTCCAGGCTATGACGGCGGCCGGCGCCACGCGGATCGGCGCCAGTGCCAGCGTGAAAATTGTCGAGGCCACCGCTGCCTGAACGCCTCACCGTGGAAAAAGCCATGCAAGGCACGCGCAAAGCCGCGGTTCGTTTCAAGGAGCGAAGCGAGCTGCTCGATTACCTCCTCGAGGTTTCGGCCGCCATCACGCTCACGCTCGATTTGGACCAGTTGCTGGCCAACGTGGCGGAGATTGTGCAGAAGGTGCTGCCCTACGATCTGTTCGCCATCCTGCTGTACAGTGAGCGGCGGCGCGATTTGCGCATCCGCTACGCCGTGGGCCATCGCGACGACGTGATCCGCAACCTCTCGATCGCGGTGGGCGAGGGCATTACCGGAACGGCGGCCGCCAGCCGGGAACCGCTGCTGGTCGGCGACGTGCGCAACGATGCGCGCTATCTCAACACGGTGGATGCGGTGCGTACAGAGTTGGCCGTGCCCATGACGGCGCGCGGCAAACTGGTGGGCGTGATCGACTTGCAATCCACGCGGGTCAACGCGTATAACGAATACGACCGCGCGCTGATGCGCCTGATCGCCACGCGGGTGAGCATCGCGATCGACAACGCGCGGCTCTACCGGCGGGTGGAACGGCAGAACCGCACACTGAAGACGCTGTCTAACATTTCGCGCGAGTTCTCCTCGATCCTCGACCTCAACGAACTGCTGAGCAAGATCGCCAGCACCATGCGCGATCTGATGGATTACGACGCTTTCAGCATTCTCTCGGTGGACCACCAGGCGAAGGCGCTCAAGCACCTGTTCAGCATCCGCTACGACCAGCGGGTGAACATCGACAACGTTCCGCTGGGCAAGGGTATCACGGGCGCCGCCGCCGAATCGCGCGAGGTGGTGCGCGTGCACGACACCGCCGAGGATCCGCGCTACATCGCCTCGCACACCGATATTCGCTCCGAGGTCGCGGTGCCGTTGATCCTGCAGGATCGCGTAGTGGGCGTGATGGATCTGGAAAGCGACCGCGTCGGCTACTTCAGCGACGATCACGTGCGCACGCTAACGCTCTTGGCGCCGCAGGTGGCGAGCTCGGTGGAGAACGCGCGCCTGTACGCCGAACTGGCGCAGCGCGAGCGCCGCATGGAGGAAGACCTGGAAGCGGCGCGCGAGCTGCAGCGCATTTTGCTGCCCGACGCCGAACCGGAGATCGCGGGCCTGGAAGCGGCGGTTCGCTTGCGGCCGGCGCGGGAGATCTCGGGCGACATCTACGATATCTTCGAGCAGCGCGGGGGGCAGACGGTGATCGCCATGGGCGACGTCAGCGGCAAAGGCGCCGCGGCGGCGCTCTACGGCGGACTCATGAGCGGATTGCTGCGTACGCTGGCGCCGCGGCGGCCGCGTCCGGCGGAACTGATGAAGGCGCTCAACGACGCCCTGGTGGCGCGGCGCGTGGAAGCGCGCTACGTGACACTGGGTCTGCTGCTGTGGGACGCCACCACGCGCCGCATCGTGATGGCCAACGCCGGCGCCATCCCGCCGATGATTCGCCGTGGCACCGAGATCCTCAAGATTCGCGTGGAAGGCGTGCCGCTGGGCCTGCTCGACGGGCGGGAATACGAGGAGGTGACGTTCCAGGCGGAGGCGGGCGACACCATCGTGCTTTACTCCGACGGCATCACGGATCATATGAACGCGGCTGGAACGGAATACGGCCGGCGACGCCTGACCGAGGTGGTGCAGTCGCACTGCAATACGTCGGCGGACGGTCTGATTCTGGAGATCTTTAAGGAGCTGGACAAGTTCTCCACGGTGGCCTTCGACGATCAGAGCGTGTTCGTGATGAAGGTGAAGTGAGAGAGAGGGGCTAGCTTCGTGCCGCCCGCTATTTCAAGTGGCTTTCCAGGAAGCGTACCGACGTTTCGTACGCCGCTTTCCAACTGCGATGCAGCAGGAAATCGTGACCTTCATCGGGGATCACCATTTCCTCGATTTCCACACCCTGCTTGCGTAGCGCGCCGGCCAGTATCACGGTCTGGTTGAATTGCACGCTGCGGTCGTCATCGCCGTGAATCAGCAGCACGGGCGAACGCCAGGTCTTGACGAACGCCATCGGGGAAGATTCGAACGCGAGCTTGTAATCCGGCTCAGTCACCGGAATGTTCAACTCAGTGGCCCAGTTATGGACACCGTGAAAATCCACGCCAGCTTTGTACAGGTCGCCGGCGCGCGCCAGCGCCATTGCCGTCAGATAGCCGCCGTAAGACCCGCCCCACGCGCCGATGCGCGCCGGGTCCACGTCCGTGCGCCCGCGAAGGTAGATGGCCGCGCCCCGCACGTCGTGGTACTCGGTGCCACCGCTCGCGCCATAATTCAACGCCTCGCGAAACTCCAGGCCGTAACCCGTGCCGCTGCGATAGTTCACGCTCAGTACGACGTAGCCCAGATTCGCCAGGTACTGATTCATCGCATAGGCGTTGGAGTAGTAATACATGTAGTGCCAGCCGGGCATCATCTGGCGCCGCGAGCCGCCGTGGAAGAACACCACCGCGGGGGAGCGGCCGTTCGCCGCTGGCTTCGGCGGTAGGAATAGTTGACCGTGAAGTTGCAGTCCGTCACCGGCGGGGAACATCACCTCCCGCGGCGTCACCATGTGCCCGGTGGGAAAATCGGCTGGAATCGCGCCCGGGTCGAGATCGCGTACTTCGGCGCCCACGCGGATCGCGGGATGCATGGGATGCCGCGCATCGGCCGACAGGAATGCCACCGCATTGGAATCGCTCACCGGCGCCGGCAGGCACTCGATCCCCTGTCCGGCAGTGAGCGCCGCGGGCGTGCCGCCGCCGGCCGCCACCTTCCACAGGTGGCGCCGGTTGATATCGCCCTGGTTGGAGGAGTACACCACCTCGCGCCGGCCCGGCGCCAGCGTCGCGTCTTCCACCTCGAACGCCCCCGGCGTGAGCAATGCCGCCTTGCCGCCCTCGGCTGGGATTGCATAGAGGTGCGTCCAGCCATCGGCCTCCCAGGGAAATACGATGCGCCCGCCATCGGCCCACAGCAGTTGATTGCGCGCCGTCACGCCGCGGAACACGCTTCCGGGACCCGCCGCCGCGCGCCAGATCTCGCGGCCGGCGCCGGTCTCCACGGAGGCTACGCGGATGGACCACGGCTCGCCCGTACGGTGCGCTTCGCGCGGCGCGCGCACTCCGCTCGAAGGCACGCGGAGGAATGCAATACTGCGCGAGTCTGGCGACCATTCGGGCGCGCTATCGTCATCCGTGCTGGGGTCTAGGTAGCGCAGCGAGTTCGCGGCCACGTCGTACACCGCGATGAAGCCGTGATCGCCGCGCGCGCTGGTAAACGCGATCCGCGCGCCGTCGGGCGACCATACAGGGCGCGCGCATTCTCCGCGCGTCTTGAGCAGTTGAGACGCCGCGGACTTGCCATCCAGGGGCGCAACCCAGAGTTGCCCGCGCCGCACAAACGCGACGCGGTCGCCCTTCGGTGAAACTGCCGGCGAATTGCCTTCGCCGATTTTGCGCGGCGCGGAGCCCTCCAGCGCCACGGTCCATACATCCTCGCTTGCCCCCGTGGAGTTCAGCGCCGGATTCGGAATTTCGCCGCGCCCATTGGCGCCCCCGCCGCGCACGTACACCACCGCCGATGCGTCCGCCGTCCAGCGCAGTTCCAGCAGTTCCTGCCCGTCGTCTTCCGTATATGCCGTGATCTTGTGTTCCTGGTAGGCGGGCGGAGCGGCCACCATAATATTGCGCACGCCTTTGGAAGCGGAGACCCACGCCACCTTGCCCCCGGACGGCGCCGCGATCAGTTCGGATGGAAACGACGCGCTCAGTACCTGGTCCAGCGTGAAGGGTGCCTGCGCGGCGGCGGTGCACACCGCCATTGCAAAAATGCCAGCGATTCGCATGACTTCAGAATACAGGGTGGCGCTGCCCATCGATGGGGGGCAGGCCGTGCGCGCAATGCCTTTTAGAAACCACGCAATCATAACTTCACATCGGCTGCGTCGGCTATGTGGCGCCGGCACCCCTGCCGGGCGCGTCCCGACTCATCGGGACGCGGCAGACCTAGAGTTTCCCCAGACTGCAAGGGACGCCCCGTCTCGCAGTCAGAACGACGATTTCAGCATCTTGCAGGGCGCGGGCAGGCCGACGGGGGCGTCGGCCGCGGACCGGGGGTCCGCCCCACAATCAATGCGGACTGTGCGGTAGGGGGAAAACTAAGTGGCATTGGGCAGTGCGCCTGGCACGCTGGGCGGTTCCGGCACGGGACGGAGCACGATCGCGGGGCAATGTGCCGGGGAGGTGCGCAGTGCCAGATCGGCGATGTTCGCGTCTTTGAGCACTTGGCGAAGGGATGCCTGGGCAGCGGCCCAAACGCCGTGGGCGGGACACCACTCTTGGCGGGTGCAGGCGTGGTCGCTGGTGAGGCACAGGTTGAGCCGGATCGGTCCCTCAACGGCCTCGACCACTTCCAGGACGGAAGCGGTGCGATGCAACTCCTCCAACTCGTACCCGCCGGTGTTGCCGCGATGGGAAATCATCAGGCCGGCACGGGTCAGATTCTGCAATACCTTACACAGGAATTGCTCGGGACATTCGGCGGCCGTCGACAGTTCCGAACGGCTCACCCGCGCGCCCGGCGGAAGACCGGCCAGGTGAATCATTACCCGGATGGCATAGTCTGCGGCTCTCGTCAGTTGCATAACAAGTTAAAAGAGTCTCTTTATCCGGTTAAAACCCATAGCACTTTTTGGGCCAACGCAGAATTCGTGGAGTTTTTGGATGATTCAGTGTCTGTTTACGGGGGAGGAAGGGGACTATGCCCCACCCACCCTGGGTGAAATTCCAGGGGCTTCCCAGGAGGCGGGGATTGGGTGAGGCGGAACCCACGCCGATGGCGTCTAATAGAGGGATGAAGTTTTTGTTTGCAGCTCTACTTGCGCCCGTGCTGTGTCTGGGCGCCATCTGGCCGGAGAATATCGGGACCTGGAAGCGTGCTGCCACCATGCAGGCAACCCTCTTCGACAGGCCTGTCTGGGATGAGTACGGGCTCAAGGAATCCGAAGCGGCCCGCTATGAGAACGGGAACGAAAACTTCACGGTGACGGGCTACCGGCTGCAGGACACCACCGGCGCCATGGCGGCGTTTGACTGGCAGCGGCCGGCGCAATCGGCCGCTTCCAAGCTGGCTCCGCTGGCCGTCGACACGGGGGAAGGGCTGCTGTTGGTCCACGGCAACTACCTGCTTTCGTTCAGCGGGCGCAAGCCGGAGGCTGGGGAACTGGCCGTGCTGTTCAATGGCCTACGCAACGTGGATACCACGGTGCTGCCGACCCTGCCGGGCAATCTGCCAACGCAGGGCCGAGTGGCCAATAGCGAACGCTACATTACCGGACCGGCCAGCCTGCTGAAATTCACCCCGGGGATTCCCCCGTCGGTGGCGGCATTCCACTACGGCGCCGAGGGGCAGATGGGAGTCTTTCATAGCCCAAAAGGGGAGATGGGAATGGTGATTTTTGGCTACCCGACGCCGCAGATCGCGATGCAGAAGGAGGCTGAATTCAGGGGAATACCCGGTGGCAATGTGGTAAAACGCAGTGGCCCCCTCGTGGCGGTGGTGCTAGCGCCGACAGATTCGGATGCGGCCGAGCGGTTGCTGGCGCAGGTAAAATATCAGGCTTCGGTGACCCTCGATCAGTGGGTTCCTAGCCACAAGGACAACATCGGCGACCTGGTGATAAACGCTTTCGTTCTCATTGGGATACTGCTGGGATTCATGGTCGCGTCGGGGTTGGCATTTGGTGGCCTGCGGGCCTTCCAGCGGCGCGGAAATCGGGGCGAAGAGGCTGACGCGCTCACCACACTGAATCTTGGAAGATGAGTGGTGAGGTCAATAAACCATTTATTTGGTGCATATTAGAGCGATTTCCTCAGGCAAAAAATGGACCTTTTGACCTTCTTCGCGCCAATTGTGGAAAAATCCATGTCCCCGCAAGTTGTCCCACAAGAGCAGGTTACGACCAAAAAAAGAGCGGCTGGATTTTCGCTTGACTGGAGAGCCGGAAGGAAATAAGATCCAACTACAAAGTTTTGGCGGTTGCGATTCCGTCGAGACTGATTCTCCCATCGAACATCACCCTGGTACAACAGGGGGATAAAATGCTCACCCTTCGGGGTGAGCATTTCTTTTTTGGGGCCCCTCCACCGGTTTTGGCGAGTGTTGGCGCCCCCGGAACCACGCTAAAATTTACTTATGCAGCAACCCAAGCCGCCGCGGCCCGCGCAGGAACTGCCGTGGCGCGCGCGGCTGGCGTCGCTTCGGAATGTCCGGCCGCTGTTGAGGATGGTGTGGGAGACCAGTCCGCCGCTGGTCGTGGCCACCACGGTTTTCCGCCTCTTCCGGGCGCTCTTGCCGCTGGCTATGCTTTGGGTCTCCAAGTTGATCATTGATGGCGTGGTGGCCTGGAATACGCGCGGGAGAGGCAATCTGGAGGGCATCTGGAAGCTGGTGGCGCTGGAATTGGCGCTGGCTATCGCGAGTGATGTTCTAGGGCGCGCCAACACTCTGTGCGACAGTCTGCTGGGCGACCGCTTCACCAACCGGGTCAGCGTGCGCCTGATGGAGCACGCCTCCCGCCTGGATCTGGCGTCGTTCGAAGACCCGGTATTTTACGACAAGCTGGACCGCGCCCGCCGCCAGACTACGGGTCGCATGGGCCTATTGGCGGCGCTCTTGAACATCGGGCAGGATGCCGTTACGCTGGCATCGCTCTCCACCGGGCTGATCGTATTTTCGCCCTGGCTGATGGTGCTGCTGGCGGCGGCGGTGATTCCCTCCTTCCTCGGCGAGACGCACTTTACCAGCCTGGCGTATTCCATCCTGTACCGCCGTACGCCGGAGCGCCGCAAGCTGGATTACCTGCGGCTGCTCGGCGCCAGCGCGCAGAGCGCCAAGGAGGTGAAGATCTTCGGACTGGGCGCTTATCTATCTAAACATTACTATGAGGTATCAGCGGATATCTTTAAGGAAAATAAAGCACTTGCGATACGACGTGCGGCCATAGGTTCGGCCCTGAACGTGGTCTCGACCGCAGGCTATTACGGGGCCTATGTAGTGGTCATGGCGCGGACTTTGGCGGGCGCTGTTTCTCTTGGCAGCTTTACCTTTCTGACGGGGGCATTCAACCGCTCACGCGCCTACATTGAGAAAATTCTCTCCGGCTTCAACGATATTTCCGAGCAGGCGGTCTTTCTGAAAGACCTTTTCGAGTTTTTCGCTATGCAGCCCACTATTGGTGCGGCGCCGAACGCTCTACCCGCGCCCCGGCCGATCCGGCAGGGATTCGAATTCCGCAACGTGGCATTCGCCTACGCGGGCAGCGACCGCAAGGTAGTCCAAAACATTAACTTTACCCTGCATCTCAATGAAAAATTGGCACTAATTGGTGAGAATGGAGCAGGAAAAACAACCCTGGTGAAGCTTCTGGCCCGGCTCTACGACCCCACGGAAGGGCAGATTCTGCTGGACGGAACGGATCTGCGCGAGTATGACGTGGAGGATTTGCGCCGCGAAATCGGCGTGATCTTCCAAGATTACATGCGTTATGACCTGCTTGTTCGTGAGAACATTGGATTTGGCAAGGTCGACTCTCTTGGCGACCGGTCCCGGGTGGAATCCGCGGCGGTGAAGAGCTTGGCAAAAACCGTGATCGACCGTCTGCCGAATGGGTACGATCAGATGGTGGGCAGACGTTTCGAGGGCGGTGTGGATCTCTCCGGTGGCGAGTGGCAGAAGCTGGCGTTGGCGCGGGCTTACATGCGGGACGCCCAATTGCTGATTCTGGACGAGCCGACCGCGACCCTGGACGCGCGCGCCGAGTACGAGGTGTTCCAGCGATTCTCCGAATTGACGCGGGAGCGCATGGCGGTGCTGATTTCCCACAGATTTTCCACCGTCCGCATGGCAGACCGGATCCTGGTGCTGGCGGACGGATCGATAAAAGAACAAGGAACGCATGAGCAACTGCTAAGCCTGGGCGGGCGCTATGCGGAATTATTCGAGCTACAGGCGGCTGGTTATCGCTGAGCCCTTGACAGGGCGGCAATGCGCCTCCCCAGAGGGGATCCCGGCGCCGAGGTTCTGTTTCACAGAGAGAGAGTGAAGGTTGAATGAGTGATTTGAAGACTGATTCGAAGACTGATTTGAAGTTGCAGGTAATACCCCTGGGCGGACTGGGCGAGTTCGGCATGAACATGACCGCCATCCGCTACGGCGAAGACATAATCGTAGTCGACTGCGGGATGATGTTCCCCGACGCCGAACTGCTCGGCGTCGATCTGGTGATGCCCGACCTGACTTTCCTCAAGGAGAATCAGGCGCAGGTGCGGGCCGTAATTCTGACTCACGGGCACGAGGACCACATCGGAGCCGTGCCTTACTTCCTCTCCGAGATCGACGTGCCTGTTTACGGTACGGCGTTCACACTGGCCCTGGTGGAACGGCGGCTGGAAGAGTACGACATGGAGAAGGAGCCGCGGCTGATCAAGGTCAAGCCGAAACAGGCCATCGGCATTGGCCCGTTCAGGATCGAGTTTATTCACGTTACGCACTCCATTGTGAGCGCCGTGGCTTTGGCCATCACGACGCCGCTCGGCGTGATCATCCACACCGGCGATTTCAAGGTGGACCCCACGCCGACGGACAACGAGCTGTTCGACCTGCACACGCTGGCCGATTACGGTAAGCGCGGGGTGCTGCTGCTGCTCTCCGATTCGACCAATTCCGACCGGCCGGGATACACCGAGAGCGAACGCGCGGTGAAGCCGCGCATGGAGGAGATCTTCAGCCGCTCCGAGAAACGGATTGTGGTCTCCTGCTTCAGCAGTTCGATTCACCGTATCCAACTGGTGCTCGACCTGGCGGAGGAATACGGCCGGCGAGTGGCGATAGTCGGCAGAAGTATGGTGTCGGTCACGGAGATCGCCCATGCCCACGGGCTGCTCAGCATTCCGGACGGCATCCTGCTGCGCCCGCAGGATGTGATGGGGTTGGCGGCGGAAAAGGTGGCGATACTGGTTTCCGGCACGCAGGGCGAGCCGATGTCGGCGTTGTCGCGCGTCGCCGTGGATAACCACAAGCACATCACCGTGGAGAAGGGCGATACGGTGGTGATGAGTTCGCGCATCATCCCGGGCAACGAGAAGGCGATTTTCCGCATGATCGACCACATGGCGCGCCGCGGGGCGGACGTCATGTACGGCAGTATGAATCCCCCGCTGCACGTCTCCGGACATGGCAGTGTGGAAGAGATGAAGCTGGTATTGAACCTGGTGCGGCCGCGCTACTTCATGCCCATCCACGGGGAATTCCGCCAGCTTTCCAAGCACGCCAGACTGGCCGAGCACCTGCGCTTCGCCGGCATGGAAGAGAGCTTCATCATGGACACGGGCGAAATTCTTGAGTTCGACCATCATGGCGCGCGCAAGGCGGGCAAGGTCACCGTGGGCCATGTCTGCATCGACTCGGGTTCGGTGGACGACGTGGTGCAGGAGATGGTGATCCGCGACCGGCGCCTGTTGTCGGAAGACGGCATCGTGCTGCCGATTCTTGCCATCAACCGGAGTACCGGGCGGCTGGAAAGCCCGCCAGAGATCGTCATGCGCGGGTTTGAGGCGGGGGACGACGGGCCGGCGTTCCTGGAGGCGGCGCGACAACTCGTTATTAAGACGCTGGAAGGATCGAATCACGAGGAGAAGACGGATTGGGGAGTCATGAAGGAGAAGATCCGCGCGGACCTGAAGCGGCACATTGTGAAGCAGACGTCCAAGCGCCCGTTGATCCTGCCGGTGATACTGGAAGTCTAGAGCGCGAGGGGAGGGCGGAAGTCCCATCCGGCTACCTGGAAGATGCTTCCGGGCTGAAGGGTGGGCACGCTGAGCGGGTGATTGTGCCGGCGGATGACGCCGGTGTGGCCGCGGTATTGCGCCAGGCGTCGTCGGCGGGGATCGCGGTGACCGTGTCGGGCGCGGGCACCGGGGTGGCGGGTGGCCGCGTGCCGTTCGGCGGCTGGGTGATCTCGCTAGAGAAGTTCACGCGCCTGGAAGTGCACCACGGGTATGCCGTGGCCGGCGCCGGCGTGCTGCTGCGCGACGTGCATGCGGCGGCGCTGGCATCGGGACAACTCTATCCGCCCGACCCCACCGAGACCAGCGCTTCCATCGGCGGCAACATAGCCTGCAACGCCAGCGGGTCGCGGAGTTTCCGGTATGGCGCCACGGGCGCATGGGTGGAGCGCTTGCGGGTGGTGTTGGCTGACGGGCGCATGCTCGATATCGGGCGCGGCGACACACTCGATTTCGACCCGGGCACGGTCCCGCTGCCGGCAGTCACCAAGAATACGGCCGGTTATCTGCTGCGTCCGGGGATGGACTGGGTGGATCTGTTCATCGGTTCGGAAGGCACTTTGGGGGTGATCACGGAAGCCACGCTGCGCCTGCTTCCGGCGCCCAAGGCCGTGCTCGCGGGCCTGGTATTTTTCACCAGCGACGATGAGGCGGTGTCCGCGGTGGAACGCTGGCGCACCACGGCATCGGCGCGCATGCTGGAGTATTTCGACCAGCCCTCGCTAGGCCTGTTGCGTACCCGCTTCCCGGAGATTCCGGGGGCAGCGCGCGCGGCCATCCTGTTCGATCAGGAGATGGAGTCGGAGGACGATCCGGAGATCGACTTGTGGCTGGAGCGCCTGGAGGGCACCGGCGCCCTGGTGGAAGATTCCTGGTTCGCCACCACGGCCAACGATCGCGAACGCTTCCGGCGCTTCCGCCACACGCTGCCCGAACTGGTCAACGATGCGGTGCGGCGCAGCGGCGCCATGAAGATGAATACCGATTTCGCGGTGCCGCTGGCGCGCAATCGTGAGATGCTGGCCTACTATCGCCAGCGGTTGGAAGAGGAGTTCCCGGGGCGCTATGTGATCTTCGGGCACATCGGCGACGCGCACGTCCATGTGAACCTGTTCAGCGATCCGGAGAACCCGGGGCAGGCGGCGGCGCTGCTGGTGGAATTCGCGCGACGCGCCGTGGAACTGGGCGGCACCGTGGCGGCCGAGCACGGGGTAGGGAAGCGCAAGGCCCACCTGCTGGCGCTGCAATACGCGCCCGAGCATCTGGAGGCGATGCGCGCCGTCAAGCGCCGTTTCGACCCCGCCGGTATCCTGGGACGCGGCACCATGCTCGCCGCGGTATAAGTTGCTCTTGGGGAGCACCCAACCTTGGGCAATGCTGCTAGCCGTCAGGCGAACGCTGCCTCACCCGTCGAAGGCGGGGCACCAAAGAAGACCGTGTGTTTGACGCGGAGGCGCGAAGGCGCAGAGGAAAACGCGGAGGACAACCGGGCAAGTCAAAACCTGAGAGCGCGGAGGCAGCGGAGGAACGTGGGCTGGCGCCATCGACTTTCCGCGGCTTACCGCAGAGATGAGCCGGAGCCGCGCGCATCCGCAATTCGCGACCGTCCTGCACTTCTGAGGCGGCGCCCTACGTTACCATACGCCTATGATCTCCTGGCTGATGGTCGGAGTCGGCGATATTGCGCGCAAGCGGGTGCTGCCGGCGATTCTGGCGGAGCCGCGCAGCCGGCTGGCCGGAATTGTGACGCGTGACCCGGCGAAGGCCGAGCCGTATGGCGTCAAGTCCTGGAGCGATCTCTCTTCCGCGCTGGCTGGGTGCGACGCCACGGCGGTTTATATCGCAACGCCCGTCTACTTACATGCAGCACAGACCGTCGCGGCGCTGCGCTCCGGGCGCCACGTGCTGTGCGAAAAGCCGATGGCGCTGAACTATGCGCATGCCCTCGCCATGCAGCGGGCATCCGAAGAGACGCGCCGCACGCTGGGCATCGCCTATTACCGGCGCATGTACCCCAAGGTGGACCGCGCGCGCGAGTTGATGGAGGCCGGCGCCATCGGGCGGCCGGTATTCGCCGAAGCCGCGGCGCACGAATGGTTCAACCCGATGGGCACCTCGCGCGCCTGGTTGGCCGATCCGAAGCAGTCCGGCGGAGGGCCGCTGCGCGATATTGGGTCGCATCGCATCGATCTGATGAACTACCTGTTCGGCAAGCCCATCCGCGCGGTGGGACACTCCTCCACGCTGGTGCATCCCTTGCAAGTGGAGGACAACGCCACCGTGATGATCGAGTACGAAGGCGGCGTGCGCGGTGTGGTGGATGTGCGCTGGCATTCGCGGGTGGTGCGCGACGAATTCCGCGTGCGCGGCACCGAGGGCGAGATCGACTTGTCCCCGTTAAACGGTCCGGAGCTGGTGCATCCCGGCGGCGTCGAGCGCATCGCCGCCGCCGAAAATCTTCACTATCCGTGTGTCGAGGACTTTGTCAGTGCCATCGTCCGCGGCATCCTCCCGCGCTCCTACGGAGAAGGCGCGCTGGCCGCCGAATGGGTAATGGAGCAGGTCACGCCGTAGTCCAGCAGGACAGGCCTCCTGGCCGGCCGGGAGGCCTGTCCTACGGCTATTTTGCGATGGTGAAGTGCAGCGCGAAGTAGGAAAGCCACGCAATGGTCGCGGCGGCAGGGATGGTCAGCACCCACGCCCACACGATGTTGGTGGCGATGCCCCAGCGGACGGCTTTCATGCGCTGGATGCTGCCGACGCCCGCAATGGCGCCGGCGATGGCGTGCGTGGTGGACACGGGCGTGCCCATATAGGTGGAAAGTAGAACGCTCACCGCGGCCCCTGTTTCGGCGCAGAACCCACTGCGCGGTTTGAGGCGCGTGAGGCGTCCGCCCATGGTGTGAACGATGCGCCAGCCCCCGCTCAGCGTGCCTAGGGCGATTGCCGCATGGGCGGCCAGAATCACCCAGAGCGGAACGTCGAAGGTTTTCAGGTAATGCGACGCGAAGAGCACGCCGGTGATGATTCCCGCGGTCTTCTGCGCATCGTTGGAGCCGTGCGCCAGGCTGAATGCCGCCGCCGAAAGCAACTGGAGCCTGCGGAAATACTTGTCCATTCTCGACGGGGTGGAGTGGCGGAACAGCCAATAGACCAGCACCATCAGCGTGTAGGCGGAGACCAAGCCGATCAACGGGGCGCCGATGATCATCTTCAAAGTGAAGGGCCACTGGCCGGTGGAGCTGACGTTGAGCGCTTCCAGGCTGTGACCGAAGCCGCGCATCAGGCCCACGTGTGCCATGGCGGCGCCGGCGTACCCGCCGATCAAGGCGTGCGAGGAACTGGTGGGCAGGCCGAGCCACCACGTAATCAGGTCCCAAACGATGGCGCCCAGCAGGCCTGCCATAATCACGTAGGGCGTGACTAGGCCGACGTCCACGAAGCCCTTGCCTATCGTCTTGGCGACTGCCGTGCTGAAGAGGAAGGCCGCAACGAAATTGAAGAACGCGGCCCACAGCACCGCCTGAAACGGCGTGAGTACCCGTGTGGCCACAATGGTAGCGATGGAATTCGCCGCATCGTGGAAACCGTTGATGTAATCGAACACCAGCGCGATTGCGATGATGAGTACGGCGAGCGTGAAGACGGACATGCTAGCTGTTCTTGACCACCACGTTCTGTAGAACGTCGGCCACGTCTTCGCAGCTATCGACGGTGCCCTCGAAGAACTCGTAGACTTCTTTGAGCTTGATCAGGGTGATGGGGTCCTTCTCCTTGTCGAACAGTTCCACCACACTGCTTCTGCCGATCAGGTCCGCGTGGTTTTCCAGGCGATTGATTTCGATGCAGTGCTCCATGATGGGGCCGTTGCTTTCCAGCGCCTCGAACGCGGCCTTGAGGGAACTGGCGCAGCTTGCCACAATCTCCGCAAGCTCGACCATGGCAGCAGGGACCGGGTCGATGCGGTAGGACACCAAGCGGTGCGCCGTGTCTTCCACACCATCCAGGACGTTGTCCAGGGCGGAGGAGAGATTGTGAATGTCCTCCGGATCTATGGGTGTAATGAACGTCTGGTTGAGCCGTGTGAACAATTCGTGGATGACTTCATCCCCCCGGTGTTCCAGGACGTTGATTTCGGTGGCGGCGGTCGCCATGCGCGCGTTGCCGCCTCGGACGCCTTCCAGGAGGAGGCGTGCCGCTTCCGAGATGATCTCCACCTGTTTCAGAAAGAGGTGGTAAAACTTCTCCTCGCGTGGCAGCAGTCTCATAATTTGGGCTTGATATTGAGAAAACCCATGGTAATCGGATTCGAGGGCGCGGGTCAATCGAGAGACGGTTACAATTCCGTGACAATCGGAAACAATTCCTGAGTTTGTGTTTCCGATTCGCTATTTTCGCCATCCAGATTGAGGAAGCGCGTATCCAGCAGGCGGCTGGTATTGACGTTCCCCATGGCGGAAAGCATGGTTTCCTTGAGATGCGGGTGCTCGCGCTCCAGATCCGCGAACATGTCGCGCAGGGCCCGGCGCACGGTACCGGTGCGCTGTGAACAACCGCACGGTACCACCGGCACGCCGCAAGAAGCGGCGTAGGCCGTGGTGATGTTTTCGGTAACGAAGACCAGGGGGCGGATCAAGCGGTACTCGTGCTTGCGGGAGTGGCTCACCGGCGGCAGCGAACATAGCCTGCCGGTGAACATGGTATTGCGCAGCAGGGCCTCGCAGAAATCGTCCGCGGTGTGGCCGAACGCGATCACGTTGCAGCCCAGATTGGCCGCGATCTCGTATACGGCGCGGCGCCGGTAGCGGCTGCACAGGTCGCAGCCGTGGCCGGGTTGCTCTTCCAGCAGACGCAGCGAAGGCGCGTCGCGGAAATAGGTCCAGGGAATGCCGCGCGCCTTCAGATATTCCCCGAGGGGTTCGATGGGCCGCAAGAACTTGCCCTGCTCCACGGTGAAAGCGCGGAGGGAAAAGTCGATCGGCGCGCGTTTCTGGAGCAGCAGCAGGGCTTCCAGCATGGTCGCCGAATCCTTGCCCCCAGAGAGCGCGACGGCCACGCGGTCGCCGTCGCGAATCATGCGGTAGCGGTGAATGGCTTCTCCAACTTTGCGCAGCAGTGTCTTTTCGAGATCCACTGCTCAATTATAGTGGGACAGGCCTCCCGGCCTCCCGGCCTGTCGCGGAGAACGCCGTTCTGAAATCGGTCGCCTACGCGCGTCTCCGCCGCCGCATCAGCAGCAGGGCGCCCAGGCCGGGAGCCAGCAGCCATGCCACCGCCGGTTCCGGCACTACCTGGATGGTCCCCGACGCGGTGAGTTCGACGTTGTTGGAATCCGCCAGAAAGGCGAGTCCCTGGTTCAGATCCGAGGTATCACTCACTACTCCCACGTCCACAAAACCACTACCGATCGCTCGAAAGGTCAGTGTAGCCAGCGTCAGGGGTTCGACAAAGTCACCAGCGCCCAGCCCGGGAAAGACATCCCCCGCGACCGCGGTTCCAAGGAAGGATCCCGAGTCGTCGGCAAACCGCGGCCCCACGGAGGCGCCCAGGAAAATGACATTGCCTGGCAGCGAGATGAAAGGGTTCAGCCCGAACGCAAGCAACATATCCTCGGGCCTGCCCGCAAACACGTTCGTCGCGTTTACGGTGACTGTGAAATTGTCACCGAGCGTGACCTGATTGGAAGAGAACTGGAGGCTGATAGTCGCCGCCGGCAACAAGGCTGCCGAGACCGCCGCAAGAAGTGTTGTGAAGAGTATGCGTTTCATCATTCTTCGTCCTTAGATGGTTGCTGCCTGGTAGGCGCGGTAGAGGGTGTACCACACCCTGTAATCGTTGAGCGAGATGACACCGTCGCCGTCATAGTCCATGCGGCGATCCACGCTCGGCGCCCCGACGGCCTTTCCGAACTGCGCGCGCAGGAGCAACTGGTCGGTTGCATCCACCACGCCGTCGTCGTTCAAATCGCCGGGCAGAGGGTTGAAGCCGAGCAGGATGGGGTCGTGATCCGTGGCCCGGAATGCGTCGGCCGCGTAGTAGTTCGCAAGCTGAGTCGCACTCTTGCTCTCGGTGTTGTAGTCGATGAAGGGAGGTTCGTCGGAGTTGTTGTGCCACTCCGTCACCCCAGTCACCAACTTCGTCAACGGCGGGCTCGATAGCGCGTGGTCCAGGTATCCCGATTCGGATTGGAACTGGTAGGAGTACGCCGCGGCGCCCAGGAATTTGTCGATCAGGTTGGTGAAGGTGGCGTTGGCGTTGGGCAAATAACCCGGCTTGGTGAACGCCGGGTCGATCATCGCCTGGATGGGGTCTTCCATGAAGTATGCGTTGAAATCTCCCACCATCAGAATTTTGCGGTTGGCGGCGGTCGCCGGGTCGCTCATCGGGTTACCCGCCAGCCAGTTCACGACCCCCTGCGCCGTGGTGAGGCGGTTCAAATTGCATGTGCCCTGTCCATCGTTCGCATCCGGGTCGCCCTGCCCTGAGCAATCGCCACCCTTGGACCGGAAGTGATTCACCACCACGGTGAACTGCTGCAAGCTGGTCTTAACGCCGGTGGCCGGCTTCCACAGTTGCGCGATGCTGGGACGCACGCCGAATACTGGCGGCTCGTACACGGCATAGGGGCCCACCGGCGTCACCCGCGCGGGCTTATAGAGGAGGGCGTTGCGAATCGAATCCGTGCCCGTCGTCCCGGTATTGATATAGGCGTACGTGCCCGCCCCAACCGCCGCGTTGAGGGCGTTCACCAGCGCGTCGGCGGAAGCCGCCGGGTTATTTTCGAGCTCCGAGAGACCGAGGATATCGGCGTTCAAGCCGATCAGTTCGGCCACCAATTTGTCGAGTTGCCGCTGGTATTCGGTGGAGTTGCTGGCGCCTCGGCAACTCACCGTGCCGCTGGGTCCGCAGATACTGGAAGCGCCCAGAGTGGTGAAGAAGTTGAGCAGGTTCGCGCTGCCCACCTTGATGCGTCCACCTACCGCGTCCGGCGCCGCCTTGCGGGCATTGACCTGCGCGGGAGAGTGGAATGTGTACGTACCCAGCGGTTGAATTCGCCAGGCGCCGTAGCGGTCGTCCAGCACGCCCGTCACCGGCGTGTAGGTGTTCGTCGTGCTGTTGAAGTTCACCCAGTTCCCTGCGCGTACGGTGTTCGCGGCGCTCAGGCCGCCTTCCGGATACGGCGCCGGGTACAGGGTGGCATTCGACAACGTACTGGCGTCATCCAGGGTGATCTTACTCCGCAGATTGGCGCTATCCAGCGCGATGGCCGCCGCGCCCGGCGCCACAACCGACGTGGGCGTGAAGAGACGCGAGTTCGGCGAAAGATCCAGCGAGCCGAACGACCCTTCCTGATACACGCCGCTGACCACCATCTGCTGCGGGAATTGCACCGCCATGCCTTCATACTGCTCAAATACCGAGAGTTCGCTGACGGGCAGCGAGATGGGCGTGACGGTAAACGAGTTGTCCGTGTCGCACACCAGAACGCCCCCTACCGAACCCAGTTCCGTGAGCGAGGATGTGAGGCCGTTGCTGGAACTGGCGTATTCGTCCACCATGCCCTGCACGCGCACCCGGTCGCCCCGGTTCACCGCCGCGCCGAACGCGTTGTCGTATACGAAGATGCCTTCCGACGTGGCCGGATTACTGTCCCAACTGGCGTCGGGTTCCTGCATGTAAAAGCCGCCCAGGCCGGTCGCTTTGCTCTGGTAGCTCCCGGTGACGATGCCTTCGAGTTCCACTTTCGTGCCCACCATCGGACTGGTGGACCCGCTGCCCTGCACGTCGTGGATAAGGGTTTTAGACGTGCCGCACGCGAGCGGTACCGCGAGAGTGTACGCCTGCGAACCCACCCCATTATTGGCGCAGTTCGCCGATACCGTGAAACTGGCCCCGCCGGACAACGCCGGTGTGCCGTGGAGGGTCGCCGTAGTGCCGGTCCCGGTCAATGAGAATCCCGCATACAGCGCTCCGGAGGTGATCGAAAAACCGCACCCGGCGCCATCCGTCGTCAGGTCCTGCGAATATGCCGTGCCCTTCGTGCCGTTGGGCAGAGTGGCCGGTGAGAAGGTGATCAACGTCCCCGATACCAGCGTGTAAGCCTGCGATCCCGTGCCGTTCACGCATGAGGCGTCCACGGAAAAATTGTAGCTGCCCATGGCTGGCGGCGTACCCGCCAACGTGAAATTCCCCACTCCGTGCGTGGCTTGTGTCAGGGTGAGCCACGCCGGAAAACTGGTTTTCGTGTAATCGCACGCCGAGCGGTTCGTGGTCATCAACTGGCTGAGGGGCGCCGGATAGATCAGGCCCGCGAGCGAGTTCGGCGCGTAGGTCATCGCCGCCGCCGGCGTGATAGTGAAGCTTTGGCTGCCCGAAATCGAGTTGGCGTCCGTCGCCTGTATCGCGAACGTGTAGGTGGCGGTGTCGGTGGGCGTGCCGCTCAGGACGCTGCCCGAAAGTGCCAGGCCGTTCGGCAGCGTGCCCGATGTCTGGGCAACCGTATACGGTCCGGTGCCGCCGCCCGCCGTGAACGTCAGCGAGTAAGGCATGTTTACCGTGGCCGCCGGGACGAAGGCGCTGATATACACATGCACCGGGCAGGTAACCGGCGTCGATGCCGTGGTGCGCGGAGTGGGCGCCCCGCTGGTGAAGTCCAAGCCGTTGTTATTCGCGTCGATGCACCCGGCAGCGCCGCGCAGCGCGGCCGTCGCGTTGGTCAACAGCGGTCCCACGGTGCCTTCGAACAAGTTCGCACCGTAGCCGACCATGTCGATGACGTGGGCCAGGTCGCTTGGCGTGCAGGGCACTGGTAGCGCCGGCAGGGCCGGGGTGGCGCCGCAATTCAGCAAAATGGTCGAGTCCACTAGCGCCACCTTGCCATTCGTCCCGCTCATCCCGATACTACTTGCCTGGCTAGGTGTGGGCAGGTCCACCGTGCCGCCAGCCCCGGCTGCCATTTTCACCAGATAGTACTGTCCGGCCGCCAGCGAAGCAGCGGCTAAGTCTGTTTTTGACGTGAAACTGCCCGTCCCTGAGGCGTACTGCACCGAGAGGCCGCTCAGACTCAGGGTGACGCTGCCCCGATTGAAGATCTCAACGAAATCATTCTTGTAAGTGGCGCCGCTATTGCCGCCGCCGCCGTATGTTTGGCTGATTACCAGTTGTGCCCCCGCGCTGGCCGCCAGCAGAACTAGAGGTGCCACCAAACGAATCAATGTACGCATCAGGTTTCTCCAACCGTGTTTTACTGGGAAGGTAGATAATCGCATATTCCAAACCAAAAATCTGTTCAAAATTCGTTTGAAAGTCGAAAAGGTACTACGTGTCTGTAGCAATTTCCCGCACAACTGCCTTCGAAGTACTGCGTAAAGTGGAATCGGGAGGGTTCGCCTCAGACCTCCTGATGACTCACTCCGCCGCGCTCGACGCCCGCGACGCCGGGTTGGCCGCGGAGATCGTCTTTGGCGTATTGCGCTATCGCGCCCAACTCGATTTCCTGATCCAGCACTATTCCGGCCGCACGCGCAAGCTCGATCTCGCCGTGCGCATCGCCCTGCGCATGGGGTTCTACCAGCTTCGCTATCTGGAGCGGGTGCCGCCTCACGCCGCCGTCAAGGACTCGGTCGAACTGGTGAAGCGCGCCCACAAGACCTCCGCCGCCGGCTTCGTCAACGCTCTGCTGCGCCAGGCCAATCGCGATCCGGTGATGTGGCCCACGCGCGAAATCGAGCTTTCCTGCCCGGAGTGGCTGCTGGCCCGATGGGAAGCCGCGTTTGGCGCCGAAACCGCCGTCGCCATCGCGCAGGCCGCGTTGCGAGAGCCGGAGAAATACGTGCGCATCTCGCCGGCCGGCGACCGTATGCAGGATATCGGTTCGCAATCCATCGTGCCGCTGCTCTCTCTGGCACCCGGGCAACGCTTTCTGGACCTCTGCGCCGCGCCGGGAAATAAGACGGCGCAGGCGCTGGAATCCGGCGTGCATGCGATCGCCGCCGATCTGCACTTCCACCGCCTGGTCCAGCTCAAGCCGCTGACCGCCAACCTGGTGGTGCTCGACGGCACCCGGCCGCTACCCTTTGCGCGTCTTTTCGACCGCATTTTGGTGGACGCCCCCTGCTCGGGCACCGGAACCCTGGGACGCAATCCGGAAATCAAGTGGCGGCTCAAGCCGGAAGATCTCGACGACCTGCGCGGCCGCCAAGCGGCCTTGCTCGCTAACGCGCGCGCCTCCCTTGCCCCCGGCGGAATCCTGGTGTATTCCACCTGCTCGCTCGAACCCGAGGAGAATGAAGGCGTCACCGCGGCGGTACCGGAAGAACTGATTACGGAGCGCATGCGGCGGATTCCGGGGCGCGACCCCGGGGACGGTTTCTACGCCTGTGTGATAAAATCAGGGCAGCCCGTAAATGATTGAAATTGTTCCCTCCATCCTGTCGGCGGATTTTGCCCGCTTGGCCGATGACATCGCGCGCGTGGAGCGGGGCGGCGCAAAAATGCTCCACCTGGACGTTATGGATGGCCATTTTGTGCCGAATCTGACCCTCGGTCCGCCGGTGGTGGAATCCGTGCGCAAGGCCACCAAACTGCATCTGGACGTGCACCTGATGATCGAAAATCCGGAGCGCTTTGTGACCGCGTTCGTCCAGGCGGGAGCCAATTCGGTTTCCGTGCATTACGAAGCCACGCGCCATCTGGATGGCGTGCTCGGCATGATCCGTAAGGCGGGCGCCATGGCGGGTGTGGTGCTCAATCCGGCCACCCCGGTCGCGGCCTTGGAAGAAGTGGTGGGAGTGGCGGATTACGTGCTCCTGATGAGCGTGAATCCGGGATTCGGCGGACAGAAGTTGATTCCCTACGTGCTGGAGAAAGCGCGCAAGCTGGATAGCCTGCGCCGTGAAAAGAAGTTAGCGCTGCCCATCGAAATCGATGGCGGCGTGCACAAAGAGAATCTGGCGGAAGTAGTGCGCGCGGGGTGTGACTGGATCGTCACAGGGTCGGCGATCTTTCACAGTGCGGACCCGGAGGCCACGTTACGTGAGATGCGGGAGATCGCGGCGCAGGCTACCTCGGTTGAGTGCTAAATAGTGCGTGCCAAGTCTGGTTAAGGTGATTGGGTGATTATGGTTCGAAACGCGATTCGTTCTACCGCCGTGGTTGTGGCGGTTGCGGTACTGCTCGGCGGCTGTGGCATTCGCCGCAAGAAGTATAACAACCCCATCACCAAGGACACGCAGCAGCCCGATAAGGTGCTATTTGACAAGGCCATCAACGATATCGAGCACAGCCGTTTCGAAATCGCGCGCCTGCTGCTGCAAAACCTGATCAACACCTACGACACCAGCGAATATCTGGCCAAGGCCAAGCTGGCCATCGCCGACGCCTGGTTCCGCGAAGGCGGCAGCCATGGTTTGGCGCAGGCCGAAGCCGAGTACAAGGACTTCATTCTGTTCTACCCTGCCATGGAAGAGGCCTCCGAAGCCCAGGAAAAGGTCTGCGACATCCATTACAAACAAATGGAAAAGCCGGATCGCGACCCCATGCATGCGTTGCGCGCGGAGCAGGAATGTAAGCAGTTGGTCCTGCAATTCCCCAACAGCAAGTTCGCTCCCATGGCACAGCAGAAGCTGCGCGACATTCAGGAAGTGCTCGCCGATAGCGAGTTCCGCGTGGGCACACTGTATCAGAAAAAGGGCAGCTTCCCGGCCGCGGCCAACCGCTTCCAGGCGATGGTGGACCAGTTCCCCATTTACAGCAAGGCCGACGAAGCGCTCTGGCAGATGGCCGAGAGCTACCACCGCATGGGCGACCGTTTCGAGAATCAACAGGTGACGGCGTACCAGCGCATCGTTAAGGACTACCCTCTCAGTATCCATGCCGAAGACGCCCGGGCGCAGCTCGAAGTCATGAAGCGTGCCGTTCCCGAGGCCGACACCGTGGCCATGGCGCGCATGAAATATGAGATGGAGAACCGCACCAAGGCGGGGATGGTCAGCCATTTCTGGGGCCTCTTCCGTTCGCGTCCGGACATGAGGCCGGCTGCGAAATCTGGCACTCCGCCAATGGAAGGCTACCGGCCCACCATTCCGGCCAGCGTGCCTGCGGCCGCCGCCAACCCCGGCGCGCTGGGAACCAACGAAGTCAGCATCAGCAATCCGGGCAGCGATAGCGAAATCGACAAGGGTAAGGAAGTGCGTGCCAACGTGCCCGGCGCCGAAGCTGTTCCAGCCGCTGCCGCCACGCCGGCCCCCACCGTGGAAAACGCCGCCAAGGCGGCGGACCCGAACGCCATCGCCAAACAGGCGTCCATGACCCCGGCCCAGCAGAAAAAGGAGTATCAGAAGGCTCTGAAGCAGCAGCAAGACGCCGTGAAGAAAGCCCAATCCGATCGCAGGAAGAAGGAACAGCTGCAACTCCAGGCGGTCAAGGAACAGAAGAAGAAGTCCAAGGCCAAACAGGACGAGCTGAAGCAGGAACAGAAGCCGCCGCAGCCCCCCGCTCCGGCCGGCGCACAGGCGCCCACTCCGCCGGCCAAACAATGAGCCGTATTCTGCTGGTGGACGATAGCCCTCACGCCCAGCGCATGGGCGAGCGCATCCTCAGCGAAGAAGGCTACGAAGTTGTCACCGTCAGCAATGCCGACGCGGCGCTGATCCGCCTGGACGATGTCGACCCCGACGTGGTACTGGCGGACGTCGTCATGCCCGGCCGTACCGGCTACGAGATCTGCCAGTACCTCAAGATGAGCCCGCGCCATCGCCATGTGCGTGTGATTCTCACCGCGGGCGTCATGGAGACGCTGGATGAGGCCGCCGCTACCCGCGTGCAGGCCGATGGCACGCTACGCAAGCCGTTCGAGGCCAGCGCGTTGATTGCCGCCGTCAAACCGCTGGCCGAAGCGGCCGCCCAGGATCGCGCGGCCCTCGTGCCCGGCGAGCCCGGTGCCGGGGCGCGTGTTCCCGCGGTGGCGGCAGCCCCATTCGTCGCCGTAGTGGATGCCGAACAGGTCCGCGCCGCGGTTACGGTGGCATTAGATGCCGCGATGGCAGTGATGGTGGACGAGATCGCCAAGCGCGTGCTGGCTGCCCTCGCGACGCGAAAACCCGACGCTGCGCCGGCCGCTGCGAACGCCCCCGCGCCCGCCACCGCACCGGCTCCGCTGCGGCCCCCCCAAGCGGCGCCGCCCGCGCCGTTCGCCTCGAGTGACACACGCATGGAGCCGCGCATTGAGCCAGTCCGCCGGGTCAGCCCCCTTCGCCACCGATCAGGTTCTATTCTAGGATTAGATATTAGCCGTCCGGAGCCCGAATCCTCCGAAACGGATCGCGAATAACGTATGCCCGATAATAGCTTTGACGTAGTCTCCAAAATCGAAATGCCGGAAGTGCACAACGCCGTACAACAGGCGTTGAAAGAAGTCCAGCAGCGCTTCGACCTCAAGGACTCGCATTCCAACATCGAGTTCAATGAGAAGGACTCCAAGATCCTGCTGCAGAGCAAGGACGAGTTCAAGCTCAAGGCGGTGGTGGATATCCTGCAATCCAAGCTGATCAAACGCCAGGTCCCGTTGAAGGGCCTGACCTACGGGGAGATTATCCCGTCCGCCGGATCCACGGTGAAGCAGGAAATCACCATGCAGCAGGGAATCCCCATCGAGAAGGCCCGCGACCTGGTCAAGAAGATCAAGGACAGCAAGCTGAAGGTGCAGGCCTCCATCTCGGGCGATTTCGTGCGCGTCGCCAGTAAGGACCGCGACACACTGCAATCGGTCATGGCGCTGCTGCGCGGCGCCGATTTCGGCATCGACCTGCAATTCACCAATTACCGCACGAACTGAAGCGCCGTGCCGCGCCGCATCGAGTCGCTCAGTCTCGCCGGTCCCGCTGGGTGTCTCGAAGCGCTGCTCGAAGAGCCAGGGGATCGCGAACCGAGGATGGCAGCCGTGGTCTGCCATCCCCACCCGCTTTTCGGCGGTACTCTGCACAACAAAGTGGTCTACCGCCTGGCGCGCGGATTGCGCCGCTCCGGCATGGTCGTGCTGCGCTTCAACTTCCGCGGCGTGGGCTCTAGCGCGGGCGAGTACGCGCACCTGGAAGGCGAAGTCGAAGACGCCAGGGCGGCGCTCGCCTGGCTCCGCGAGCGCTATCCCGCGCTGCCCTACGCGCTCGCCGGCTTTTCGTTCGGCTCGCGTGTGATCACCCGCCTGGGATGCGAAGGCGAGGGCGCCGGCTTCCTGATGGCCGCCGGGTACCCGACGCGCTGGGGTCCGCCCGACTATCTGGAGAACTGCAACGCGCCGAAGGTCTTCATCCAGAGCACCAACGACCAGTACGGCCCCCGAGCGGAACTGGAAGCGATGTATGAACGCTTCGCCGCCCCAAAGCAACTCCACTGGATTGAGGCTGCCGACCATTTCTTTGCCGGAGCGCTGGAGGCGCTGGAAGAGCGGGTGAAGGCGTCGGCGGAACAGTTAATGCTTGCATGACGGGCGCCGCCCCCTTGGCCTCCAAGCGGTATTGTTTGAAATATGGCCGGATTTCGGCCCAGTATTATATAATGTGGTTCCGGGCTAGTACCGTGACCAGCCGGAGGGGTGTCTTTCGCTGGCTAAGAGAAGAGCCGTTGGTCTCTCCTCATGTGTGGTGAATTCTTTCTCTGAAAGGGAGGCAATATCTTGATGAGTCAAAACGGGTCTATGAAGAAGATCGGGCTGCTTCTGGCGTCCAGTCTCTGCCTAACGGCTCAAACTCCGGTAGTCCTCGGAACAGCCGGCAATTTCGCGGTTCTAGCGTTCTCCACGATCACCAACACCGGCAATTCCGTGGTGGATGGGAATATTGGATTAAGCCCAGGTACGCAGGTAATTGGATTTGGACCCGGAATCGTGGTCAACGGAGTGATACACGCCGGTGACGCTGTGGCAGGCACCGCCCAAAACGACTTGACAGCCGCGTATAACGACGCAGCCGCACGACCATGTATTGGCCCTGTTCTGCCCGGGGACCTCGGCAACATGACTCTCCTGCCCGGCGTTTACTGCAACTCGTCAGAGGAAAACATCACCGGGACCGTCACCCTCAACGGTAACGGCGATCCGAATGCTATCTTCATCTTCAAGATCGGGAGCACCTTAAAGACCGCGGTCAACAATAGTAACGTGAACCTCATCGGCGGCGCCAAGGCTTCCAACGTTTTTTGGCAGGTCGGAAGTTCGGCAACTCTTAACGCCGGCACTGCTTTCAACGGCACCATCATGGCCAACATAGCCGTCACGGTCAACACCGGCGCAGTGCTAAACGGCAGAGCGTTGGCACGGAACGGCGCGGTTACGCTACAGGGCAACATGATTACAAATCCTTCGCCGTCCGGCGGGGCGGGATCGCTCTCGCTGACATGCGCGGCCAATTTCGGGCCAGTGGGCCAACCCTACGCCTCGGCTTTGGTGGCAGCCAACGGGACGCCGCCGCTCAACTACTCGATCATCGGAGGCAGCCTGCCTACGGGCCTGGCGCTCAACGCGTCCACGGGCGCGATCACCGGGACGCCGGCCGCTGCCGGGACATTTAGCTACTTAGCCCGGGTCACAGATTCAGGAGAGTCACTCGCCTCGAGTAATTGCGGGTTGTTAGTTGGAACCAACGTGCCGCCGCCAAGCGTGCCCGCTCCGCCAACGCTGATTCTGGTCATCGCAGGTCTCGCTCTGACTACGGTTTACCTGAAGCGAGAACAGTTGCTGGCGCAGTTCCGAAGGGTCTGAAGCCCGCGGAACAGCGGTTAGTGCGACTGCTTCCCCCGGGGAAAGCCAGCTTCACAGGCCGCAACGCGATCACAGTTGTCGGGCATGACGAGAACACGACAGGCCATTATTGTATTGACCGCCGCGGCACTTGTGGTCTGCTATTTTTCTACGCTGCGCGGGATGTTCGACCAGTGGTCTAACGACGAAGACATGTCGCATGGTTTCGTTGTGCCCATCGTGGTTCTATGGATTGTTTGGAGGGAGCGCGACCGGTGGCTGGCGCTTCCGGCGGAGCCCAGCTGGTGGGGCCTTGCGGTTCTGGCGGCCGGCGCTGGCTTGCGGATCGTCGCTGCGTTTGGCGGAGGTCTTTTCGCCAGTTCGGTGGCGTTCCTTGTATCAGTTGCCGGCGCGGTACTGTTTCTGGGCGGATTCGTGTTCCTGCGTGCGTGGGCTCTTCCGATTCTGCTTACGCTCTTCATGCTGCCCAAGCTGGCGATTGTCTATAACGAGGTAACGTTTCCCCTGCAAATCCTTACCAGCCGCATGGCCGCCGCCATGTTGGCGGTTGCCGGGGTTGCGGTAGTCCGGGAAGGCAACATCCTGGATGTGGCCGGGCACCGCGTTTCCGTGCAGGAAGCCTGCAATGGCGTCCGCTACCTGCTTTCGCTTGGGTTCATCGCCGTCGTATACGCCTACCTTTCAGATGCGAAGCCCTGGATGCGTTTTGCCCTTCTTGCAATGGTTGTCCCAATCGCGATGGTCGCGAATGCGCTGAGAGTGGCAGCCTCCGGCCTGCTCCCCGTGCTGGACGGGGGTACACCTCACAGCATCGCCGGCTTCCTCGTCTTTGTATTGTGCGTGGCGACGCTGGTCCTGATGCGCGGCGTTTTCCACGCGGTATGGGCTCGTTTCCATGCTTGAGCGCAGACTGATACTGGCGCCGTTGTTGCTGATAGGGCAGTTCGCCCTAGCTCATTGGGCCGTAGGCGGGGAACGTGTGCCGGTGCCACCCGACCTTTCGGGCTTTCCTGCCGAGTTTGGGGAGTGGCAGCAGTTCCGGGAAGACCCGATTGCGGCGGACATTGCAGCCGAACTCGGCCCTGACCGGGTGCTGAGCCGGACCTATGTCCATCGACAGGCGGGTCTGCTCGGCAGTTTGTTAGTCTTCTGGTACCAGTCTCAGCGCGAGGGACACAAGCAGCCGCACTCGCCCAAGATGTGCTTACCGGGAACGGGTTGGATGCCCGAGGTGACCGGCGAGGTTACGCTGGATACCCCGGACGGCGCAATCACCGTCAACCGTTATTTAGTCACCAAGGGCCGGGAACGCGCCGTGGTTCTGTTCTGGTATCAAAGGCCACGGCGCGTGGTTGCGGGCGAGTGGGCAGCCAAACTCTGGCAAGTTGCCGACGCCATCCGGGACGGGCGCACCGACACCAGTTTGGTACGTGTAATCCTGTGGGAAACGTCTGGTGACGACCACGCGGCGACGCTGGCGGCCACGAATTTGGCGCGAAGTTTCTATTCGGTGCTTCGGGAACGTCTGCCGCGCTGACCCTGGCCGGCCCAATTTCGGCAATCACAGACATTGGCAATGGGTGCTATGCGGGGCTGGCCTGCAAAAACGGAGCACTTCCCGATTGGTGGCCTCGCGGTGGAGTACGCGGCAAGAAAGCGTCTTTCGCAAGGCGGGCGAATCAGTTCATTGCCGTTGAAACGGCGTAACCCTGCCAGCGAGTCCGCAACGGGCTAGAATCGAAGCACAGCGATGCACAGAATCTGGCGCTATCTTCTTCTGTTCACAACCGGCGTTCTCCTCGCCGCCGGATCCGCCCAGACCGGCGATTCTTCCTACCTCCGCGATTTGCCCACGGGAGACCGCTGGATCCAGCACTTGACCAACGATCTGTTACCCTTCTGGACCACGCCCGCCGCCTTGGGAGACCCGCTCGGCTCGTTTCCCTCCGTCCGCTGCGATGACGGCTCGCTGCTGGACTACAAGAAGCCCTGTCCCCCTATCGCGGCCAATTCCTACCTGCTGGCTCCCGCCCAGTCCCTGGTATCGGTGTCCAGGCAGACCTACGGCTACGGTGTCGCCTACCACCTGACCGGCTATCCCAAATATCTCGCGTACATGAAGGCCGGCATCGACTACATCCGCAAGAACGCCGTGGACCGGAGCGGCGGCGGCATGTTCACCATGCTTGACCTGGGCAACAACTCCTGGGGCCCGCGGCGCGAATTCCGGAACCCGCAGGAGTTGGGCTACGGTCTGCTGGGCCTCGCGATGTACTACTACCTGACGCGGGACGACCAGGTGCTGCCGGACATATTCGCCATCAAGGAGTACATCGCTAGCAGCTATTACAATCGAACGCTGGGGACCATGCAGTGGATGTTGCAGAACAACGGTTCCCAGCGGAGCGACCAGAAGCGATTGGTGGCCGATCTGGACCAGATGAATACGTACCTGGTCCTGCTCACACCCATCCTGCCCGAGCCCCAGCGGACCGAGTGGCAGCAGACCCTGGCGCTGATGGCGCGTTCGATACTGGGGACTTTCTATTCGCCCGCCGACAACCTCTTCTTCACCTCCGCCAACACGCCGCAGGATCGGGATCTGGCATTCAGCGGCGCGGATTTCGGGCATACCAGCAAGGCACTGTGGATGTTGCGCTGGACCGGATTAATGCTCGGCGATCAAGGGATGGTCAGCTTCTCCGAAGCCGCCGGCCGCAGGCTTTTCGATCGCGCTTACTTGCCCGAGGACGGCTCCTGGGCGCAAGGCGTTCTCAGCGGCGGTCAGACCGACAGAAACAAGAACTGGTGGATTTTCGCCGAACTCGACCAGTTCTCCGGCACCCTGGCGCTGGGCGATCTGCGCGCCGGGCGTTATCTGCCGCAAACCGCCGCTTACTGGTTCAAGTATTTCGTGGACCCTGAATTTGGCGAGGTTTGGAACGGCGTGAACTACGGCACCAACACCCCGCAGCGCGATTACCCGAAGGCGTGGGCCTGGAAGAGCGCCTATCATTCATTCGAACATGCGTTGGTGGGCTACATCACCGCCCAATACCTGCGCGGCCAGCCGGTGAAACTGCACTACGCGTTCCAGAAAGAGTTTAAGCCGGCAATCATTCGTCCGTATTACTTCCCGGGTACCGTCCAATCGGTGGATGGTATTGTGGACAGCGCCGGAATTCAGTACCAGACAGTTTCGTTTTCCGGCCCTTCCGCGCCCGCCGCAGCTCCGGCGCTGACCGCTGTTTCGGCGGCCACCTACCTCGCGGGACCGCTGGCCGTGGGATCGATCGCCGCGGCATTCGGCGCCCGTCTTTCCACGGACACGCAGATGCCGCAGGCTGGGCAGATCTTCATCTCGTCACCCGGAACCAGCGTCGCCATTCAGGACTCCGCCGGCGCCAGGTGGGCGCCGTCGCTGTACTTTGCGTCGCCCAGTCAGGTGAACTTCCTGGTCCCCGCCAACGCCGCGCCCGGATTCGCCGTCATCACCATCACGGCCAAAGACGGCGTCGCCGCGAGCGGCCAACTTCAGATTGCGCCCGTCTCGCCGGGAATTTTCCAATTGGATACGGGCACGGCTTTGGCCGCCGCCAACGTGGTCCGGGTGAAGGCCGACCAGTCGCAATCCTTTGAATCCGTCTACCAGGTGGGCCTCGCGGACGAAGTGCGCGCGTTGCCGATCGATCTGGGACCGGCTACCGAGCAGGTATACCTGACCTTGTGGGGAACCGGGATTTTCAACGCGAAGTCCGTTGCGGTGACGGTGGGCGGGCAGGAGGTCGGGGTGCTTTATTGGGGACCGCAGCGTTTATCGGCGGGGGTCAATCTGGTGGGCGTGGAACAGGTCAATATCGGCCCGTTGCCGCGAGCTCTGGCAGGCGCGGGTAGGGTGAATATCGTGCTCGCTGCCGACGGGCAGACGGCGAGCCCGGTGCAGGTGTCGATCAAGTAATTCCGCCCCTTTTACAATCCCCCCGGCATTGTGTCATCCTGAGCGATTCGTATGGATATCATCACTGGCAACGTCGGCTGGATCGAAGTCATCTGTGGACCCATGTTTTCGGGCAAGAGCGAGGAGTTGATCCGGCGCCTGCGACGCGCCATGATTGCCCGCAAACGCGTCGAAGTCTTCAAGCCCGCCATCGACAACCGCTATTCCGACAACGAAATTGTTTCCCACGGCGATCTGCGAATGCACTCTCAAGTGGTGAGCAACGCCAGCGAAATCATTGAGCGCATCGATTGGCGCAGCGAGGTGGTGGGCGTCGACGAGGCCAACTTCATGGGACCTCACCTGGTGGATGTCGCGCAGCGCCTCGCCGATAGCGGCAAACAGGTAATCGTCTCCGGCCTCGATACCGACTACCTGGGGCGCCCGTTCGCCCCCATCCCGGACCTGCTGGCGCAAGCCGAATCCATCACCAAGACGCTCGCCATCTGCGTGCGCTGCGGCAACCCCGCCAAGCACACGCAACGCCTGCGCGGGTCGGAGGACCTGATCGTGGTCGGCGCTTCCGATATGTACGAAGCGCGCTGCCGCAGATGCTTCGAGCCCGGTATACCGAAGCAGACCGAGCTCGAATTTGTCAAAGCCAAACGCCAACCTGAAAAGAGCTAAAGAGCTGACTCTTACCAGTTGAAACGCAGGCCCAATTGCAGCAGGCGCTGGTCGCGCGATCCGGTGGGCGCGAGCGTCGCTGGCTGCGTGATGTTGCCCGCCGTGTCCACGGCCGCGGTGGAATTCAGCGCGATGACGTTCAGCCGGTTGCCGAGGTTGGTGGTCTCCGCCAGGAACTCGAAGCTCTTCTTCTCTTTCACGGGGAACATGCGCGAGTAGCGCGCGTTGATCTCCGCCACCCAGCCCGCCCGGATGGTATTCCGCCCTACGTAGAGCGGACGCTGGAACGCGCTAGGTTCCGTCGAATCGAGGTTCAGCACCTTGTTGCTGCCCATGTTGAACAGGTCGCCGCTCGACGCCGCAATGGAGAACGAAAGCCGGTTGTGATTTAGCAGGTAGTTGGCCGTCTTGTTATCGCTCTTCATCTCCGGCATCAACACGCCAGTCATGTTGAACACGTGCCGCTTGTCGGTAAGTGAATTGCCACGGTCGCGGCGCCGGTTGGTCGGGTCGCTCAGATAGTTGGCGCCCGAGTCGATGTTGTTCTGCTCCGGCGCGTCGTCGATGGCGTGCGACCACGTGTAGGTGCCATAGAATTCGTAGCCGCGCGCCAGTTGCTTGCGCAGCGTCAGGTTCATGCCGTTGTAAGTGGAGCGCCCCGCCGATTCCGCCGAGGTGATGTTGCCGAAGCCCGCGTAGTAGCGCGCCGCCGTGCCGAAAATCGGCCGACCGTCCGCCAGGAATGTCCCGCTCGGCACCACGTTGATGTTGCGATACACTGGCAGGCGCTTGCCCGCGGTGAAGAGATACGATGCGCTCAGCGCCGTGCTGGGAGTAAGTTCCCGGGTCACCGAAAAGTTTGCGTTAATCGAATAGAGATTAGCGAAATCCGGCGAGATCGTCGTGATGTCGGTGCTCCCCGTAATGCCCGCTGGGGGGGCCGTGAACACGTTCGGGAACGACGGCGCGTAGCTCAGTGCCGGCGTCGCCGAGAGCGTGAAGAACGCCGGGTTGCCGTTAAACGAGATTGCCTTGCGATACTGGTCGGTCTGCGGCGAATCGTAGAAAATGCCCGAACTCGCCCGGATCACCGTCTTCTGGTCCTTACCCAATCCCCACGCAAATCCCAGCCGCGGGCCAAAGTTATTCTTGTCGGTGCGGAAGTTCTGCGAATACGCGAACGGCGAAGTCTTATCCGCCGCCGGCATCTTATAAAGGTCGTAGCGCAGACCATAGGTCACCGTCAGGTTGCGCATTGGCTTCCAGGAATCCTGCGCGAAGAAACTCGTGAACAGCGAATTGTATTTGAGCGACGGGTTGCCCACAATCTGGCTGAAGCTCGCGTAGCCCTTCGGGGCCGACCCGTTCACCGCCGCCTGGTAGGCCGCAATGCTCCCGAAGTTGTATTGCGCGAACGTGGCCTGCACCTGCGTATCGCGCACCGCGTGCGTGCTGACGCCGAACTTGAAAGAGTGGGACCCGCGCATGTAGCTGAGATTGTCGGCCAATTCGGGCGTGGTCTCTTCGTATACGAAGCCCGCCTGGTTCGGCCCGCCGAAGTTGGCGATGCCCGAAACCGTGAGCACCGGACCGGTGCCCGACGCGGCGAAGCGGTCCTGCACCTGCCCGCGGTACGCCACCTGTCCGCGAAGCTCGTTGACCGTGTGGTCGTTGACGATGGAAACCAGTTGCATCGCGCCCACATGAGAACGATCGACGAAATTGTAAGATTGCGATACCAGGTTGAGTCCGCCGATGGTGCCGTTGTTGTATGGCGAATCGTTAGCATGGTGCATGTAGCGCATGGACAGGCGGTTCTTGGCGTTGATCTGCCAATCGCCCTTGCCCATGTAGAAGTACACGCTCTGGCGGAACGGAATCGGGTTGATGTAATCGGCGGGCAGGCCCAGCGCCGCGATGTTTGCCGCGCTCACCGTCACCACGCCCGGCAGGTCGCGCTTCACGTGCTCGAAGCCGCCGAAGAAGAACAGCTTATCCTTAATCACGCGACCGCCGCCATCCACCGAGTAGGAATCCACGTTGACTGCCGGAACCAGCGCCGTGGTGGAAAGCAGCTTGGGCCGCGCGCTGAAATCTGTGCGCCGGAACAGGTACCCGCCTTCACCGTGAAAATCGTTGGCGCCGCTTTTAGTGATGGTGTTGAATACCGTCCCGACGGTGTTGCCGAACTCCGGCGCGAAGCCGTTGGAGACCTGCTGCACTTCCGCCACGTAGATATCCGATACCGGAATCAGCCGGATGCCGGCGCGGTCGCTCTCCGTGTTGTTGCTGCCATCCAACTGATAGTTGATGCGCCCGTTGAAGCCGTTGGCGTTGATCTTGCGCGGTACGCCGAATTCTGTATTGGCGCGGCCGCTTACGTTGGGTTGGAACAGAATAAAGTTATACGGATTGCGCGAAACCAGCGGCAAATTGCGCGTCATGTTCTCGCTTAGCGTGCTGCCCAGGTCGGTGCGGCTCGGCTCCGTAATCGCCGCCGACGCGGTGACGTCCACCATGGTGGTGGTGCCGGCCACGTTGACCGTAATATCCACTGTCGCCGTCGCGCCCGCGGTCAGCGCGATGCCGGTGCGCCGCGTCGCGCCGAAGCCGGAAGCCTGCACTGCAATTTCATAGGTTCCCAGCGGCAGCACCGTGAAGCGGTACAGCCCAATGTCCCCGGTTTTCGTTGACTGTTTGAAGCCCGTGGCGGTATTGCCGATCTGCACGGTCGCGCCCGAAACGGCGGCGCCAGATGGATCCGTCACCGTCCCCGTGATCTCTCCGTTCATGGCCGCTGCCTGCCCGAAGACATTGGCCGCCAGCGCGAGCCCGAGGCCCATTACCAATGCACTGAATTTCCAGTTGTAACGCATAGTCTTACCTCTCTGTTCTTTAACGAAGCTTGGCCTAATTGATGTTACGCCTGCCGGGCCGGTTGCAATTCATTGACTCTACGCAATTCGGGAAATAATCGGCTCCACAATACCACAATCAGAATTGTACCCAAACCGCCTGCAACCACGGCCGGCACCGCCCCCAGCCACGCCGCCGTGACACCCGATTCGAACTGCCCCACCTCGTTCGACGCCCCGATGAACATCATGTTGACGGCGCTCACCCGCCCACGCATCTCGTCGGGCGTCGAAATCTGAACCAGGGTATGCCGCACCACCACGCTGACAATGTCGCACGCGCCCATCGTCATCAGCGCCGCCACCGATAGCGCCACATTGCGCGACAGCCCGAACACCACCGTACATGCGCCGAAGCCGGCGACGCACCAGAGCATGATCGCGCCCGCATGCCGTTTGAGGGGCCGGTGCGCCAACACCATCGCCATGATCACCGCGCCCGTCCCGGGTGCGCCGCGCAGGATACCCAACCCCGTGGCGCCCACTCCCAGAATGTCCTTGGCGTACACCGGCAACAGCGCCACTGCCCCGCCCAGGAGCACCGCGAACATGTCGAGCGAGATCGCACCCAGCGTCAATTTCGCCCGCCAAAGATAGCGCAGCCCATCCAGCACCACTCCGGGCCGCGCGACGCCGCGGGGCCGCTCCGCCGCCTGCACGCGGATTCGTCCCATCAACACCATGGCACTCAGGCACGCCGCCACCGACCCGGCATACACCGGCGCCGGGCTCCCCGTCAGCCCGTAGACCAGCCCGCCCACCATCGGCCCCGCGATCATCGCCCCTTGAAATACACCCGACCCCAGCGCCACCGCATTGGGAAACACCTCTTGCGGCACCACTAGGGGCAGGAAGGCCTGCGACGCCGGACCGTTGAAGCTCCGCACTACGCCGTTCCACACCAGCACCGCGTACACCGGCCACACCGACGTGAGGCCGCGTAGTGTCAACACCAGAAGCACCGCGGATATTCCCGCGAACGCCACATAGCAGCACTGCAAAATGCGCTGGCGCGGGAAGCGGTCCGCCGTCTGCCCCGCCACCAGAAACAGCAGCATCCCCGGCAGGAACTGCGCGAGGCCTACCAGTCCCAGATCCAGCGCGCGATGCGTTAGGGCGTAAACCTGCCATCCCACCGCCACCGCCTGCATTTCACTGGCGATGGTGGCCAGCATTCGCGCCGTCATGTAGTGGCGGAAATTCGCGTACCGAAACGCGCCGCGTCCCTCTGCTAGTGGCATAGGCCGCTCATGACGCCTGCCCTGTATGTACTACTACCCATTCATTTGTACGCGCGCCGCGGGCGAATTTCGCGAAGCCCAGCCCGAAGGGCGAAAGAATTTAGCCCAGTGCGCCAGCACTGGGAGAAGGACGGTCCCGGCCCAGCCCCGGGACGGGGCGGAAGACCCGTGCGGTGGTGCCTTCTTGCGCGCCGTTCCGCGCCTGCCCAACGTGCCCACCTGCTACCCACGGCTTGTGTGCCGTGGGCTACCATCTTTCGCCCTCTAGGGCTCCGCGCGGCGGCAGTAACCCACCGCCGCGCAGGTTGACAACTCCACATCAAGGCTCGGATTCTCCACCCCTACTGATAGTGCGGCTGGTCGCTGCGGAACGGGCTCGCGGGTAGGCCAACCTGATTCATCAGGTTGCACACCGGGTCGTCGGCCCACGCATAGCGCAGCGCCACCGGATTCGCGACCTGCGCGCTTGTCACCAGCAGCGTGTTGCCGTCCACCTTCGCCTCGCCCGGCACATAGTTTCCATCCGCGCCGGCGACCTCGAAGCCCGTAATGGCCCCGCCGCCGCGCGCCTGCATGCCGTCGCTGTGCGTCAGATACACGCGCATCGCGCGGTTCTCCGGCATCGCCGTCTGGAACATCGGTCCCGAATACTCGACCGGCTGCTGGTACGTCAGCGCGCGCGCCGCCAGCGCCAGCCGCAGTCCCACGTCCTGTTTATTTTTCGGATGAATATCGCGCGATTCGCCGATGTCGATGATCACCGCCATCGCGGTGTTAGCCAGGCGCAGCGTCTCCGTCTGCGATTCGCGCAGCACCGGCCAATACACATTGCTCTTGAAGTTCGCCAGTTGCACGAACAGGAACGGGAAATCGCCTTGTCCCCAGCGATTGCGCCAGTCCTCAATCATCGCCGCGAACAGCCGCCGGTACTTGTAAGCTTCCCGTTCGCTCGCATTGCTCTCGCCCTGATACCAGATCGCCCCGCGGATCCCGTATGGTGTGAGCGGCGCGATCATGCCGTTGTAGAGCCCGGCGGGAGTGTTGGGATGCCCTGGACCCTGTGGCGCCCCAGGCCGGTTCGGCGGCGTCGCACCCGCGGCCTTGGCCTCGGCCACCGCCTGATTCCACGCCACCAGCCGCGTATTGTCGTACCGCTCTTTCAACGCCGGATAGTCCGCCAGCACTTTGTCCCAAGTGTCGGTCACAAACTTCAACGCCGGATCGGACGCGACCGCTTCCTTGGAGAGCCACGATTGCGCCGGCGTCCCGCCCCAATCGCTTTCGATAAGCCCCATCGGCACGTGCAGGTTCTGCTGTAGATGCCGCCCGAAGAAGTACTCCACCGCCGAGAACCCCTTCACGGAGGCCGGTGAGCATACCTGCCAGGTCCCCACCACGTCCTCGGCCGGCTGGTCCGCCACCACGTGCTTCACCTGAAACAGGTGGATCATCGGATAATCCGCGCGGGCGATTTCTTCGTCATGGTTCACCGCCGTTTGCAGGCGGAACTCCATGTTGGATTGCCCCGACCCCAGCCACACTTCGCCCACCAGAACGTCTTTGATGGCCAGATTGTTGATGGTCATCTCCAGCGGACCCGCCGCCACCAGCGGCTTGAGCCACGCAGTCCACTTCCCGTTTTCGGCGGCATTCACCGTCGCGCTCTGCCCCTGGAAATCCACTTTTACAGACTCGCCAGGGTCGGCCGACCCCCAGATCCGCACCGGCATTCCCTGTTGCAGCACCATGTGGTCTGCAATCAACGCCGGCAGTTTGACCGCCGCATGCAGCGTGCACGCCACCGTTATTAGCCCAAGCAGTCTTCCGATTCTGAACATCCAAACCTCCATCAGTAACTTTCGATTCTATCGCGCTTGGTTATCCGAGAAACCCGCGCGGACTTCCGCGCTCACACTCGCCAGCTTGCGCGTCACCGCGTCAATTGGGCACCACACCGTGCGTGCCTTAGCCAGCAGACATTCGTCGCTCGCCCGCCGCAGCTCCGTGTGCCGTTCAAACTTGATCCGCGAGGCGGCGCCTACCCACGTTCGCGCCAGGATCGTGTCGCCCAGGCGTGCGGCCCGCTTGTAATCGATCTCGTGCCGCACCACGATCCACAGCAGTTTTTCCTGGTTCTCATGGGACGCCACCGCTTGCCAATGCGCGACCGCGAGATCCTGAACCCAGCGAAGATAGACGACGTTGTTGACGTGACCCAGCCCATCGATATCGGCCGGCTCCACGGCGATCGTCATTTCGAACGCGTGCGGAGCTTCACTCAACCCACACCGCCACGCGGGGCCCGGCGGCGCAGAGCGCGTCCCCAGCAGCAACGGCGTTCCCACGCGCGCCGGAATCGCCTGCGCCGTCGCGCCAAGCTACCAGGAAATTCGCCTTCAAACTCGCCGGAGCCAGACCCGCGCCGGCGTGCGGCTTGCGCAACAGCGCCATTTCCAAATTCAGCGTCTCGGGATGTTTGCGGGAAAGCCACACCGGCGGCGCCGCCGTGGGCGTGCACAGAATCACCTTCATGCCGTTCTGCGCGGCTAGCGCGACGTTCTTCTCCAGCCAGGCGAACTGGTACTCCATGCCGAGCTTGCGCATGTTGGCCATGTCGCGCGCCCACTGGCTCTCCGGCCAGGCTTCGGGATAATAGTAGGCCGGCGTGAGGCAGGGAAGCATGGGGGCAAGCGCCAACCAGCCGCGCAGCGATTTCATGCTCTTGATTGTCCGTGGTCTCGCGCTGCCATGCAAGGGCACAAACCTGGTTGCTTTGGCGGGGCAGGCGCTTCCGCATGCCAAGTCGTTGTGCTCTACCGCGGAAAGCTTCCCCACTGGCATCCCGATCTCACCGGTCAGCGCTGGCCTGGCAGCGAATCCACGGGCCTGGCCTTTGTCGAGCGCGCGGTGGGCAGGCGAAAGTGCCCCACGATTGGCGGGCCATGCCCCGGTCAAGACCACCACCCCGCTGCCCGGAAGACCTCGCCCGCGTGAACCCTGCGCCGGCTGCTTCTGGACCGTGCCGGATCCCGATAGCCTGTGAGCCGGCCGCATGGAGATGCTTTGGGGAGAGACCGATATTCTGCTTTTCGGATCACTCATTCTTAATAGGTGCTTGTGTCCGGCACCGAAATCAGTCAGACTCAATCGAAGTATTTTTTATGATAACCGGCAAGCTTAGCCGGCAACCCGGAGTTGCCAAATGAAAACTCCGGTTTATGCGGTCACGAGCGGTTTGGGCTGGTATGTCCTTGGCGGGTTAGATAGATGAAACGAGGAAGTGAGGAAACGAAAATATGAGACATAATCGTTTAAACTTACCGCGAATGGTATCCGTGTTATTCCTCATCATGCTCATGGGAGCGACTGGCGTTGCGCTGTACGCGCAAGGCTTGGGGTCAATCGTCGGCACCGTTGCCGATACAACCGGCGGGATTCTTCCGGCAGCCAAAGTCAAAATCACCGATGAGGGTACTTCTCAGACTCGTGAAGTCTTGACCAATTCGCAGGGCTACTACGTTTTTCCGTCACTCCGGCCCGCCAGTTATACCTTAGCGGTGGAAGCCCAGGGCTTCGCCGTCTACACGCGGAAAGCCATCCTGCTGCAGGCGGATCAGAACGCCAGCGTAAACGTCACCATGTCGCTGCAGCAGTCGAGCCAAACCATCATCGTCGAAGCGCCTCCGCCCCAGGTGGACACTACGACGGCCACCCTGAGCGAGGTGGTGGACCAGCGGCGCATCGTGGAACTGCCGCTCAACGGGCGCAACGCCGCCAGCCTGGCCCTCATCAGCCCCGGCACCGTTCTCGCCCCCGCCAGTGCCGACGAAGGCAACTCCAAGACCTTTCCGGCGGCGATCACCATCTCCGCCAACGGCTCCCGCCAAAACCAGGCCAGCTTCCGCCTGGATGGCGCCAATAACAACGACATTTATACCAATGTCAACCAGCCGTTTCCTTTCCCCGACGCGGTGCAGGAATTCAGCGTACAGACCAGTAACTACTCCGCGCGCTACGGCGGGAACGCCGGCGGCGTGGTCAACGTGGTCACCAAATCCGGCACCAACATACTGCACGGCGGCCTCTTTGAGTTCAACCGCAACGCCGTATTCAATGCCCGCAACTACTTCGCCAACAAGCGCGACACCATCAAGCGTAACCAGTTCGGCGGCAGTCTGGGCGGGCCGTTGACCATTCCTGGCGTCTATCATGGGAAAGATAAGACCTTCTTCTTCGTGGGATATCAAGGCACGCGCATTCGCGACAGCGGTCTCGGCAAAAGCTCTTACGTTCCCACGGCGGCCAACCTGAGCGGCGACTTCGCCTCCTTACTCGATGCCGCGGATCCGAATAACCCCCTCCGCAAGCGCATTGTCATCACCGATCCGCTCAACGGCGGCGTGCCGTTTGCCAATAACCAGATTCCGGTTTCCCGTTTCGACAAGGCCGCCGTAGCCCTCACCAAGTTCCTTCCCATTACTCCGGGCAACGGCCAGACGTTTTATGGCACCCCCGTCGCGCAGCCTTTTGACGAAACCATCATCCGCATCGACCACTCCATCTCAGATCGCGACCGCGTCTCCGGACGTTACTTCTTCGACCGCTTCGAGAACAGCGCGTTCCTCGATCTGAAGAACTATCTAAGCAACAGCACCTTCAGCCTGGTCACCTCGCACAACATGATGCTCAATGAGACGCACACGTTCAGCGCCACTCTGGTGAACGATTTCCGGATCAGCGTGGCGCGCGAAGTGGCCAGTCGCGGCCCCGCCGGCGGCAGCATCAACCTGATCGATCTCGGCGTGAACATCTACCAACCGCCGGGAATCAAGACCATTGAAGGCATCAACGTCAGCGGCTATTTCAACGTCGGCCAGACCAACCCGGCCACCTTCGTGCGCAACCAGTACAGCATCAACAACGTGGTGAGCTGGGTCCGCGGTTCCCACTCCATGACCTTCGGCGCGGACATCACCCGTGGTATCGTGCTGCTGCGCAACCAGTTCCACCAGCCGGCGGCGTTCTCTTTCACCGCCGACGCCAACGGCGATGCGCTGGCCAGCTTCTTCCTTGGCGTTCCCCGAACGTTTTTGCAGGGCAATGGCGAATTCAAAGATAACCGCGTCAACGCCTTTGGGCTGTTCTTCCAGGACGACTACCACGTGTCGCGCCGCCTTTCCGTCAACCTCGGTCTGCGCTTCGACCCGTTCTTCCCCTGGAAAGAAACCAAGGGACGTGTCGAGGGCTTCTACCCCGAAGCTTATGCCAAGGGTCTGGTCTCTCAGATGTTCGTCAACGCGCCTCCCGGATTGCTCTTCCCCGGCGACCCCGGTGTGCCGCAGTACGGCCTGAAGGCCAGCATGAAGAACTTCGCTCCGCGCGTAGGCTTTGCCTACGATTTGACCGGCGACGGCAAGACCAGCGTCCGCGGCGGCTTCGGCATGTTCTACGATGCCATGCAGAACGGCATCTACAATAACCGCTTCGTGGACGTGACCCCCTTCAGCACCCAGATCAACCTCACCGCTCCGTCGGGCTCCTTCAGCGACCCGTACCGCGGATACGCCGGCGGCAACCCCTTCCCGGCGCCGTATCCGCCGCCCAAGGACATCAAGTTCCAGACTCCGGTGCTGGCGCTTTCCTACGATACCGGCAACGGCGGCGTGTATAACACTCCCGTGGTGTTCGGCTATAACCTGATGGTGGAACGTCAGTTGGCCTCGGACTGGCTGGTGCGTGTCGGCTACGTCGGCTCTCAATCCCGCCACCTGCTCGAAACCCAGGAACTGTCGCCCGCCGTCTTCGCCGGCAGCACGGCTTCGCCAGACTCGCGGCGCTATTTCAAGCAGTTCGGCAGCATCTCCATGGCATCCCAGGACATCAACTCGGGATACAACTCCCTGCAGGCCACCGCGCAGAAGCGCTTCTCCAAAAGCTTCACGATGCAGGTTAACTACACGTGGTCGAAATCCATCGACGATATGCCGTTCGGCGAGAGCGTGACCACCGTGGGCAACAACGCCTCCGGCGGATCCTCCATCGTGTCGCCTATCCCGTGGTATATGTCCGGCCGGCACCAGTTCGACAAGGGGCCTTCGGAGTTTGACGTCAAGCAGCGCCTGGTCACTACCTTCGTTTGGCAGTCGCCAGCCCTCGCGCAGTCTCCGGCCGTGGTCCGCTTCGTGGTGGGCGGGTGGCAGTTGAGCGGCCTGTTCTCGGTTCAGTCCGGCGCCCCCGTCACCGTGTTGGCCGGGAAAGACATGTCCGGCAACGCGCAAGGCGCCGACCGCGGAGTCTACGTCGGCGGCGAGGTCTACGGCGGCAATGCCTGCGGGTCGACCGCGCCCTGCGTCAATTGGGTCAATCCCGCGGCCTTCGGCCTGCCGGCAATCGGCACCTACGGCAATGTGGGTAAAGGCGCCCTGCGCGGACCGGGTCAGGCCACATATGACGGCGGTCTGTTTAAGGAAATCCCCCTCCGCGGCGAGCGCCTCAGGTTGCAGTTCCGCGCCGAATTCTTCAACCTGTTCAACCGGGTCAACCTGTTCAACCCGGGACGGGCGGCCAGTTCGGTTAGCGGCAACGGTGTCTCCCAGAACTCGGTGAACCTCTCTAACGCCGGTTACGGCAGCATCAAAGGCGCGGGCGATCCTCGCATCGGCCAGCTCGCTTTGAAGCTCGTCTTCTAATCCCAAGGCTGTTCACTTAACGGAGACCGCGCGAGATGTTTCTGATCGCCGATCGCGGAGCGACTGGCGGAGAG
>JANYAH010000265.1 GCA_025361425.1 Candidatus Solibacter sp. | reverse complement strand
GCTCGAAGACCTGCTGCAGCGCTTCAAAGCCACCCCGGTTGAGCCGCAATTGCTGGCGCGAGCCAAGGCGCAAGGACGTGCCAGCCTGGTCCGCCGGATGACCAGCAACCGCGATCTGGCGGGCCTGCTCGCCTTCCACGCCGCCAGCTATGGCGACTGGCGCAAACTGTTCACCATCCTGGACGATCTGAATAAAGTGAAGCCCGAGGATGTGCAGCGGGCAGCCAACCGCTACTTCGTGGCCACCGGCCGCACCACGGTGCACACCGTACTGCCGGGCCAGTCCAATGCCCCGCCGCCCAAGCCGCTGGAGCGCAATACCGGAGGGCCCGAGTGAGAACCTTTCTCGGCATTCTGCTTCTGGCGGCCGCCGCCGGCGCGCAGAGTAGGGCCAACCCGGTATCGGGTGCGCCGAAGACGAAGAACCCCGCGTCACGCGCCACCGCTCCGGCCCCCGCCGGGCGAGGCCGGGGAACTGCACCCACGCCCGCTGCCGCCAGCGGCGCTCTCTCCCCCAAGGACCTCAAGTATCCGCCGCGCGGCGCCCTCCAGGCACCGAATTCCGCCACTTTCACGCTGCCTAACGGCATGAAGCTCTACCTGCTGGAAGACCACGATTTGCCCCTGGTCAGCGGAATCGCTCTGGTGCGCACGGGCAGCCTCCTGGATCCGCCCCAGCGGGTGGGCCTGGCCCAACTCGCCGGGATAACTATGCGCACCGGCGGTACCACCGTCAAAACCGGGGAACAGATTGACACCCTGTTGGACAATGTAGCCTCCAACATGGAATCCGTCATCGGAGACTCCGCCGGCACATTGTCCTTCGCCGCACTAAAGGAACACGCCGCCGCCACACTCCAGCTGTTCAAAGAAGTGCTCACCCAGCCCGGTTTCCGCCAGGACAAGATCGAACTCGCCAAAAGCCAGTTGCGCGGCGCCGTCTCGCACCGAAACGACAATGCCAGGGTCATCGCCCGGCGCGAATTCGCCAACCTCATCTACGGTAAGAATGCGCCATTCGGGTGGCAGCAGGAGTACGCCACCATCGACCGCGTCTCCCGCAACGACCTGCGCGCGTTCCACCGGCGATACTTCTTTCCAGCCAACGTCATGCTCAGCGTTTGGGGCGATTTCAATACCGCCGAGATGAAGGCCTCGGTCGAAAAACTCTTTGCCGATTGGACCGTGCAGCAGCCGCCCGTCCCCGAATTCGCGAAGGTAAGAAACGTGGCCTCGCCCGGCGTCTTCCTCGCCGAAAAGAAGGATACTCCGCAGACTTTCTTTACGATTGGCCACCTCGGCGGCCAGCGTGACGGGAAGGACTATGCCGCGCTCGAAATTCTGTCCGGCATCCTGGGCGGCGGGTCTCAGAGCCGCATCGCCGACCGCCTGCGCACTAAGCTGGGCATTCCCAACGATGTCAGCGCCACCTGGAACGCCGGCTACGCGTACCCGGGACTGTTCGAAATCTCCGGCAGCACCAGGAGCGTCTCTACCGTCGAGACCATCCAGGCGATCCAGCAGGAGATCGACCGTATCCGCACCGCCGAAGTCACGGAGGACGAGTGGCGGAATGCCCGGGATGCGGCGGGCAACAGCCTGGCTTTCACGCACGACAGCCGGTCCAAATTGTTCGCGAGTCAGATGATACTGGATTACTACGGCTACCCGAAGGACTACCTGCCGGAGTATCAAAAGGCGCTCGAATCCGTGACGCGCGCCGACGTGCTGCGCGTAGCCAAACAATATCTCAACCCCGCCAATCTTACGGTGGTGGTGGCGGCCAACTCAACCATGTTCGGCGAACCGCTGGAAAAGCTGGGCGCGGTGAGCAAACTCGATCTCGCCATCCCGGAAGCCCAGCCCAGGGTCACCGAGAGCAGCGATGCCAGCCTGGCGGAAGGCAAGCAGATTCTGCTCAAGGCGCAGGCAGCCGCGGGCGGGGCCGAGAGACTGGCCGCCGTCAAAGATTACACCATGCTGGCGGAATACCTGATCGACGCCGCCGTGGCGAACATCGGCGGGTCGAAAATCTTGCAGACCGATATATGGGTCGCGCCGACCACCTTCCGCCAGGACGCCACCCTTCCCGCCGGCCACATCACCATGTACACGGACGGCAAGGCCGGCTGGATCTCCACCCCGCAGGGATGGGGCGCGCTAGTGGGCGTGCAACGCAGCCAAGTGTTCGGAGATCTCTTCCGCGTCTACTACCGCCTGCTGCTCAGCGACCGCTTGGAAGGCCGTAGCGTCAACGCAACGGATGATTCCAGCGTGCAGATCACCGACACCACCGGCCAGGTGACCAGCGTGGAATTCGACCCGCGGACGCACTTGCCCAAACGCGTGTCCTACGACACCCCGCAGGCGGGCGGCGCGCCCATCTACTCCGAGGACGTCTACGACGATTTCCGCGATGTCGGCGGTATCAAGGTCCCCTTCAAGATCACCATCAATCAGGGCGGGGGTAAGTTCGCCGACCTCGTGGTGAAAGATTACAAACTCAATACCGGCTTGAACCCGCTGGAGATTGGCCGAAGACCGCAATGAAAAGCACCGGACTGCTGTTACTTTCGCTGGCGCTGGCCGCCTCCGCGCCAGCCGCCGAAACCGCCTACGAGCGCGGTAAACGCGTGGTCAATGAGGCGCTCGAAGCCGTGGGCGGCAAAGCCTACCTGGCCATGGAAGACCGCGTGGAAACGGGCCGCGCCTACTCGTTCTTCCGGCAGGAACTGCAAGGCCTCTCCATTGCCAAAATCTACACCCGCTACCTGACGCCCGTGCCCAGGAAGCCTTCCGTCCGCGAGCGCCAGAGTTTTGGCAAGGACGATTCCAGCGGCGTGCTCTTCAACCAGGACGGCGCCTGGGAAATCACCTTCCGCGGCGCGCGCCCGATGGAGCCAAAGCGCATCGAAAACTGGCGGGATGGCACGCTGCGCAACGTCTTCTATATCCTCCGCCAGCGTCTCAACGAGCCCGGCATCGATTTCTACTCGCGCGGAACCGACCTCTACGAGAATCTGCCCGTGGAGATTGTCGATATCACCGATGCCGACGGCCTCACGGTGACCGTCTACTTCAGCCGGTCCACCAAGCTGCCCGTCCGCCAGGTGCTGAAACGCCGCAATCCCGAGTACAAGGATTTCGATACGGAAGAGACCCTCTTCGCCAAATACCGCGACGTGGGCGGCGGCGTGATGTGGCCGTTCAGCATTCGCCGCCAGCGCAACGGCGAGAAACTCTACGAGATTTACTCAGAGAGCGTGCAGATCAACAAGAGTCTTCCGGACGATCTCTTCACGCTCCCCGCGAAGCTCAAGATTCTGCCGCCGGCTAAGTAAGTGGGGCACACTTCCGCCCTCGAACAACGCTACCGTGCGCGCCAGGCCCGCAGCCGCCTCCGCCGTGCCCTAGAGCCCCCCGCGCCCTTCGTCATGAACCCGCGCGAGCCCGCCGATTTCCCGCTGGGCCGCTGGAATCTCTACATCGGCGGCGCCGGCCGCACCGTGCCAGGCTACCTGAACCTCGACCTCTTCCCCATGCCGGGCGTCGATATCGCCGCCGATGCGGAGCAGTTGCCGTTTGCCGACGGCATCTTCCAACGCGTGGAATGCGACGCCGTGCTGGAACATGTGCGCGACCCCGTCCGCGTGGCCGGCGAACTCCGCCGCGTGCTCGCCCCCGGCGGCTACCTGCATCTGGTGACGCCCTTCTGCCACCCGTTCCACGAATACCCGAAGGACTATCGCCGCTTTACGCTTGACGGACTGAAGCAACTCGCGGGGGACCTGGAAGTGGTCGCCGAAGGCTGGCGCACCGGCCCCACCGCGACGCTGCTGGTAATCGGCATCGAATACGTCAAGGGCCTGCTGCCCTGGCGCTGGTGGCGCGGCGGCGTTCATTTCGCGCTTGGCTGGCTGCTTTTTCCGCTGCGTTACCTGGATCTCCCGCTGTTGGGCACAACCCGCGCGAGCCGCATCGGCAACCACTGCTATCTATGGCTGCGAAAGCCCGGGTAGTGACCAAAGGTAACCGCACCCACTACCCGCCCTCCGCATGGACGGCTCTCCCAGTGGGTTTTTCGTGCGAATGGGATGAGCGGACGATAACGCCCAATGGTTAATAGTTTGCTTGGAATTGACAGAGTCGAAATTTCGATTCCAAAGAGGAAATCATGGCAAAAGACGCGCATAACAAAGCAGCTGAGCATCATGACATGGCCTCCAAGGCTCATCGCATGGCCGCTGAGCACCATGGAAAAGGCGACCACGCAGCCGGTAAGAAGCACTCGGCGGTCGCTCTTGAGCACTCTGGTAAAGCACACGAAGCCTCGAAGGCGGCAAACGACAAATCCGGACAGCAGAAGTAACCTGTAGCTCGAATAACCCTTACGGTGGCCATACAGGTTTGGCCACCGTAAGGCCATCAGCGACGAA
>JANYAH010000255.1 GCA_025361425.1 Candidatus Solibacter sp. | reverse complement strand
CTGCGCCTGCCGGCCGTTACCGGACAAGGATGGGCATGCTTCTCTGGTTTTTCTGGTCCGCGGCCTGCCCTGTTAAACTAATAACAGCAAACCTCCTATGACCAATCCCCTGGAGCGTCAACAGGCGCTCAAAGACGCCTTGGAACAACGTGTACTCGTCCTTGATGGGGCCATGGGCACGATGATCCATGAGGCGCCGCTTTCCATCGAGACCGACTACCTGGGGCGGGAGAACTGTCCGGAAATCCTCAACGTCACGCGGCCCGACGTCATCCAGGATATCCACCGCCAGTATCTGGAAGCCGGCGCGGACATCATTGAGACCAACACCTTCGGAGGCACGCGGATCGCGCTCGCCGACAACAAACTGGAAGACCGCGCGTACGAGCTTAATTTCGCCGCCGCGAAACTGGCGCGCGAGATCGCAGACCAGTATTCCACGCCCGCCAAGCCGCGCTTCGTCGCCGGTTCCATCGGGCCCACCAATAAGGATCTCAACATCACCGGCACCACCACGTTCGGCGAACTGCGCGCCGACTATTACCTGCAAGCCAAAGGTCTGGTGGAGGGCGGGGCCGACTATCTGCTGATCGAAACCTGCTTCGACACGGGCAGCCTCAAGGCGGGCCTGGTGGCGGTGGAACAATTGGGGCGCGATCTGGGAATAGAGATTCCGGTGGTGGCGTCGGTGACCATCGAACGCACCGGGACCATGCTGGGCGGGCAGCCCATCGACGCGCTCTACGCTTCCATCGAGAACCATCGCTTGCTGGCCGTGGGCATGAACTGCGCCACCGGTCCGGACCTGATGACCGACCACATACGGACGCTCAATGAGATGTCCTCGCACCGCATCTCCTGCTACCCGAATGCCGGCCTGCCGAACTCCGAAGGAAAATTCGGCGAGACGCCGGAATCGCTGGCGGCGCAACTGGAGAAGTTCGCCAACCGCGGCTGGCTGAATTTCGTCGGCGGATGCTGCGGCACCACGCCCGCGCACATTCGGGCCATCGCGCAGATGATCCAGGGCAAGCGCCCGCGGGCGCTGCCGGGGCGCCAACATCGCGCTTACTACTCGGGCATTGAGCTGGTGGAGGCCGAGGAAAGCAACCGGCCGTTGCTGGTGGGCGAGCGGACCAACGTGATCGGCTCGCGCCTCTTCAAGAACCTGGTGGCCGCGGACAAATGGGAAGAGGCCACCGACATCGCGCGGCGGCAGGTGCGCAACGGCGCGCACGTGATCGACGTCTGCTTGCAGAGCGCAGACCGCGACGAGATGGAGGACATCCCACCCTTTTACGAGAAGCTGATCCGCAAGATCAAGGCGCCCATCATGATCGACACCACCGACCCCAAAGCGGTGGAACTGGCGCTTACCTACTGCCAGGGGAAGAGCATCATCAACTCGGTCAACCTGGAGGATGGCGAGGACAAGTTCGAACGCCTCTGCCCCATCGCAAAACGCTTCGGCGCGGCGCTGGTGGTGGGTTCGATCGACGAGGACAAGTTGCAGGCGCAGGCCTTCACCCGCGAACGCAAACTGGCGGTGGCGCAGCGCAGCGTGCAGTTGCTGACGGAAAAGTACGGGATACCGGCGGAGGACCTCATCATCGACCCGCTGGTGTTCCCGTGCGCCACTGGCGACGTGAACTACATCGGCGGCGCGGTGGAGACCATCGAAGGCATACGGCTGGTGAAGGAAAACATCCCGTATGTGAAGACCGTGCTCGGCATTTCCAACATCAGCTTCGGGCTGCCGGCTTCGGCGCGCGAAGTGGTCAACTCGGTCTTCCTCTACCATTGCACCAAGGCGGGGCTGGACCTGGCGATTGTCAATGCGGAGAAGTTGGAGCGCTTTGCGTCGCTGCCCGAAGAAGAGCGGCGCCTGGCCGAGCACCTACTGTTCAACACGCCGCCGGCTAATGCGGAAGACGAATCGCTGCGCACCGCGCCGGAAGATTGGCGCGCCCAGACGCCGGCGCAGAAGGCTGCCATCAATCAATTCCACATCGCGGCTATCGCGGAGCATTTCCGCGGGGCCGGGGCGCGCGTCAAACAGCACGCGCAGGATCTGCCGCTCGCTCAGCGCCTGGCCAACTACATCATCGAAGGCACCAAGGACGGTTTGGTTGCCGACCTGGAGCGCAAGCGGGCCGAGGGTGCGACGCCTCTCGAAATCATCAACGGACCCCTGATGGGCGGCATGAGCGAGGTCGGCCGCCTGTTTAACAACAATGAGCTGATTGTGGCCGAAGTGCTGCAATCGGCCGAGGCAATGAAGGCGGCTGTCAACCACCTTGAGCAGTTCATGGAGAAGGCGGACACGGCGGCGCGTGGCAAGGTGATCCTGGCCACGGTCAAGGGCGACGTGCACGATATCGGCAAAAACCTGGTGGAGATCATCCTCGCCAACAACGGGTACGAAGTGGTCAACCTGGGAATCAAGGTGCCGCCCGATGTCTTAATTCAGGCGTGCCTGGAGCACCACCCCGACGCCATCGGTCTATCCGGGCTGCTGGTGAAGAGCACGCAGCAGATGGTGATCACGGCGACCGACCTGAGGGCGGCGGGAATTCTGGCGCCCCTCCTGGTGGGCGGCGCGGCGCTCTCCGAAAGGTTCACCCGTACCAAGATTGCTCCGGCGTACGGAGAGGCGGTCTGCTATGCCAAGGATGCCATGACCGGGCTCAGCCTGATGAATCGCCTGATGGACCCGGCGCAGCGCGCGGCCGCGCTGGCCAGCCACACCTTCACGGAAGCGCCCGCGGTGGTGGAAGCTCCCGTGGAACCGCTCGCGCCCGTGACCACGCGGCGCAGCCGCAAAGTGCGCACCGCTCTGCCGATCCCGCCCGCGCCGTATCTGGATCGCCGCGTTCGCGACGTACCCAACCTGGCCGAGGTGTGGAGCTACATCAACCCTTTCATGATCTACGGGCGTCATCTAGGGTACAAGGGCAATTTCGAGAAGGCGCTCGCAGAGCACGAAGAGAAGGCGCTGGAACTGTTCCACAACGTGGAAGAGGTCAAGCACGAGGCCGGGCGCTTCATGAAGGTGAAGGCCGTATGGCAGTTCTTCGAAGCCGAGCGCGACGGCAACGCGATCCATCTGTTCGCGCCGACAGGCGTCGCGCCCGTTCACACCTTCCGCTTTGGCCGGCAGCGCCGCGACGACGGGCTCTGCCTGAGCGACTACATCCTGGAGGGCGACGATGGGCAGCGCGATCATCTGGCGCTGATGGTGGTGACGGCGGGCGCCGGCATCCGCGAAATGAGCGAGCAGTGGAAAAAGGAGGGCGCGTTCTTCAAAGCGCACGCCATTCAGGCGTTGGCCATCGAGACCGCCGAAGCAACGGCGGAGTGGCTGCACCGCCGCATCCGCGAGGATTGGGGCTTTCCCGATCCGCCCACCGCGACCATGCACGACCGCTTCACGTCCAAGTATCACGGCAAGCGCTACAGCTTCGGCTACCCGGCGTGCCCCAACCTGGACGATCAGCAGGGCGTGTGGAAACTACTCCAGCCCGACGATATCGGCGTGAGTTTGACGGAAGGCATGATGATGGAGCCGGAGGCCAGCGTGAGCGCCATCGTCTTCCACCATCCCGATTGCGCCTACTTCACGGCGGATGAGGGCGAGAGCGAGACGGCGGCGTAAGTGCCCGCCCGCTTTGTGGTCTTCTTGCGTATGAGAATTTGCGATACGAGTTCCCTACCCTAACGATACAAAATGGATGCATGAGTAAGGGCCAGCGCATCACAGAGCGCCGCGACGAGATTCTGCGGGGGGCCAACCGCCACGGCGCGGGTAATGTCCGGCTTTTCGGCTCCGTGGCTCGCGGGGAAGAGACGCTCGAAAGCGATGTGGACCTTCTTATAGACGTGACTGGTGAGACAACGCCGTGGTTTCCGGGAAGCCTGGTCGCTGACCTCGAGCAACTCCTGGAGCGGCGCGTACAAGTGGTGATTCGCCGCTCGCTGAGCCCTCTCATCCGCGCTTCGGTTCTCCGGGATGCCGTGCCGTTGTGAAATCGCAGCGCGCTCGCAGTCTTCCGCCCTGGACCCCCGTCATCCGCGGCAGATTCCCGGAATCCTGCTCCCAACCAAAACCATCCAAATGACAGTGGAGCCTAATACCGGTCAACCGCATCGGGTAGTCATCATCGGCGGTGGATTTGGCGGGTTGTATCTTGCCAAGGCGCTCCGCCGCGCGCCCGTATCGGTCGCCCTAGTCGATCGCCGCAACTTTCACCTCTTCCAGCCGCTGCTCTACCAAGTGGCCACCGGCGGACTCTCGCCCGGTGAAATCGCCTCGCCCTTGCGTGTCGTGCTGAAGAACAATCGCAACACCGAAGTGCTGCTGGGCGAAGCTGTCGACCTGGACGCGGAGAACCGCCGCGTCATCCTCCGCGATGGCGCTATTTCGTACGACTCCCTGATCGTCGCCACCGGAGCCACTCACCACTATTTCGGAAACGACCAGTGGGAAGCCGTGGCGCCGGGCCTGAAAACCATCGAAAACGCTACTGAGATTCGCAGCCGCCTCCTCCTGGCGTTCGAACGCGCCGAGCGCGAGCCCGACCCCGCGGCACGCCGCGCCTGGCTCAACTTCGTCATCGTGGGCGGCGGACCCACTGGCGTCGAACTGGCGGGCGCGCTCGGCGAGATCGCCAATGATACCCTGCGCCACGACTTCCGCCACATTGACCCGCGCGATGCCGCCATCTTGCTGGTGGAGGGCGAGCCGCGTGTCTTGCCCACCTTCCCGCCGGACCTCTCCAACAAGGCAGAGCGCCAGTTGATCGCTCTCGGCGTGCGCGCCCGCACCAGCGCCCGCGTGACCCGGATCGATGCCGATGGCGTCACCGTCACCGTCAACGGCCGCGACGAGCGCATCGCCACCCACACCGTGCTCTGGGCCGCCGGCGTACGCGCTTCGCGCTTGGGCAAGGTGCTCGCCGAACGCGCGGGAGCACAACTCGATCGGGCCGGACGCGTCGTCGTGGAACCGGACCTGAGCCTCCCCGAACATCCCGATATCTTCGTCATCGGCGACCTCTCCAGCTTCACCCATCAGGGCGGCAAGCCGCTGCCCGGCGTGGCCCCCGTGGCCATGCAGCAGGGGAGTTACGTCGCCAAGTTGATTCTCCGCCGCGTCGCCGGCCGCCAAAAGCCCGCACCCTTCCGCTACTTCAACAAGGGCAATCTGGCGACCATTGGCCGCAATAAGGCCGTCGCCGAATTTGGCAGGCTGCACATCTCCGGCTTCCCCGCATGGTTCACCTGGGTCTTCGTACACCTCATGTACCTGGTGGAGTTCGACAATCGCCTGCTGGTGTTCACTGAGTGGGTCTACAACTACTTCACGCGCAACCGCGGCGCCCGCCTGATTACCGGTGGCAAGCCCTGAGATGGCACTGGCTTACTGCTTGTCGGGCGGAGAGCCGAAAGTGTGCGGGCCGGGCGGAAGATAGAGGAAGAGATCGCGAGGGCCTAGGTTCCGTCCCCCGCTTGAAATGCCTACGTTTAGGCCTTTTTGCTTTTGCGCGAGAAAATGCCCGCAAACAGCAAGCCCGCACCCATCAGCAGCATCGTGGTGGGCTCGGGAACCTGGTCAACCGTGTTCGCCGCACCAGACATCGTCGCAGTTCCCTGGACACTCTACGCGCTTAAAGGGACCGCGTGGAGCAAGCCCCTGCCGAGGGCTTGGAGCGCTACTACCTCCCCGGCGCCGCCGCCGCAATTTCCTTACTCACCCCTGAGAACTTCTCGAAATTTTTATTGAACCGGATGGCCAGATCTTGCGCCGCGCGGTCGTACGCCGCCTTATCCGGCCACATACCGCGCGCATCCAGCAGCGTCGCCGGCACTCCCGGACACAGTTTCGGCACCGCCACGCCAAACACCGGGTGCCGCTCCACCGCCACATCCTTCAATTGACCGTCGAGCGCCGCGTGGAGCATGGCGCGCGTGTAGCGCAGCTTCATGCGCTCTCCCATACCGAACGGCCCGCCCACCCACCCGGTGTTCACCAGCCAGCACTGCGCTGCGTGGCGCCGCAGTTTCTCACCCAGCAGCGATGCGTATGTCGCCGCCGGACGCGGCAGGAACGGCCCGCCAAAACACGCGCTGAACGTCGCCTGCGGCTCCTTGCCTAGCCCCCGCTCCGTACCCGCCACTTTCGCCGTGTATCCGCTCAGGAAGTGGTACATCGCCTGCTCCGGCGAGAGCTTCGAAATTGGCGGCAGCACGCCAAACGCATCCGCCGTCAGGAAGATTACGTGGTTCGGATGCCCGCCCACACTAGGAATCACAACGTTTTCGATGAACTTCAGCGGATACGCCGCGCGCGTATTCTCCGTGACCACCTCCGAATTGAAATCCAGCAGCCGCGTCTCCGCATCCATCGCGACGTTCTCCAGCACCGTCCCGAAGCGGATCGCTTTCCAGATCTGCGGTTCGTTCTCCTCGGAGAGCCGTATGCACTTGGCGTAACAGCCGCCCTCGAAATTGAACACCCCGTTGTCGCTCCAGCCGTGCTCGTCGTCGCCGATCAGCCGCCGCTCCGCATCCGCCGAAAGCGTCGTCTTCCCCGTCCCCGAAAGCCCGAAGAACAGCGCCACCTCGCCCGCCGCGCTCGTGTTCGCGGAACAGTGCATCGGGAACACCCCGCGTTCCGGTAGCAGGTAGTTCAGAATCGTGAAGGCCGATTTCTTCATTTCCCCCGCGTAGCTAGTCCCGCAGATCAGCACCACGCGCTTCTTGAAATTGATCACGATGCAGGCTTCCGAATTGGTGCCGTCCTCCGCCGGGTTGGCCTGGAAATCCGGCGCAAAAAGAATCGAAAACCGCGGCACGTGATCACCCGTCTTCTGCGCGTCCGGCCGGATGAAAAGCTGCCGCGCAAACAGATTGTGCCACGCCAGTTGGCTCACCACCCGGATAGGCATCCCGTATTCCGCATCCGCGCCAACAAAGCAATCCTGCACATACACATCGTGACCCTGCCAGAAGGCCATCATCTTGGAGTACAGCCGGTCGAAATGCGCCTCCGACAGCGGCTGGTTGACGTCCCCCCATTGCACTTGGGCAGCGGTGGTCTCGTCCCGCACTACGAATTTGTCTCTGGGCGAACGCCCCGTGAATTGCCCGGTGCGGACTACGAACGAGCCGCCACTGGCCAGCGTCCCTTCCCTGCGCTGGATGGCGTGCTCCAGCAACTGCGCCGTACCAAGATTCCAGTACGCAACATTGAGGTTGCGGAACCCCTGCTCCTCCAGACTGTGCCGGCTTGGCCGGATCCCCGCGTTCGCAATCTGCCTGTACTCAGTTGGCATGGTTTATTTCTTTCCCAACAGGGCTCCGCCCGTATCGTAGAATTGTCTCATGAACCGGCTTCTCTGGGCATGTGCCCTCGCGCTCGTCCTGTGGTTAGGACGCGGCCACGCCCAGGTCATCGAATTTGAGTCGAATGGCTTAAAGTATCAAACACTTACGAAATCCGGCGTGACCATTATGTTCGCCACGCTGCCGCAGCGCCTACATGATTATGCCATCCTCCAGGTGGCCGTTTCCAATGGTTCGAAGGCCCCCTACATCATCCGGCCCGAGGATTTCACTTTTGTTCGCCTCGACGGCGTGGTGCTGCGCGCATCCGCCGCCCGCGTCGTCGTCAGCTTGCTGGAGCAGAAAGGCAGCGCCAGCGACGTCATCAAGCTAATCACGAGCTACGAGAACTCGATTTACGGCAATCAGCGCCTCAAATCCACCAACGGCTACGAACAGCGCCGCCAGAGCGTCCTCGCCATGGGGTCGGTGAAACTGAAGGCCGCCGCCGCCGCCAGCGCCCTGGCACTGGTCCAAACCAAAATGATGCCCGGCGAGTCCACCGACGGCGCCGTCTTCTTCCCCACCGACGGCAAAGTGCTCGGCTTCGGCCACATCGTAGTCCGCACCAACACCGACATCTTCAATTTCACCACCGACTAATCACCCCACGGGCGGTTTCCGGTGCCAGCGCGAGCACTGGTTGCGGCGCTGGTTGCCCCGCACCCGTTCACGCCTCAGGTGGAGACACACTTCCACAGGCTTACCCAACTATTACACATTTTGTTATAATGGGTCGGTGTGGACTTTCCGCCCAGACCAACTGCGATCCGCCCGCCAGGCGGCCGGCTTCACGCAACAACGCGCCGCCCGGCAGTTGGGCGTCTCACAGGCGTACCTCGCGCTGATGGAAAACGGCCGGCGCCGGGTGACGCATCGGCTCGGGTTCAAGATGGTGGATCTCTATCGACTGCCGGCGTCTGTCCTGCCTCTCGAAATCGGCGACCTGGATTCGTGGAACTCAGCATCGCTCGCCCAAGCCCTTGCCAATCTCGGATATCGCGGGTTTCGGCACCTGCGCGGGGGGCTCAGTTGGAATCCCGCGGTTATCCTGCTCGCCGCCGTCTCTCGCGATGATCTGGAGGTCCGAGTCCTTGAGAGCCTGCCTTGGCTCGTTGTTGAGTACCACGATCTCGATTGGCAGTGGCTAACCCGCGAGGCCAAAATGCGCGATGCTCAGAACCGGCTTGGCTTCATAGTCACGCTCGGCCGGCGGGTGGCTGAAAAGCACAACGCGGAAGCGGCCCGAAGTAGTCTACGCGAGTTGGAAGAAGTTCTGGAACGATCGCGTCTGGTGCGCGAGGACACGCTGTGCCAGCAGTCGCTCTCTCAGGCGGAACGGCGATGGCTCAGACAGGGGCGCCCAGCCGTCGCCCAACACTGGAACCTTCTGACCGATCTCGAAGCGAAGCACCTGCCATATGCTGCGTGAGCGGCCACCCGAACCCTGGCATTCTTTCTTCCTTGATATCGACAAGGTCCTTATTCAAGCCGTTGAACTCCGCTGCATCGGTGGATTCACCATCGCCATGTTGTACGGCTTACCGCGGCCGACCGTCGATGTCGATTACCTGTCCGTGGTTCCCGTCGGCGAAGCCACCAACCTTGAATCGCTTGCCGGAATGGGGTCGACGCTTCACAACAAGCACGGCGTGTGCCTCCAGCACGTGAGCATCGTCACAGTGCCCGACAGCTTCGAGGAGCGGCTCACACCAATGTTCCCGTCCGCCTATCGACGCCTGCGACTCCTGGGGCTCGACGCCTACGACCTCGCGTTGTCGAAGCTCGAACGTAACTCGGCCCGAGATCGGGAGGACGTGAAATTCCTGGCCCGTGCTGTGCCGCTCGATCTCACGGTCCTTGAAGATCGCTATCGTTTGGAACTACGCCCGTATCTGGCGGTCCCGGAGCGGCACGACCTGACAATCCGGCTTTGGATCGAAATGCTCGGTGACTAATAAGCCGCAATGGACCTGGATTGATGCCGTTCTTCCTAACATCGGCAGAACGCGGCGCAAGGCATAGCCCCCTCCCCCACTCCCCGCCATTGATGTAAAAAAGTGTAACTGCTGAGTTTTACAGCAACTCTTAGAGAGATTCAGGTATTATTAGGCATGACCCTGGAAGCTGACCTCTTGCAAAATCTGGCGGCACTGCCTGTGGAAAAACGCGCCATCACCAACCTCCGGGTGCTCAACGAGGCCTACGATTACGCCAAGCCTAGCTCCTTTGTACGCGGCATGCGTATTGACCTCAACGGTCTCGCCATCCTGCTGATCTCCGGGACCGCCAGCATCGACGAGGAAGGACGCAGCGTGCACATCGGCGACTTCCGGGCTCAGTTACGCCGCACCTACCAGAACATTACCGGCCTGCTCGAAGCCGAAGGCGCCACCTGGCACGACATCGTGCGCACCACCTGCTACCTGCGCGACATCGAGCGCGATTACGCGGCGTTCAACGAGGAACGGACCGAGTTTTTCCGCCAGCAGAAACTCGACCCCGTCCCTGCTTCCACCGGGATACAGGCGATTCTCTGCCGCCCGGAACTGCTCATCGAAATCGAAGCCATCGCCATGTTCCGCACTACCCCGAAGACGTAGGTATGACGGGCCTGCGCGCCCTTGCGCTGGTTCTCTCCCTGGCGATGCTCGCCTTAGCCACCGAGCCCAAGCTCACCGGGAAGCTGGCCGACGGCGGGCCATCCCAGTCATGGTGGCGCCGAAGTAGCATAGACAGGTCAGGAGGCCTGGTCAGGAGGCCTGTCCCACCGCGGCCAGGTCTTCCAGCTTGAGACGGCCGGTGTAAATCGCCATGCCGAGCGCCGCATCGATGTTCATGGCGAGCAGCGCCTTGACCTCTTCGAGAGTCGTGATGCCGCCGGCCGCGGTGATTTCCAAAGTGGTGGCGGCACGCAGCCGGCGGAACCAGTCGAGGTCCGTGCCCTGCATCATGCCTTCCTTATCGACATAGGTGCACAGGAAGCCTGCGCAATAGGGCTCGAGCGACGCCAGCACCTCTTCGGCGGTGAAAGCGGTGGCTTCCTGCCAGCCTTTGACCACAATGCGGCCGCCTTTAGAATCGAGTGCAATGGTCAAGCGTTCGCGGCCCACGGCATCGCGCAAAGCGGACAGAAGCTCTTCATTGATGCCGCCCTTGATGAACGCGCTGGTGCCGACGATCACGCGGTGGGCGCCCTGCGCGAGCAGCGTGCGCGCGCGGTCCACCGTGCGCACGCCGCCGCCGACGCGGCACACCGCTTTGTCGGCCAGCATGCGCACCAGTTCGTCGTTGGACCCGCGGCCCAGGGCGGCATCCAGATCGATCACCTGGATTTCAGGGAACGCGGCGAATTTGCGCAGCATCTCCTCGGGGCTATCGCCCTCCAGCGCCTTCTCGCGCCCCTGGACCAACTGGACCACCTTGCCATCCATCAGATCAATGCAGGGAACGATCATGCCGTCACCCGCACCGAAATACCGTGTTTGTCCAGTTCTTCCTTGAGTTGATTCACTGTGTAAGTCCCGTAATGAAAGATGGAGGCCGCAAGGGCGGCATCGGCGAGGCCCTCGGTCAGCACGCGGATGAAGTGCTCCGGCTTCCCCGCCCCGCCGCTGGCGATGAGCGGAATGTGGGTGGCGCGCGAGACGGCCTGGGTGAGGCGGCAATCAAAACCGTCCTGCACGCCGTCGCTATCCATGGAAGTGAGCAGGACTTCGCCGGCGCCGAGCGCTTCGCCGCGCGCGGCCCACGCCACCGCATCGAGCCCCTCGTCGTCGCGCCCACCGCGCGTGAAGACGTGCCATCCGCCGGGTCCATGGCGGCGAGCGTCGATGGCCAGCACGACGGCCTGCGCGCCGAATTCGTTGCTCAGTTCGGTGATCAGTTCGGGACGGCGCACGGCGGCGGTGTTGACGGTGACCTTGTCGGCGCCGGACATGAGGATGCGCCGCGCGTCGCCCACCGAGCGGATGCCGCCGCCGACGGCCAGCGGGATGAACACCTGGCGCGCGGTGCGGGCCACCACGTCGGCCATGATCTCGCGGGCGTCGCTAGAGGCGGTGATATCGAGGAAGACCAGTTCATCGGCGCCATCGCGGTTGTAGCGTTCGGCGAGTTCCACCGGATCGCCCGCATCGCGCAGGTTGACGAAGTTGACGCCCTTGACGACGCGTCCGCCGGTGACATCGAGACAGGGAATGATACGTTTGGCTAACACGGGGAGGGCCTTTCACCGCAGAGCCGCAGAGACGCTGAGATAAGCGCAGAGAGGAGGAAACGCAAAAACGAGATAGATGGCCGGCGCAGGGTTCGCCACGCGCCGGTTGGCCTTGTTCCTGACGTTCTCTGCGCTTGTCTCTGCGCCTCCGCGTCTCTGCGTAGAATAGACTCTTCCCTCATGCGGTCTCCAGGAAGTTGCGGACGATTTTCAGCCCGACCGCGCCGGATTTCTCGGGGTGAAACTGGACGCCGTACACGTTGCCGCATTCGAGCGCGGCGGTGTAGCGGAGTTCATAGGTGCAGGTGGCGCTGGCACGAGGGTCTTCGGGCACGTAGTAGCTGTGCGCAAAATACACGTAGGGGCGGGCGTTCAGATGGTGAATCAGCTTCGATCCGGGGCGCACTTCGAGCTCGTTCCAGCCCATGTGGGGAACACGCGCACCCATGGGGAAACGCTGCACCGTGCCGGGGTAGATGCCGAGGCCGCGGACTTCCGGGGCCTCTTCGCTGGCATCAAACAACGCCTGCATGCCGAGACAGATGCCGAGGAAAGGCACGCCGTCGGTAATGCGTTCAATCAGCGTCTGGCGGACTTCCAGGGCATCCAGCGCGCGCATCATTTGACCGAAATGGCCCACGCCGGGAAGCAGGATTTTGGTGGCCGCGAGCAATCCGGCCGACTCGCGCACCAGGGTGTACTCGCAGCCCAGTTCGCCGAGGGTGTTCTGCACGCTGCGCAGATTGCCCGCGCCGTAATCGAAGATGGCAATCACAACAGCCCCTTCGTGGAGGGAAGTTGACCCTTGAGGCGCGCGTCCGTGGAACAGGCAAACTTCATGGCGCGCGCGAAGCACTTGAAAATGGCTTCCAATTTGTGGTGGTTGGAGCGGCCGTACAGTACCTTGGCGTGCAGGTTGGCGCCGGCGTGGTGCACGAAGCCGCCGAAGAAATCCTCGACGAGTTCGGTTTGCAGATCGCCCACCAGCCTCACCCTGACCAGATCCTTATAGACCAGGGCGGGGCGTCCGCCGAGATCCACCGCGACCACGGCGAGGGTCTCGTCCATGGGCAAGACGAAGTAACCCGCGCGGTTGATGCCCTTGCGGTCGCCCAGCGCTTTGGCGAACAACTGGCCCAGCACGATGCCCACATCTTCCACGGTGTGGTGCTGGTCCACGTCGAGATCGCCTTCGGCCTTCAGCGTGAGGTCGAAGCCGCCGTGTTTGGTGAACAACTCCAGCATGTGGTCGAAAAACCGGATGCCGGTGGAGATGTCATAGCGGCCGCGGCCTTCGATTTTCAAAATGCCGGAGATGCGTGTCTCCTTGGTATCGCGCTGTATAGTGGCGGTTCTCATGCGGCGAAGACCTCTTGCAGGAAATTGATGTCATCGACGATGGCGTGGGCGCCTTCCTCCTGGAGGAGGAAGACCAGGTCGAGGTAGCGCGGGTTGGAGGGCGCGGCGATGCCGATGAACGGGACCTGGGCGGCGCGCGCGCAACGCGCGTCATCCACGGTATCGCCGATGTAGTAGACCTTGCGGCCAGGGTTGGTCTGGAGGATGCGCAGCAGACCCTCGGGGTGCGGTTTGTGGTTCTCCACGTCGTACATGCCGATCACGGGATGGAAGACCACGCCGCCGGCGAAGCGGCTCAAGGTGAGTTGGGCTTCAGTTTTGGGACGTCCGGTGAAGACCGCGAACTGGAATTGGCGGTTGAGCTGTTCGAGCACGCCGGGGCGCGCCACCCATTCTTCGCGAAGGATGAGGCCCCCTTCGCCGTTACCCAGAAAGATGGATTGAAAGTAATCCCTGGCGGTTTCGAAGGGGATCTCTTTTCCGGCGGCTGTGATGATGTGATGGGTAAGTTTCCAATCGTCGTTCCAGCCGCCCTGGTTCTTGTAGGCCTGAATCTGTTCACGAGTCAGGTCGACGCCGGTGAAGTGCTTGACGGTTCGGGCGATGCTCTCGCGATAGCTTTCGGTGACGTCCACCAGAACGCCGTCCATGTCGAATACGATCAGAGGTTGATTCATTGGTTCCAGATCTCTTCCAGCGCTTCCAGCAGGCGGCGGGTTTGGACCCGCGTGCCCACGGTGATGCGGACGCAGCCGGGCGCTTCGTAGCTGCGGTCGCGCACCAGGATGGCTTGGTCGCGCAGCCGGTCGCGCACTTCGATGGCGCGCTTGCCGAAATGGCCGAGCACGAAATTGGCCGAGCTGGGCACGTAGGCGATGCCGAGTTTCTCGAGGCCAACGCAGAGCAGTTCGCGCGCGGCCAGCACTTCGGCGACGTAGTTTTCAATGTACGAGGTATCGGCTACCGCCGCCTGCGCGGCCATCACGGCTAGGGAATTCACGCTGTAGGGCGACTGGGCCTTACGCAGGTATTGGATATTCGCCGGGTGCGAGAACAGGCATCCCAGGCGCATCCCCGCCATGCCGAACACTTTGGAGAAAGTGCGGCAAACGAAAAGGTGCGGCACGCGTTCAATTTCGGTGAGCGCGGTGACGCCGGAGAATTCGTAATAGGCTTCGTCCACCATGACGACGGCGTGCCTGGCGCGCGACAGGATGCGCTCAATGGCGAGCAGGCTCAGGCCGGTCCCTGTGGGGTTGTTCGGGTTGGATAGGATGACGGCGCGGGTTTGGGGCGTGATGGCGTCGAGCACTTGCTGGAGCGGAAACTCCATCTCCGGCTGGGGATACGCCACTTCGTTGATTTTGGCTCCGGCGACTTCGGCATAGAAGCGGTACATGGCATACGCCGGCTTGAGCACGAGCACTTCCTGACCGTCATCTATATAGGTATTGATGAAGACCTGGATGGCCTCGTCGGTGCCGTTGGTGAAAACAAACTGGTCGGGCGAGACGTGGAAGTAGCGCGCGATGGCTTGCTTGGCGGCGGTGTACTCGGGGTAGATGGCGAGGTCCGCGGCAGAAAGGTTGGCTTTGAGGAAGTCGATCACTTTGGGGGAGCAGCCCACCGTGTTTTCGTTGAAATCGAGGCGCAGTTTGTCGGCGCGTTCGCCCGTGGGCGGGGAATAGGGCGCCATGGCGAGGACGGCGGGGCGAGGCTTGATGGCGCCTGAGGGGAGTTTTAGAGAGGTCATAGGGATTCCGGGAGTGGGATGTGGGGCGGACCCTCTGGTGCGCAGCCGACGCCTTCGCCGGCTTGCGCGGCATGCCTGAGAAGCGGGTCCAGGGGGACCCGCGCAGAGCAGGGGGTCCGCCCCACAATGTGTGCGGGATTGGCAGCTTTGGGAAGAGTCCGTGGTGACGGGATCATAGGCGCACCTCGACGCTTCTGGCGTGGGCTTCCAGACCTTCGGCGCGCGCCAGGGTGGTGATGGATGAGGCCAGTTTCCGCAGCGCCGGCTGACTCAATTCCTGGACTGCGATTACCTTCAGGTAGTCGGTGACGGAGAGGCCGCCGCGCTGGCGGGCGGCGCCGCTGGTGGGAAGAACGTGATTGGGGCCGGATGCGTAGTCGCCCGCCGCTTCAGGGCTGTAGGGGCCGACAAACACGCTGCCGGCGTGAAGGATACCGGGTAAGAGCGAAGCGTCCGGAATACTCATGTGCTCGGGCGCGAAACGGTTGGAAATCTCCAAGGCTTCTTCCACCGAGCGCACCAAGATGATGGCCGAGTTTTTGGCAATCGATTTGGCCGCCACTGGAGCCGTGGGCAAAGTGCGCAACTGGCGCTCCACTTCGGACGCCACTGCCAGAGCCAGGCGCTTGGAGGTGGTCAGCAGGATGGCCGAGGCATCCACATCATGCTCGGCCTGGGCCAGCATATCGGCAGCGTAGTGTCGGGGATCGCCGTCGCCGGCGATGATCAGGATCTCGGTAGGCCCGGCGATGAAATCGATACCGACTTCGCCAGCGAGCAATTTCTTGGCGGCCGCGACGTAAATGTTGCCCGGCCCAACGATGCGGTCGGCGCGCGGCACGGTGCGCGTGCCAAAGGCGAAGGCGGCGATGGCCTGCGCGCCGCCCATCTGAAATACCTGGCGCACGCCCAGCAGGTCCGCGGTGCCGAAGACCTCGCCCACCGCCTTGGGGCAGGCGATGCAGATATTGGCCACGCCCGCCACCTGCGCCGGAATCGCGGTCATCAGCACGGTGGAGGGCAGCGGGTAGCGCCCCGCCGGAATGTAGGCGGCTACGGTATCCAGCGGGCGCACGATCTGGCCGAGCTTCAACCCCGGCTTGGTTTGCGCCGTCCACTCGCGCGGCATCTGGCGCTGCGCGTAGGTGCGGATATTGGCGGCAGCGGTCTCCACGGCCGCGCGGAATTCCGGGGTCAACCCCTCGCGCGCGGCGTGAAGTTCGGATTCCGGCACGCGCACACTCTTGCGCTCCAGGTGGTCGAACTGGCGCGCGTATTCCATCAGCGCGCGATCGCCGCGTTGGCGGACGGCATCCAGAATGGGCCGCACCACGGCCTCTGCTTCGGTGAAACGGGCCGCTTTGCGCGCCAACAGACGGCCGACCTGTTGGCTCTCGAGTATGCGGATCACAGTACGATCTTGTTGAGCGGGTATTCCACAATTCCCTCGCCGCCCGCTTGCTTCAACCGGGGAATGATGTCGCGCACGGTGGTCTCATCCAGGATGGTGTTGACCGCCAGCCACTGGTCGTCGCTAAGGTGCGAAATGGTGGGCCGCTTGAGCGCCGGGAGTACAGCCAGCACGGCCGCCAGATTGTCCTTGTGGACGTTGAGCATGAGCCCCACTTTGCCGAGGGCGTTGATGGCGCCATCAAGCAGCATGTGAATATCTTCCAGCTTGCGCCGCTTCTTCGCGTCTTCCCAGGATGCCTTGTTGGCGATCAACTGAGTGTTGGATTCCATCACCGTATCGATAATCTTGAGATTGTTGGCGCGCAGGCTAGAGCCGGTTTCGGTGACCTCCACAATGGCGTCGGCGAGTACGGGCGGCTTGACTTCGGTGGCGCCCCAACTGAATTCCACCTTGGCCTCGACACCGTGCTTCTTCATGTAGCGCTTGGTGGTGGCCACCAGTTCGGTGGCGATGATCTTGCCGGCGAGATCGTGCACCGTGCGGAAGACCGACGACTCCGGCACGGCCAGAACCCAGCGTACTTTGCCGAAGCTCTGCTTGGCGTAAATCAGGTCGGCTACCGCGACCACATCGGCCTCGTTCTCCTCGATCCAATCGCGGCCCGTGAGACCGGCGTCGAGAATGCCGTCTTCGACGTAGCGCGCCATTTCCTGGGCGCGGATGAGCATGCACTCGATTTGAGGATCGTCGATGGTGGGGAAATAGGAGCGGCTGGAGGTAGCGATCTGGAATCCGGCACGGCGGAAGAGATCGATGGTGGCGTTTTCCAGGCTGCCTTTGGGAATGCCGAGTTTGAGTTTCACTGTTTTCCTCCGTAGACCGCTTGGGGATCGTAGGTTTGGGCTTCGCTCACCTTCCACTGGCCATCTTCGAAGCGGCGGAAGAAGCAGCTTTGGTAGCCCTCATGGCAGACACCGGGGCCCTGCGCCTCCACCTTGACGAGCACGGCATCGCGGTCGCAATCGGTGGAGATCTCCTTGACCAGGAGGTGATGGCCAGAGCTTTCGCCCTTGAGCCACAGTTTGCGGCGGGAGCGGCTCCAGAAGGTGGCAAAGCCGGTTTCCACAGTTTTTTGAAAGGCCTCTTCGTTCATGAAGCCGACCATGAGGACGCGACCGCTGGCGTGATCCTGGATCACGGCGGTGATCAGTCCGCCTGACTTTTCGAAATCGAGATTCATTGTAATACTACCCATTGCACCAATAAAAAAGCCCGCCGTTTTCGCGGCGGGCGTCCTTTCCGATTCGGATGAAGTGAAAATCAGGACAGGGCCCGTCGCAGGATGGCATGGCTATGGTGATGATGCCGCGCGACGTTGACCAGTGTCATAAGCCATCAGTATAGCAGAGTCGGATCGGCCTTCGACTTACCGAAGTAGACCGGGCTGCGGCGGGACAAAGGACGGCGCGAGCAAGGAGGGCTTCTACTGGGCGAGTTCCTGGCACATACCGGGAACGCCGCGATCGAACAAGCCGCCGCCCGCGCCCATGCCGAGATCCTTCAGGTCGATGCGCTTGGCCGCGTCCCCCACGCCACCGGCGCAAGCCGCCTTGATGCGCGCCCGAACGGTGGCGAGGGTTTGCACCCACTTCACCAGATCCGCCTTTTTCGAGACTGGACCGTGACCCGGAATCACGATATCGAAATCGTACTGGAGCACCTTTTGGATGGTGGCGTCCCAATCCTTAATGCTGCCGCCGTTGGCGGTGTCGCAGAAGGGCGCGCCCGGTGTGACGAAGAGGTCGCCGGTATGCAGTGCGCGCTCGGCCGGAAAGTAGATGACAGCGTCGCCGTTGGTGTGACCGCGCCCCAGATACTTAGCGACAACCTGTTTGCCGCCGAGAAAGACCTGTTGTTCGTCGCTAAAGGTGAGATGGGGAAGGCCCGACTGATTCCCGGTCACCATATTGGCCCGCGCGTTCCTGGAAAGAATTATTTCGGCGTTGGCCGCGAGCATGGCCGCGTTGCCGCCGGTGTGATCGCCGTGATGATGGGTGTTCAAAACGTAGCGAACCGGCTTGTCGGTGATAGTCTTAATCCTGGCAAGGATGGCCGGAGCGTCCTCGGCGAACTTATCGTCCACCACGATGACGCCTTCGCTGGTTGGCATGACGGCTACGTTGCCGCCGTTGCCCACGATGACCCAGAGATTTTCCGTTACCTTCTCAATGGTGAGCGCCGGGCGCGGCTGCTGTTGTGCCCAGGCGACCCAGAGGCCCGCGGCCCCGGCCAAAATCAGGGTTACACGAGTGATCGCGCACTTAGGGAATGCCATAACTCAATACTATATCCCAAAAGCCAGGATCCTAACAGGCAAGCAGGATGCCGAGTTTGCATTTCCGAATGCAGCCGCGGACCCTTTTTGAAGCGGGGGGCAGAACGTCCGAGCCTTATTGCTCAGTTCAGCGTGCCGATGACCATGATTTCGCCCAATCCGGCATTGCGGCCCTGGGCTTGCGCGATGTGGAAGGTGACGGAGCGGAGGGTTTTCGGCGGGAAGGTGACGTGCTCGGGCGTGCCGCCGGCGGGCAAGGCGCGCCCCACGATCACACCCCCATCGTCGAAGGTCAGGGTGCCACTGAGCACGTTGTCGACGGGATCTGGCCGGTCATAGAGATCGATCTCCGTGACGGTGGCGGGGTGGTTCCAAGTGAGGGTGATCCACGCGCCCTCGCCTTCGCCCGCGCTGGCCCATTCGTTGGCATCGGGCTGGCCATCGGCCACGCCCTCGCCGGTTTGCCCACTGGCGTTGTCTTCCGATGAGACGATGACGGTGGCCAACGGCGCGATGTTCTGCTGGTGGCGATCGCCGGTCTTGGTGAGAGGCACGCTCCGGCATGAGGACGGCTTGAGAAATAGTATGCCAGAGGGCGCGGGGGGTTAGCGCCAGGTGCGGAAGGGGCGGCCGGCGCGGCGCATTTCCTCGTGGAACTGGCGCATTTCGCGAGCGACCTCCGTCTGGGCCTGGCGCAGTTCGGTCCGCCATTCGCGATGCGCCGAATCTAATTCCCGCAGCACCCCCCGGCGGGCCCGCGCCACCTCACGCATGGCTTCACCGCGCGCGCGGCGGGCTTCGGCAACGGCCTGGCGCGATTGCTCCCGTCCCTTGCAGCGCCAGTCCGCCAAGGCCGGCATCACCGCCAACAATGCAATGACTACTACGTACTTCATCGCGTCTCTCCTTTATTCATATCGCAATGCCTGAATCGGGTCGATGGTGCTGGCGCGGCGCGCGGGCAGGAAGCCTGCGCCGGCCGCCACCAACGCCAGAATGACTAGCGCCGCGCTCACCGAAGCGATATCGGTAGCCTTGACGCCGAACAACTGCGTGGAGACATATTTGCTCACGGCCAGCGCTGCCGGAATTCCGATGGCGAGGCCGGCGGCTACCAGCACCAGCGTCTCTCGCATCACCATCCATACCACCTGCGCCCGCGGCGCGCCGAGCGCCATCCTGAGGCCAATCTCCTTGGTGCGGCGCGCCACCATGAATGCCATCACGCCGTACAACCCCAGCGCCGCCAGCACCGTGGCCAGCAGACCGAAGGCCGCCGACAGCACCGCAATCAGGCGCTCCGTGCCCAGCGTCTCATCCAGTTGGCGCTCCAGGGTCTTCATCTCGTAGACCGGCATGCCGCCATCGAGCTCCCGCACCTTGCGGCGCAGCGCGGTAAACATGCTTTTAGAATCCATCGACGTCCGGATGTAGAACGCCACGCCGGCGGGGTAGTCAGCCTGCGCAAACGGCACGAATACCTGACGGTGCACCCCCTCGCGCGGACCTTCATAGAGCGAGTCCTCCGTGACGCCGACAATCTCGATATCGAGCTTGGTTTTGGGACCGCTGCCGAAGCCGATATGGCGGCCGAGGGGGCTCTTGTCCCCGAAGAAGTGGGTGGCAAACTTGCGATTGACAATCGCCACGGTAGTCTTCTTCCCGGCATCGCGATGGTCGAAATCGCGCCCGGCCACCAGTGGCACGCCCATGGTCTTCCAGTAGTCGCTGGAGAGGCCGTTCATGAAGGCTTGGTTATCTTCGCTGTCCTGGTTCTTGTGGCCTTCCACCGACATGGAGGAATCCCACTCGCCACCGCTGAGCACCGGCACCATGGCGAAGCCCGCCGATTTCACACCCGGGGTGGCGCGCACATTTTCGAGCAGTTGCCGGTAGAAGGCCTGCAAGCGCGGCACAGAATATCCGTTGAGGGCCGGGTCCACCTGAAAGGTGACCAGGTTATCGATGGCCTGGAAGCCGGCGTTGGTCTGCTGCAGATTGGCCAGGGTGCGCACGAAGAGTCCGGAGCCCACCAGCAGGAGGAAGGAAAACGCCACCTGCGCGGCGACCAGGCTTTTGCGGAGTCGGACCGAGCCGCCGCTGCCGGAGACGGCGCCGACCACGTCCTTGAGCGTGTTCCACAGGTCCACCTTGAGCGATTGCAGCGCCGGGGCGAGACCGAACAACACGCCGGTAAGCAGGGCGAGCGCGCCATTGAAGGCCAGGATGCGGAGGTCCGGCTCCGCGCGCAACATCAGCGTGGAAGAATCTCCGGGGAGGAAATGCAGCAGGCCGCGGATGATGGCCACGGACAGAAACAGTCCGGCCACGCCGCCGGCCAGGGAAAGCACCAGGCTCTCAATCATCAACTGGCGCAGCAACTGCCAGCGCGAGGCTCCGACGGCCAGGCGCACGGCCACTTCCTTCTGCCGCGAGATGGCGCGGGCGATCATCAGATTGGCCACGTTGAAGCAGGCGATCAACAGAACCATCGCCACCATGCACATGAGCACGGTCAACGCCGTGGAGAAATCGCGCCGCATCTGCGAGTAGCCGTTGGCCGCCGGCTCCATGAGTATCTTTCTCGCCAGGAAACGGTCCCGGTTGTAGTTGGAGATGTCGTTCATTTCCGGCAGGGTCAACTCTTCACGCAGCGTCTGGATGAACAAGGGCTGGAGCGATGCCTGGGCGGAGTTCACGGTGAAGCCCGGCTTCATGCGCGCGAACATCTGGATCCACTGGCTGCGGCGGTCGCCGATAGAGTCCCACCCCGGCGTCATCAGCGGTTTCATCTGAATGGGGATGCGGATCTGCTCCGAACGCGCCGGGTCCAGGCCCGTGAAGCCTTGCGCGGAGACGCCTACAATGGTCAGGGGATAGTTGTTCACCAGCAGCTTCTGCCCGATGACCTTGGGGTCGGCGGCGAAGCGCGTCACCCAATAATCGTAGCCAAGCACGACGGAGGGATGGCCTTTGTAGACGCGGTCGTCCTCCTCGGGAGAAAACACGCGCCCGATGGCCGGGCGCACCCCGAGAGACTGAAAATAGTTGCCGGATACCAGTTCCGCATTGACGCGCTCGGTCTGCCCGTTGAAGCTGAGGGATACGGCGACGCCGCGGCGGCAGAACACGCTCGAAAACGCCTCCGCCTTCTTCTGAAAATCCTGGTACATGGGGTAGGACGCCATGCGGGTTCCGCGATTGTTTCCCATGTGCGGCCCCGTGGACCAGATCATGACGAGTTGCTCGGGCCGCGCCACGGGCAGGAGGCGCAGCATCAATTGGTCGATCAGGGTGAAGATGGCGGTATTGGCGCCGATGCCGAGGGCCAGCGACGCCACGGCGACCGCGGTGAAGAGAGGACTGCGCCGCAGGCTGCGCAATGCAAATCGGAGATCAAAGAGGAATTCGGCCATGGCTTACCAGTAAGTACGCCGCGTGGCCGAAAAAGTTTGCAAAAAGGGGCGGAAATCTATCCGACGCACTCGAGGATGTAGTATTTCTTGCCATCGTCGCGCGCGATTTGTCCCACAATCGACCACTCGTGGCCGTCGGCCAGGTAGATGCGGCGGTAGGAATCGTACGAGACGCCGATTTCCTGGCGCAGGCGCTGCTGCTCGACTTCCCGGGTATCGCCCACTCCCCACGAGTTCTTGGCGATTGGAAACGGGTCCATGGTGCGATAGGCCGCCTGTCTTACCGCCGCGACAGATCGCGCACGGCGATATCCTTAAACCGCATATTGCCTTCGCCCCCGGAGTGCAGTTGCAGGGCGATCCCGCCATCGAACGATTTAGGCTTAGGGTCGGTGAAATCGATCACCGTGATCCCGTTGATGATGCAGACCATGTGATTGCCTTCCACCTTCATGAGCATGTCGTTCCAATCGGTGGGGCGCATTACGTACTCAAACTCCGGGGACGGCCAGGCGATCCAGCCGCGATCGTCGCCATACAGTCCGCCGTTATGGTGATTCTCAGTCCGGTCGATTTCGAACTGCATGCCCGAGGCGACATCCACCGTGCCCGGCTTGAAGCGAGTGTGAAAGTAGATTCCGCTGTTGCCGTCGGCCTCGCACTTGAAGCGCAGGGACAGCCAGAAGTCCTTGTAGCTCTTTTCGGTCATGAGGTAGCCGTACTGCTTGCTCACCCCCTGCCCATGGATGGTGCCGTTTTCCACGGTCCAATCCTCGGCGCCGACTTTGATCCACCCGGTGAGACTCTTGCCGTTGAACAGCGAAACCCACTGTTCGTTGGGGAGCAGGTTGGCCTTGTTCTTGGGAGTCTGTGCCAGGAATAACACTGGCAGCGCGAGTATTGCTAACATTCTTCGCATCACAACTGGTTCTATCATAAAAACGATGCCGAAACGAGTGGAAGCCCGTCCTTTTTTTCGCCCTACCCTGGAAGAACAGTGTTATCTGCCCGAATGCCCACGCGTAATCGGCGGCTCGCTGGTTTGGATTTCCATCCAGTACGCGGCGGACCGGCCGCGGGGCGGCATCAACGTACTGGACCTGGCCAGCCGGGAAAATGTACACCACGCGCTGCCGGGGCGTCCTGGATTCTTCGCCGAAACCGGCGAAACCGGCGAAACCGGCGAGCCCGGTGAACCCGCCACCCCGGGCGTCCTCCTGGTTGGCCTGGAGCGCCGCCTGGTCCTGTATGACTTAAATCGCGGCGAAATCACGGAGACACTGGCGCACATTCCGGAGGACCCGCGCGTGATCATCAACGACGGCATCGCGATTCCGGGCGGGGCCATTTTCGGTACCAAGCACCTCACGTTCAGCGAACCGGTGGCCGCGCTGTATCACTACGACCACGCCACGCGCCACGTGCGCGAACTGCTGGGCGGGCAAACCTGTTCCAACGGAAAATACCTGCACGACGGCCTGCTGGTGGATATCGACACCCAGCCGAGGACGATCACCGAATACCGCTACGATGGCGCGCTGCACCGCGTGCGGCTGATCGCGCAGCCGGATGCGCTGCCCGCGCTGCCTGACGGTCTGCGGCCGATGCCCGGCGGTAAGAGCGTGATCGTGGCATTCTACAACCCGGCCCACGCTGCCGATGGCATCGCGCAGGAGATCCGGCTCTCCGATGGCGAAGTACTCACGGAGTTCGTGCTCCCCGGGTCGCCGCGCGTCACCTGCCCCGAGGTGTGGGAACTGGACGGCGCAACGCGCGTGTTTTTCACTACGGCGATTGAGGGCATGCCGCAAGAGACGCGCGCCATCGCCCCGGAAGCGGGCAGCATTTTCGTGGCGGAACTGGCTACAACCTGAGGATACTGATGAACTTGAATCGACGAGATTTTATCGCGGCTCCGGCCGCCACGATAGCGGCCACTTCCTTACTATTCGCCGCCGATCCGGCTGTCCCCTGGCAGCGGAAGATCCGCCGGCTCGGCCAGACCAATATGACCGAACACGATCCCGCCGTTCTCGATGTCGAGCAATGGGCGGACTACTGGGCCAGCCTGACGATTGACGCCGTGATGGTGAGCGTCACCGGCATTCTTGCGTTTTACCCGACGAAAGTGCCCTACCACAGAAAAGGCAAGTTCCTGGGCAACCGGGATTTCTTCGGCGAATGTTGCGCGGCCGCCAAGAAGCGCGGCATGCACGTGATCGCACGTATGAGTCCGGACCTCAATTGGGAAGACGCCGTGCAGGCCCATCCGGAGTGGTTCCAACGCGACGCGCAAGGCAATGCCGTGCACCACACCGAGGACCCCAGGCTGTTCCGCACCTGCATGTTTACCACCTACATGACCGATTACATGCCGGCCATCATGAAAGAGATCAATTCTCTCTATGACGTGGACGGCCTGTTCACCAACGCGTGGCCGCCTCTCGGTTCCCTGCCGGTGTGCCATTGCGAACAGTGCAAAAACCTTCCGCCGGCGGGCACGGTGGCCTACTGGGGGAAATTCAATGAGCGCATCGCCTACTTGTGGAAGCTCTACGATTCCATTGCCAAAGAGAAGAAGACGTCGAACTTCTATTTCGCCAATCTCGGCGGTGGAATACGCAGCACGGCAGACCTGGTGAAACTCGGCGAACTCTGCGAGTGGTTCCAATGCGACAACCAGGGCCGCGGCGGAGACGATACGCCAATCTGGGGATGCGCGCTGCAAGGCCGTGTGTGCAACGCCGTGCAAAAAGGCAAGATGTCCACCAACGTGACGGCGGCGTGGTCCACCGGCACGCCCCGCTGGCGCAACGTTTACAAATCGCCGCAGGAACAGCAAATGTGGTTCGACGAAACGCTGGCCTCGGGAATGGTGCCGTATCACCACATTATCGGCGGCGAGAACGGCATGGGCGAGGATCGCCGCTGGCTGGAACCGGCGCGCAAATATTTTGAGTGGATGGCCAGGCACGACGCCCACTTCGTCAATAAGCGGACCATCGCGAATATAGGCGTGGTGATGGGCCAGCGCACTCACCTGTTCTACAAGACCCCGCGCGGAGTTCTCATGCGGGAGTACATGGACGGCATGTATTACGCCCTGCTCGAAGGCCGCTTCCTCTTCGATTTCGTGCATGAAGACAAGCTGGCGACTGAGGACCTGGCGAAATACTCCGCGCTGCTATTGCCCAACACCGCATTGCTCAGCGACGAACAGTGCCGCCAATTGCGCGCCTACGTGGACGGCGGCGGCTCACTGCTTGCCACGTTTGAGACCAGCATGTACAACGAGCGCAACGAACGGCGCAGCGATTTCGGCCTGGCCGACGTGTTCGGCATTAGGAAGGCCGGCGATCTCGTGGGCACGCTGGGAAACGCGTACCTTGCCCGCATCGAAAAGCCGCATGAGATTCTCAATGGTTTTACGGGTACCAACTGGATCCCCGGAGCGGAAAATCGCATACCCATCGCTCCGGTGGATGGCCCGATTCTGACGGTGGTACCCGGCTTCGTGGCTTATCCTCCGGAACTGTCGTATCCGCTCCAGGCGCGGACGAATGAACCGGCAATCGTGGTGCGGCAGAAGGGCAAGAGCCGCCTGGTCTACTTCCCGGGCGACATCGAGCGCACCATGTTTCGAAGCGGCCATACCGATCTGGCGCGGTTGCTGCAGAACGCCATCCGGTGGGTCGCGGGCCCCGCGCAGCCGGTCACCGTCGAAGGCGACGGCGTGGTCGAGACCTTCGCATGGGAGACGCAGGCCGGCTTTGCCGTGCACGTCCTCAATTACACGAACCCCGCCATGCACCGCGGATGGATCCGGAAGTTCTATCCCATCGGCGGCCAGAAGGTGAGGATGTTGCTCCCCCAGGGAAGGCGCGTGACCCGAGTGGAACTCTTACGGGCCGAAAAGAACATCCCGTTTACCGGAGGATCCGGCACCATCGAGTTCACGATTCCCACAGTCCTGGACTACGAAGTAGCGGCGCTCCATTCGGCGTGACCATCTTTTCCACGGCTTAATGCCTATTATTTGCCTGCGCCGCTGGCTTAAATATGGGGCAGAATGGTAACAGCAACGGAGGGTGGATTTGCTGGTTATTCTGTTTCGTCTGTTTCTGGGTCTGAGTGTAACAGGCTGGTGCTTCGCCGCCGGACCGCTGGTGGATTTCAACCGCGACGTGCGTCCGATCCTGTCCGACAATTGCTTCGCCTGCCATGGTCCCGACGATAAGCATCGCGTCGCGAACCTGCGCCTGGATACCGAGGAGGGCCTGTTCGCCGAGCGCGGCAACTACCGCATCGTGGCGCCCGGCGACCCGGCGAAGAGCCGCCTGCTGGCACGCATCGGTGCCACCATGCCGGCCAACCGCATGCCGCCGCGGCAGGCCCGGCACTACACTCACCGAAGCGCAAATCTCTACCGTGCGCAAATGGATCGAGCAGGGTGCAAAGTGGGAACGGCACTGGGCGTTCGTGCCGCCCGTGCGTCCCGCGATGCCGGCCGTGCGCAATGAGAAGTGGGCGCGCAACCCGATCGACCGCCTAGTGCTGGCGCGCCTGGAACGCGAGGGGCTCCAGCCCTCGCCCGAGGCCGGCCGCGCCACTTTGCTGCGCCGCCTGAGCTTCGACCTTACCGGCCTGCCGCCGGCGTCCGCCGAGGTGGACGCCTTCCTCGCCGACAACGCCGCCGACGCCTACGAGAGGCAGGTGGACCGCCTGCTGGCACTGCCGCAGTTCGGCGAGCGCATGGCGATGCAGTGGCTCGATCTGGCACGCTATGCCGACACGCACGGCTTCCACATCGATTCCGCGCGCGACATGTGGAAGTGGCGCGATTGGGTGATCGACGCCTTCAACCGCAACCTGCCGTTCGACCGTTTCGGCATCGAGCAACTGGCCGGCGACCTGCTCCCCAACGCCACGGTACAGCAGAAGCTGGCCAGCGGCTTCAACCGTAACCACATGATCAACTACGAAGGCGGCGCCATCCCCGAAGAGTATCAAGTAGAGTATGTGGCCGACCGCGTCGATACCACCGCCAACGTGTTCATGGGCCTGACCGTGGGCTGCGCGCGCTGCCACGATCACAAGTTCGACCCCATCTCGCAGAAGGACTACTACCGCTTCTTCGCTTTCTTTAACACCATCGCCGAGAAGGGCCTCGACGGCAAGAACGGCAACGCCGCGCCCATCCTCGAAATGCCCACCGCCGCGCAGGCGAGCGAGGTGGCGTGGTTGCAGCAGGCCATCGTCGAGCATGAAGCGGCGCTGCCCGAGAAAGAGACGCAGCCGCTGCTGGCCGCGTGGACGGTGACCCAGTCAAAGACCCGCTTCGCCACGCGCGCGGAGCCGCCGCGCGACGGACTGCTGGCCGAGTACACGTTCGAAGGCAATCTCGCCGATTCGTCCGGCAACCACCGCGACGGCAAGATGGCGAAGGGCACGACGCCGTTCGGCGCGGGGCGGCCCGGACAATCCGCCGCCTTCAACGGCGAGGCGCAGTTGGAGTTTCCCGGGTTTTCGGCGGAACGCTTTGCGGTGGCGCTTTGGATGCGCAGCGGCGCCCTCGGGGAAATCACCGTGCTGGAAGGCGGGCCCGGGTTTGACATCGGCGTCACAGACTCGCACCCGCAGCCCAATGACAAGCGCGGCTCACCGCTGTACGTGGAATTCGCCGGAATCCGCTGGCACAGTGACGCCATCGTGTACGGCGGGCAATGGCACCACGTCGCGCTGAACTTCGAGAGCGGACACCCGCGACTCTTGCTGGACGGCAAACCCACGCGGATGCTCGAAGTGGGTAAGGCCGAGCGTACGCCCACCGGGCCCGTGACTATCGGCGATCCGCACCACGACAAGCCACTCAAGGGCGATATTGGCGGGCTGCGCATTTACGGCCGCGCGTTGACGCCGGCCGAAGCCGAGGCGCTGGCGCTGCACGAACCCGTCCGCTACATCCTGGCGCAGGACGAAACCAAGCGCACCAAGGAGCAGAACCAGCGACTCCTCGACTACTTCCTCAAGTACGATGCCGCGCCTGAGTTACGGCGCGTCTATGCCGAACTCAATGAGCTCAAGAGCAGGCTCGCGCAAACGAAACAAGATATCGTGACGGCGCAGGTGATGGCGGAGATGGCCAAGCCGCGCGACACCTTCATTCTGGGTCGCGGCGACTATCGCAATCAGGGCGAGAAGGTAACGCCCGGCGTCCCCGCCATGCTGCCGCCCATGCTGAAGGACGCTCCTGCGAACCGGCTAGGCATGGCGCAGTGGCTGTTCAGCGCGCAGCATCCGCTGACCGCGCGCGTGGCCGTCAACCGCTACTGGCAACTGCATTTCGGCACGGGCCTGGTGAAGACCACGGAGGATTTCGGCTCGCAAGGCGATGCGCCCATACAGCGTGACGTGCTGGACTGGCTGGCCAGCGAGTTTCAGAGCAACTGGGACGTGAAGGCCATGCAGCGGCTGATCGTCACCTCGGCCACCTACCGGCAGGCGTCGCAGGTCAACGCCGAACTTCTCGAGAAGGACCCGGAGAATCGGCTGCTGGCGCGCGGTCCGCGTTTCCGCTTGCCCGCCGAGATGGTGCGCGACAATGCCCTCGCCGTCAGCCGCCTGATCAACAGAAGTATTGGCGGCCCCAGTGTGTTTCCCTATCAGCCGCCGGGGCTCTGGGAGGAGTTGTCACGCGGCGAGACATTCACCGCGCAGGAGTATCGCGAAAGCACGGGGCCCGATCTCTACCGGCGCAGCATGTACACGTTCTGGAAGCGCACCGTGCCGCCCGCCGCGCTCACCACCTTCGACGCGCCCGACCGCGAGAAGTGTACCTCGCGCCGCCTGATCACCAACACGCCGCTACAGGCGCTGGTGCTGCTCAACGACCCGACCTACGTGGAAGCGGCGCGCGCGCTGGCGCAACGCGCGCTGCTCGAAGTGGGAAGCGATTCCGCGGCGCGCGTTCGCTTTCTCTTCCGTGAGGCCACGGCGCGGCGCGGCACGCAGGCCGAACTGCGCGTCCTGCTCGACTTGGCGCAGCGCCAGATCGAGCACTACAAGAAGGACCCGACACAGGCGGCCAAGCTGATCTCCATCGGAGCTTCCAAACCGGGCAACGTGGAAGCCGTGGAACTGGCCGCCTGGACCACGGTGGCCAGCACCATCCTGAATCTGGACGAGACCATCACCAAGCAATAAAAGCTCAAGGAAATAAAACATGGATATCACCAGGCGCCACTTCTTCTCGCGCGGCAGCACCGGCATCGGGATGGCCGCGCTGGGTTCGCTGCTGGCCCAGGACGGCTTCGCCGGGACGGAAACCACCCACACCGGCGGCCTCGCGGGACTGCCGCATTTCGCTCCCACAGCCAAGCGCGTGGTCTTCCTGCACCAATCGGGCGGACCCTCGCAGATGGACCTGTTCGACTACAAGCCCTCGCTCGACAAGCTGTCCGGCACGGAACTGCCCGGCAGCGTACGGATGGGACAGCGCATCACCGGAATGACGTCGGGACAGAGCGCCTTTCCGGTGGCGCGCTCGATTTTCAAATTCCAGCGGCACGGGCAATCCGGCGCCTGGGTCAGCGAACTACTGCCGCACACCGCGAAGATCGTGGACGATCTGGCGATCATCAAGACCATGAACACGGACGCGATCAATCACGATCCGGCGATCACGTTCATTCAGAGCGGCAGCCAACAGCCGGGGCGTCCCAGCATGGGCGCGTGGGCCAGTTACGGCCTGGGTAGCGAGAACCGCAATCTGCCGGCGTTCGTGGTGATGCTCTCGCAGGCGCAGGCGTTGAACCCGGACCAGCCGCTTTTTTCGCGCCTGTGGGGCAGCGGCTTCCTGCCCTCCAATCACCAGGGCGTGCGCTTCCGCGCGGGCAGTAATCCGGTGCTGTACCTGCACAATCCGGAGGGCATCGACCCCGCGACGCGCCGCGAAATGCTGGACGCGGCGGGCAAACTCAATCGCATGCACCTGGACGAGTTCGGCGATCCCGAGATCGAAACGCGCATCTCGCAATATGAGATGGCGTTCCGCATGCAGACCTCGGTGCCGGATCTGCTGGATCTTTCAAAGGAGCCGCGGAGCACCTTCGATCTGTACGGTCCCGATGCGCGCAAGCCGGGCAGCTACGCGGCCAACTGTCTACTGGCCCGCCGCCTGCTGGAGCGCGACGTGCGCTTCGTGCAGCTTTACCATCGCGGATGGGACCAGCACAACGATCTGCCGCGCGACCTCGCTCTACAGTGCAAGGGCACGGACCAGGCAACGGCGGCGCTGGTGACGGATCTGAAGCAGCGCGGACTGCTCGACGACACGCTGGTGGTATGGGGTGGCGAATTCGGGCGGACGGTGTACTGCCAGGGAAAGCTGACGGAGACGAACTATGGGCGCGACCACCATCCGCGCTGTTTCACCATGTGGATGGCCGGCGGCGGCGTGAAGCGAGGTTTCAGCTTCGGGGAAACGGACGACTACTGCTACAACGTGGTGGCCAACCCGGTCCACGTGCACGATCTGCAAGCGACGATCTTGCGGCTGCTGGGCGTGGATCATCTGAAGCTGACTTATAAGTTTCAGGGACGCCACTTCCGGCTGACCGACGTACATGGCGAAGTGGTGAAGGAAGTGCTGGCGTAACCGGACGGCCGCGCTGTGGCAGAATGGTGCTGCATGATTCCCGCCGGGAGGTCCTGAAGACCGCGGCTGGGGTGTCCTCGTAGTTCGATAGAGGATCAGCGGGAGGTGTCCTTGGAAAAAGCTCCGCGCAATCTGGCGGTGGATACGTATCGCGGCTTCGTCATGCTGCTCATGATGGCGGAGGTCGTGCAGCTTTCGCGGGTGGCGAATGCGCTGCCGGGGAGTGGGTTCTGGAGTTTGCTGGCCTACCACCAGACGCACGTCGAGTGGGCGGGGTGTTCGCTGCACGATACCATCCAGCCGGGCTTCTCGTTTCTGGTCGGGGTGGCGCTGCCGTACTCCATCGCGGCGCGCATCGCCAAGGGCGGGACAATCCGCGCGATGTTTCTGCACGCGCTTTGGCGGTCGCTGCTGCTGGTCGCTCTCGGCGTCTTTCTGCGCTCCACGCACGCCCCGCAGACTTACTACACGTTCGAAGATACGCTGTCGCAGATCGGGCTGGGGTACCCGATGCTTTTCCTGCTGGCTCTCCGTCCGCCGCGCTGGCAGTGGGCCGCGCTGGGTGTGCTGCTGTTCGGCTACTGGTTGGCGTGGGCGCTGTATCCCGCGCAGCCGCCGGGATTCTTCTCGGGCTTCCTGGCGCACTGGAACAAGGGAAACAACTTCGGCAACGCGTTCGACGTCTGGTTCCTCAATCTGTTTCCGACCGTGAAACCGTTCGTCGAAAATGGCGGCGGGTACCTCACCCTCAGTTTCATCCCGACGCTCGGTACCATGATCCTTGGGCTCGCTGCCGGACAGTGGCTGCGCGCCGCGGTTCCCGCAACGCCGATGCGGCGCCTGCTGGCGGCGGGCGCGATCGGCGTCGCCGCGGGCCTGCTGCTGCACTTCACGGGCATCTGTCCGGTAGTGAAGCGCATCTGGACGCCCGCGTGGACGCTGTTCAGCGGCGGTCTTTGCTTCCTTTTCCTGGCGGGCTTCTGCTGGCTGACCGAGGTCAAGGGCTATCGCAAATGGGCATTCCCACTGGTGGTGATTGGGGCCAACTCGATTGCGGCGTACCTGATGGCGCACCTGTGGGAGCGCTTCATTCTGGATACGTTCCGCATTCACCTGGGCGCGCACGCGTTCGCGTTTCTGGGGACGGAGTACGAACCGCTGCTGCGCGGCATCGCGGTGCTGCTGGTGTTTTGGGTGCTGCTCTATTGGATGTACCGGCGGAAGTTATTTCTCAAGATTTAGGGCTGCTCCAGGAAGAACTCGCCTTCCGCGACAATCTCGGCCGGACCGGTGAGGTAGATGTCGCCATCGAAGCGTAGGTCGATCGGGCCGGCTGGCGTCAGCACACGCACCGGAGTGCGTACCCATCCGCGCGTCACCGCCATCGCGGCGGCGCCGGTGGACCCCGTACCGCTGCTCATCGTCTCCCCTGCCCCGCGCTCCCAGAAACGCACGTCGATGGTGTGCTCATCCACTGCCTTCACGAACGACACGTTGGTGCGGTTGGGGAAGTGCG
>JANYAH010000247.1 GCA_025361425.1 Candidatus Solibacter sp. | reverse complement strand
TCGCGGTTAATCTTCACGAGAAGGTCTACGGCGTGCGCGGCGACTTGGTGGAAGAGGTGTGGCCGGTCGACGCCCGGGGCAAATTGCAGTAGTCGCCGCCGCGTCGCCGCGGCTTCGCGTCAAGAAGCGTCCTTGCAACTCCACACGACCGACCCAAGCGACGCGAACAAATAATAATATTAAATATTTGTTAATTCACCGGGTGCCGCATTTGACCCATTGGCATGCGCCAAACTAAACTAGTCTATAGGAAAGTGTTGCTACTCAACGGTCTATGAGAACGGACGTGCCACTCAATTTCAGGTATCAGGACATTCTGACTTCGATTGTCCGGGCGTACATCGATACCGGGGAACCGGTGGGATCTCGCACCATTTCGCAGCGCCGCCACAACACCCTCAGCCCGGCGTCGATACGCAATGTGATGGCCGATCTCGCCGACGAGGGCTACCTCTCTCAACCGCACACCTCGGCCGGCCGGGTGCCCACCGAGAAGGCTTTCCGGTTTTTCGTGGGTTCGCTGGCCACGAGCCGGGTGGCGGCCACGGAATCCGATCGCATGACCAACGAGTTGCGCGCACTCGATACCGTAGGCGAGCGGGTAGAGCGCTCCTCCTACATTTTGGTGGAACTTACGCGCAACGTCGGCATCGCCGCGGCCATCCCCGAACTGGCCCAGGAACTCGATCAGATCCAACTGGTGCCACTCTCCGACCGCCGCGTCCTGATGGTGCTGGTGACGCGCGACCACATGGTGCGCAACCGCGTCGTCACGATTGAGGAGCCTACGACCGCCGAGGAACTGACGTCCATTTGTAATTACGTGAACCGCAGCTTCAGCGGCTGGCAACTCGGCCAGGCGCGCCGCGAACTTTTCCGACGCATCGAAAATGAACGCGAGTTGTATCACGCGGTGATGCACAAGTTGCAGATGTTGTCGCAGAAGGGACTGCTGGATGTGGACACGTCCCCCCACGTCCATATGGAAGGCGCCAGCAACCTGCTGGGGCTGGATCTGCACCTGACGCGGGAGAAAATGCGCGAGCTTTTCCATGCCCTGGAAGAAAAGCAGCGCTTGATGGAACTACTCGACCGCTTCCTGGAACAGCCCCCGGGCGAGTTGGCCGTCCGCGTCGGCCTGGAGGAAGCGCACCCGGCGATGAAAGACCTGGCGCTGATTGGCATGACCATCCGGATGGCGAGCGGATTGCCTGCCAAAGTAGCGGTGCTGGGCCCCATGCGCATGAACTACGAGCGTGTAATTGCGGCCGTACTGCAAACCAGCCGGGCGTTGGAAAGCGCGCAGTTTTAGAATTTTAAACGGCGAAAAAGAAAGTTAGCGAAAAAGCAGTGGATACAGAAAAACCCCAAAAGAATCCCCCCGAAGATCTCGGCGAAGACGGCCCGTTCGACTCGATTCTGGAAAGTCAGCTGGCGAACCTGGCCACCGAGCGCGAGCAGTTCGCGGCGGAAAAGGCGGAACTGCAGGAGCGCCTGCTGCGGGCCCGCGCCGAGTTCGAGAACGCGCGCCGCCGCTCCGAACGCGAGCGCCTGGAGTACTTCCAGTTCGCCGGCATGGATATGGTACGCGACATCCTGCCCATCCTGGACGATTTCGAACGTGCCTTGCAGGTGGAAACCGCCGACCGCGATTACGCCAAAGGCGTCGAGCTGATCTATCAGCGGATGGCCGATACTCTCAAGAAGCTCGGGCTGGAACCCATCGAAACCGCCGGACAACAATTCGACCCCAACCTACATCAGGCCGTGGAGCGGGTGCAGACGGAAGATGCCGAAGACCAGGCCATTCTGGGCGAGTTCCAGCGGGGATATAATTTCAAAGGCAAACTTCTCAGGCCCGCGATGGTTAGGGTCGCGGTGAGGCCGTAACCGCAGTGAATCCCGTGTCCAAGAAAGATTATTACGAAGTGCTCAGTGTCGGCAAGGAAGCCGGCGATCAGGAGATCAAAGGCGCGTACCGCGAACTTGCCAAGCGCTTTCATCCCGACCGCAATCCGGACGATCCGACGGCCGAAGAGAGATTCAAGGAAGCCAGCGAAGCTTATAGCGTTTTGAGCGATGCGCAGAAGCGCGCCGCGTACGATCGCTTCGGCCATGCGGGCGTGCAGGGCGCCGGCGGGCCAGCCAATTACAACCCCGAAGCCTTCGCCGATTTCGGCGACATCCTGGGCGATTTCTTCGGCTTCGGCGATCTCTTCGGGAATGCCGGCGGTGGCCGCAAACGCACTCGCGCGCAACGGGGCGAGGACGTGCGCTACGATCTGGAGCTCAGCTTCGAGGACGCCATGTTCGGCATGAGCGCCGATATCCAGGTGCCGCGCATGGAACGCTGCGAGCGATGCAAGGGCGCCGGGAGCGAACCCGGCAGCGGACCCAGCAACTGCCCCACCTGCCACGGCCGCGGCGAAATTCTGTACCAGCAGAGCTTCCTGTCGATTCGCCGTACCTGCAGCACCTGTAACGGCTCGGGCCAGATTATCCGCAACCCGTGCTCCGAATGTCACGGCCACGGCTACCGACAGGTGCAGCGCAAGCTCAAGGTCAACATTCCGGCTGGCGTCGCTGACGGCAACCGCCTCCGCCTGTCCAGCGAAGGGCAACCCGGCGCCAACGGCGGCCCCAATGGCGATCTCTACGTGTTCCTCAAGGTGAAGGAGCACGCGTTTTTCGAACGCCACGAGAACGACCTGCACTGCACCGTCCCGCTGAATATCGCACAGGCGTCTCTAGGCTGCGAGATAGAAGTACCGACGCTGGGCCAGCCGCATAAGCTCAAGATCCCCGAAGGCACGCAGAGCGGCGCGCAGTTCAAGGTGCGCCATCAGGGCGTCGCCGTCCTCAACAGCGGGACGCGCGGCGATCTCTACGTCCACGTCAGCGTCAAGATGCCCACGCGCCTCACCCGCGAGCAGCGCAAGTTCCTCGAACAGTTGCGCGACACTCTGCCGGTGGACAACCAACCCAGCGAAAAGGGCCTCTTCGACAAAGTCAAAGGCTACTTTATTTAGGACAGGCGATGGCCTGGCGACTTCCCGATTCATGTAGCGGAACCCGCGCGCGGCCGCGCGGCGCGACAGGCCACAAAAGGCGATGGCCTGTCCTACCGCAGGTACCACTCGAGCCAGTTCAGCATTTCCCGCTGGCGCTCCGACTGCCCCGCGGCGACTTCCAGATTCACGTAGCGGAACCCGCGCGCGACCGCCAGGCGCGATAGCGAGCCGTCATCCTGCTTCGGCCCATGCTGTTGCAACACGACGTTGTACGGCGAAGTCTTCAGTACCTCGAAATCCAGCGGGGCGGTGCATAGGAAAAATGCGTGCGGATTGCCGGGCTCGCGCAGCGAGGTCTGGTCGCTGCTCTCCGACTCGTCAGCCACCGAATAGCCCGGCCCGTTATTGTGCATGGCGACGGTCAGGCCGCCCCTGGGCGGGGTCAGGGCATGCACCAACTTCTCCCGGCCGCGCTCCAGCACGTCGAGCGCGCTCCGCACCCGCTCTGGCGCAACGCCGGGGTTCAGCATCCTTAAATTGGCCTCCGCCCCCACGCGCGAGAACATGCGGTTGGGATCGAGCTGCAGCGATTGCAACACAACCGTGCGAACGCGGCTTTCGATCACATACGCGATGCCATCATGCGTCTCCATGTGGCGTTCGAGCACCTGGCGCGCGGTCTCCTCATTGCCGTGAATGCGCAGATAACGGCGGTTGGAATGTCCGTTGCGCAGGATGCGGAATCGCGCCCCGGCCAGGCTGATATGCCGCGGGTGCAGCCAGGGGAACCAGCCCAGGGCCAGGAACTGGCGCCGGTTTACACCCTGCTCCACGCCGGCTGCCCGGCTCACTGCGCTTCGTCCTCAATGGGCTTCTTGTGCTTAGGCTTCTTGCGCACCGATTTGGGTTCGATCGGCTTCCCCGGCGGCACCGGCCCCACGCGCTCGCGCGCGATCGCTCTCACTTCCTTGCCGGCATCAAACGTTTTTTTCTTGCGTGGCAATCATCCTCCGGACGGCGGTGCCCAGCATCTTCGGTGAGAACGGTTTGTGCAGGAACACCATCCTGCCGGGAGCCGCGGCACGCAACATATCTATGTCCACAGGATACCCACTGGCCGCGATCACGCACAGCCGCGGGTCTGCCGCCAGCATACGCGCAGCCAGGTCTTCCATTGGGATCCCGCTCATGGTGGCATCCAACACCGCCAGGGCGAACGCGTGCGGCGCGGCCTCCACTTCCGCCCACGCCTTCTCCGTACTGCCGGCGGTGACCACCGCATATCCCAACCGCCCCAGATAAACACCCAACATCTTCAGCAGGGACGGCTCATCATCGACAATCAGGATTCGGCTGGCAGCGCCGGTCATTGGTTCATGAATGTATGATCGCCCAGCGCCCGGGTCCGGGTCAACGACGGCGGCGCTTAAAACAGGTCATTATGAAAGCGATGGGAGAGTGACGCGTGCCTGAAAGGAAGCGGCGCTCCGCGGCATTCCCCCGGTGGAGAGACAATGAAACTTCGCATTGCAGTCAGTCTGTTACTCAGTGCCGCCACGGTGCTACCCGCCGATCTTCCCGTCAAGCAGGTGGTGCTCTATAAGCACGGCGTCGGCTTCTTCGAGCGATCTGGCAAGCTGGGAGCGGGCGAATCGGCGCGTTTGGATTTCAACGCGCAAGAGATGAACGACGTCCTGAAATCGCTCACCATCGGCGGCGGCAAGATCACGGGGCTGCGCTACGATTCCATGGACCCGCTGGGGCGCAAACTGGCCGAGTTCCCGTTCCAGATTGGCGGCGGCGGAATGCCCGGTATGCTGGATCAGCTCAAGGGCGCGCGCATCGAGTTGAAACTCGGCACCGAAGCGGTCACCGGCATTATCGTCAGCGCCCGCACTATCGTGGGCAGCGACAAGCAGGCCGAACGCGATCAGCTCAATCTGCTGCTGGACACCGGCGAGTTCCGCACGGTGGACCTCGCCGCGGCTACCGGCCTGCGCTTCCCCGACGCGAAATTGCAGCAGCAGTTCAAGGATTACCTGGCGGCGCTATCGGCCTCGCGATCCAAGGATAAGCGCAGCGTCTACATCGATTCCAGCGACGCCAAAGAGCGCGACGTCACGGCCAGTTACATGATTCCGCTGCCGGTGTGGAAATCCAGCTACCGCCTGATCTTCGTGGACAAGGCGCCTATGTTGGAAGGCTGGGCGATCGTGGACAACACCACCGGCGAGGATTGGACCAAGGTCCAGCTTTCGCTGGTTTCCGGCCGGCCAATTTCGTTCATCAGCCAGCTCTATGCGCCCAAGTATGTGAACCGCCCTTCCGCCGAACTGGCGGACGACCCAGCGGCGCAGGCGGTGGTCCACTCGGGCGCGTTCGAGGAGAAGGATAAGACGGCCGAAGTAGGAGCGGGCGGGTTCAACCGCCTGGGGCAGTCTGCAAGGATGCAGAGGCCGATGGCAGCGCCGGCGCCGATGATGAAAACGATAGACGGCAATCTCGCCATGGACTCCATCAGCGTCGCTCCCAGTTCCATCGAGGCCGCTGCCGTGGGTCGCGAACTCGGCGATCTGTTCGAGTACCGCATCACCCAGCCGGTCACCATCCATAAGAACGAATCGGCCATGCTGCCCTTCCTGCAACAAACTATCGAGGGGCGCAAGCTGCTGATCTATTCCGACCACAGCTCGCAGCACCCCACCAACGCCGCGGAACTGACCAACTCCAGCGGCAAGACGCTGGACGGCGGGCCCATCACGGTCTACGACGCGGGCGCCTATGCCGGCGAAGCGCTGATGGAAACCCTCAAGGCCGGCGACAAGCGCCTGATCAGTTACGCCCTTGACCTGGGCACGCGTATCACCGAGGCCTTTGGCAGCAAGGCCGCCATGGTGCGCGAAATCCACGCCAGCCGCGGCGTTGTGAACACCAAGTACGCCGCCGAGGAGACCCGCACCTACACTGTGCGCAACGTGGATCGGAAGGCCAAGACCCTGATCGTCGAGCACCCGCTGCGCCCCGGCTTCACGCTGCTCAGCCAAAAAGCGGCGGAAAAGACTGCCACCAACTACCGGTTTGAATTGGCGCTGGCGGCCGGCGCGACCCAGGAGTTCGTGGTCAACGAAGAGCGCGTCTGGGACCAAGCCGTTGGGGTGACCAATCTCACGCCCGACATTCTGGCGAGCTACCTGCAAAATCGCTCACTTACCGCAGCCGGGCGCCAGCACTTGCAGCGCATCGTGGACCAGAAGCGCCAGATCGCCGAGAACGACCGCGCGCTGCAGGATGCCGATGCGCAGACGCGCGGCTTGAACCTCGATGAGGAACGCGTCCGCCGCAACATTCAGAGTCTCAACAACGTCGCCGGACAGCAGCAACAGGTGCAAACCTACGCGCGCCAGCTCGACACGCAGGAGCAGCAGTTGGCTACTTTGCGCGACAAGCAGGCCGAGTTGCAGAAGAAGCGGTCGGTGCTACAGGCCGCTTTGGACCAACTGGTGGAGGCGCTCACGTTCTAAGAAGCCGAGAGGTCAGGAGGCCTGTCCCGCTAGAGGCGCGCCGGTGAGATCGAGATGCGAGTGGGGAAGCGAAAGCGCCTGGCGAAAGGCCTGCCCCACGTAGCGGGTGGAAAATCGCGGAAAAGTGTAGCGACTACGGCTCAATAGCCCTGCTTCTTGTCCACCACGTTTTCAAGCGGCTTGGCTTCCGAGAAGCGCTCGAACTGGGCCAGGAAGAAACGCATGGCCTGCTCGGTCCAATCGGGGGTATGGTCGGCGGAGTGCGGGGAGAGTAGAACGTTTTCCAGGCCGTAGAGTGGGTGGCCGTCGGGCAGCGGTTCGGTATCGAAGACGTCCAGCGCGGCGCCTTTGATGCGCTTTTCGGTGAGGGCGCGGACCATGGCGGCTTCGTCGATTACGGGGCCGCGGCCCAGATTGATGACCACCGCGTTGGGTCTCATCGCCTGAAATTCGGCCTCGCCCATCATGCCGCGAGTCTCCGGTGTAAGGGGCGCCGCGGCGACGATGTAATCCGACTGAGCGATCATTTCCAGGCGTCCGGCGGGTGGGAAAATCTGTTGAACCAGGGGGTCCACGGTGGAGATTGACGGGCCGTGGCGTTTGACCGCCAAAACCCGCATGCCCAGGGCGCTCACGCGCTTTGCCACCGCGCGGCCGATATCGCCATAGCCCAGGATGCCCACGGTCTGGCCGGCGATTTCGACGATGTCGAACGGCTCCCAACGGCCGGCCTCCTGGTTACGGTTCATGCGCCGGAAATCCTTAGCGAAATACAGAATCGCGCCCAGGGCAAACTCGCCCAGCGACTGGCTGAAGACGCCGCGCCCGTTGGTCAAGGGGACCGGGCTTTCCACCAGTTCCGGGAACAGCACCCCATCCAGGCCGGCAGAGCGCGAATGCACCCAGCGCGCGTTGGGGCACATGGAGAACACGTCGCTCAGTAACTGGCCGGACGCCGACCAGCTAAAGATGACGGTGGCGTCCGCGGCCAGCCGCTCGAACGCCTGGACCGAATTGCCAACCGCGATGTTGGTTTCGGGGGGCAATTGCGCCAAAAGCTTCAAATCGGGGTCGGCCAGATCCGTCGACAGTACCAAAATCGTGTGAGTGTCCATCAGGAGAAAGCTAACACATGTTCCGCCTCTCGCTGGAAACTGGCCACACCGCTTGCTTACGGGCGAGGCCTTGAGCAGAGCAGCGACCGGGGCGGCGGCCGGGCCTTCCTCGCCTGGGACGGCGAAGTAGACCAAGCCGTGGAGCATGACCCGGTCAGGGCTGGCCGGGCAGAGAATTCACGGGCCGGGCTTGGTCGAGCGGGCGGTTGGCAGGCGAAAGCGCGTGCCCCACATCGACTGCTTTGTGCGCTAAAGTAAACGGTGACCGAGGTTACCATGCCGATCACCAGACGCTCCGTGCTAGGGCTCGCCGTCACGGCGCCCGCGCTCCTCCTGCCGCGCCGCTCGCAGGCGCAGGATGCCATTCCAGAAATCGCCAAAGGCCCGTTCGACGGCGCCGAATCGCTGAAGCAGTACCGCATTCCCGAGTGGTTCCGCGACTACAAATTCGGCATGTGGGCCCATTGGGGACCGCAATCCGCCGCCGAATTCGGTGATTGGTACGCGCGCAATATGTACATGCAGGACAGCCCGCAGTACAAATATCACGTCGAGACGTACGGCCATCCGTCCAAGGTCGGCTTCAAGGACGTCGCCCTCACCTGGCACGGGCGCGAGTTCGATGCCGACCATTTGATCCAGCTTTATAAAAAGGCCGGCGCCAAATACTTCATGTCCATGGGAGTCCACCACGACAATTTCGACCTCTGGAACTCCAAACACCAAACGCGCTGGAACTCCGTGGCCACCGGGCCGAAGAAGGACATCGTGGGCCTGTTTGCCGCTGCTTCCCGCAAGCACGGGCTGAAGTTCGCGGTCAGCGAGCACCTCTCTAACAGCTACAACTGGCTGGCGGTGAGTCACGGCGCCGATAAGACCGGCCCACAAGCCGGCGTTGCCTACGATGGCACCGATCCGGCCTACGCCGATCTGTACCACCCGTTCCCCAAGGATCAGCCCATCCCCGCCCAGGCGATGAGCCGCCAAGCCCCCGATTCCTGGAAGCGACTCTACTTTCTGCGCATACAGGACCTGATCGACAAGTACCAGCCCGACCTGCTCTATACCGATGGCGGAATTCCGTTCGGCGAGTGGGGGTATAAACTGGTCTCCCACTACTACAACCGCGTGCCTACCGGCATCTACACCAGCAAGACCAAGAAGGATTGCGAGCAGGGGACGTGCGCGCTCGACATCGAGCGCGGCGTGGCCGGCGACATCCTACCCGACGCGTGGCAGACCGATACCTGCATCGGCAGCTGGCACTACAAGAAGGGCCAGAAGTACAAGACCGGCAAAAACGTGGTGGACCTGATGTGCGACATTGTCAGCCGCAACGGCAACCTGATGCTCAACGTTCCGCTGCCCAACAGTGGGAAGCCGGATGACGAGGAGCTCAAGACCGTGGAAGAGATTACCAAGTGGATGGCGGTGAACAGCGAAGGCATTTACGGTACGCGCCCCTGGAAGATCGCGGGCAGCGCGGCCCCGCCGGTCGCCGGCAACATCGCTTTCAATGAGCGCAACCGCAAAGATCTCACCGCCAGCGACGTGCGCTACACGACCAAGAACAGTACGCTGTACGCCTTCGTCATGGGCTGGCCGGAACGTGAAGCGGTCATCCCGACACTGGCGCTGGGCGGCAAACTTGCGGTCGCAAAAATCCGCAGCCTGGAACTGCTGGGCCACCGCGGCAAACTCAAATTCACGCAGGACGAGCAGTCCCTGCGCGTGACGCTGCCGCCCGAGAAGCCGAGCGAACACGCCATCTGTTTCAAGATCGTGATTTAAAGTTCTGCCTTGAACATCGGCGAATCGGGTTGGCCACCGCCGCTGGCGGCGTTTTCTTTAAGCGCCGCTACTTCTTCCTGCGCGCCACCATGCGTGCTTTTCGCGTCTGCGAAATGGCGCCGGGGGTCAGCGCGTCGTTGATGATTTCCGCCTGTTCCTGCTGATGCCGTTTGCCGCTGCCCGTCGCGGGGCTGGCGCTTTCGGAACGGCCTACATAGCGGACTTCGCGGCGGGTATCTTCAAGCAGCGGCTGAATCTGCTCGCGCAGGAAGCGCCACGGACCCATATTCCGCGGCTCCTCTTGCGCCCATACTACTTCGGCCGCAGAGTTGTAGCGTGCCAGAAGATCGCGCGCCTGGCCGGCGGCAAACGGGTAGAGCTGTTCCACGCGGAGCAGCGCGACGTGGTCCGCCTTGCGTTCCTCGCGCGCGGCCAGCAGATCGTAGTAGATTTTGCCGGAGCAGAAAACCACGCGCGAGATGTGGGCGTTGCCGGTGACGCCGGAATCGCTCAGAATTTCAGTGAAGCCGCCGCTGGTGAAATCCTGGAGTGTGGACATCGCCCTGGGGTGGCGCAGCAGGCTCTTGGGCGTGAAGACGATCAGCGGCTTACGCGTGCCGCGGCGGTCGCTGCCGCCATACATCTGGCGGCGTAGCAGGTGGAAGTATTGCGCGGGAGTGGTGCAGTTACACACCTGCATGTTGTTTTCGGCGCAGAGCGTGAGGTAGCGCTCGATGCGCGCGCTGGAGTGTTCGGGGCCCTGGCCTTCGTAGCCGTGGGGGAGGAGCATCACCAGGCCGCTGGGTTGACCCCACTTCTGTTCGCAGCAGGAGATGAACTGGTCGATCATGATCTGCGCGCCGTTGGCGAAATCGCCGAACTGCGCTTCCCAGATCACCAGCGCCAGCGGCTCGGCCACAGAGTAGCCGAATTCGAAGCCCAGCACGGCGTACTCGCTGAGCGAGCTATCGAGCGCGTCGAAGCGTCCCTGATCTGGCGAGATGTGCTGCGTGGGCACGTAGCGCTGGCCATTTTCGGAATCGTAGAACGCGAGATGACGCTGGCTGAAGGTGCCGCGGCCGGAATCCTGACCGCTAAGGCGCACGGCGGTGCCTTCGAGCGCGAGCGTGCCGAAGGCGAGGGCCTCGCCGAAGGCCCAATCGAGATTGCCGCCTTTGGCGATTACCTCGCGGCGCTTGTCCACGAAGCCGCGCAGTTTGGGATGCAGGTGAAAATTCTCAGGGAACTGGGTGAGGCCGCGAATCACGCGCTCCAGCACCTGCTGGTTGACGGCGGTCCGCGGGCAGTAGCCGCCGATCTCCTCGCCTGGGACCGCGCTGAGTTCCTGTAGTTCGTAGTGCTCAGTGCGTTCCTGCAAGGCGTCGTGGGCGGCGGAGAGGCGCGCGGCCAGTTCCTTGCGGATGCCATCGCACTCCGGGCCGGTGGCCACGCCTTCGCGCACCAGGCGCTGCTGGTAGAGCGTCCCCACCGGGGGATGCTCCTTGATCTTGCGGTACATGAGGGGCTGCGTGTAGCTGGGGTCGTCGCCTTCGTTGTGGCCGTGGCGGCGGTAGCAGATCATGTCGATAACCACATCCTTTTTGAACTGCTGGCGGTAGTCGAAGGCGATCTGCACGACGCGGATGGCGGCATCGGGGTCGTCGCCGTTGACGTGGAAGATGGGCGCCTGCACGCCGCGCGCGATATCGGTGGAATATGGCGTGGAGCGCGATTCGTCGGGCAGGGTGGTGAAGCCGATCTGGTTGTTGATGATGAGGTGAATGGTGCCGCCGGTGGAGTAGCCGTCGAGCTGGGAGAGGTTGAGCGTCTCGGCCACCACGCCCTGTCCGGCGAAGGCCGCGTCGCCATGGATGAGGAGGGGGATGACGCGTTCGCGCGCGGTATCGCCGAGGCGGTCCTGTTTGGGGCGAACGATGCCTTCGACCACCGGGTCGACGGCTTCCAGGTGGCTCGGGTTGGGAGAAACGGAGACCACAATCTGGCGGCCGCTGGAAGTCTTGCGGACGCCCGTGGCGCCCAGGTGATACTTGACGTCGCCGGAGCCCTGCGTGCTACTGGGGTCGATATCGCCTTCGAATTCGCTGAAGATCTGCTTGACGTCTTTGCCGACGGTGTTGGCGAGGATGTTGAGACGCCCGCGATGGGCCATGCCGACCACCAGTTCATGGACGTTGCCGGCGGCAGCGCGCTCCAGAATTTCTTCCAGGATGGCAAGCGCGGTTTCGCCGCCTTCGAGCGCGAATCGCTTCTGGCCAACAAAACGGGAGTGCAGGAAATGTTCGAACTCTTCGCCCGCCATCACGCTGCGCATGATGCGCATGCGCGTCTCGCGGTCGAGCGGCCAGTTGTTGGCCTCGGGCTCCATGCGCTGTTGCAGCCAGCGCTTCTGCTCTGGCACCTGGATGTTCATGTACTCGCAGCCGATTTTGCCGCAATAGGTCTGGCGCAGGGTTTCCAGGATTTCGCGCAAGGTGGCGAGAGCTTTGGGCGCGCCCTCACCGATGGCTTCGCCGAGGCTGCCGGTGAGGAATTCGCGGTCCAGATCCCAGATGGTGAGGCCGTAGGTTTCGGGGTCGAGTTCGGCGTGGTAGCTGGGTTCGGCGCCCAGCGGGTCGAGATCGGCGATCAGGTGGCCGCGCACGCGGTAGGCGTTGATCATCTGCATGATCCCGGCTTCCTTGGCGATCTCGGCGTAGCGCGTGGCGTTCACGCCAGGCAGGGCGGGCTTGCGATCGGTCTCCCAGCGCACGGGCTGGTGGGGCATGCGCAGGTGGGCGAACACCTCTTCGTAGAATCCATCCTTGCCATCGAGCAGAGCTTGCACGCGGCCCAGGAACCTGCCGGATTCGGCGCCCTGGATGATGCGGTGATCGTAGGTGCAGGCGAGCGTCATCACCTTGCTGATGCCGAGCATGGCACGCGTCTCGGCGGCGGCGCCGAGGTATTCGGCGGGGTAGTCGATGGCGCCGGTGGCGATGATGGCGCCTTGGCCGATCATGAGGCGCGGACTGGAGGACATGGTGCCGACGGTGCCGGGGTTAGTCAGGGAAATGGTGGTGCCCTGGAAATCGGCGGGAGTGAGTTTGGCGTGGCGGGCGCGGGCGACAAGGTCGTCGAAGGCGCTGACATATTCCTGGAAATTGAGGGCGCCCGAGTTTTTGATGTTGGGCACCATGAGGCTGCGCGCGCCGTCCTTGCCCGGGACGTCGATGGCGATGCCGAGGTTCACCTGGGGCCGCACCAGTCGGAAGGGCTGGCCGTCGCGCTGGGTGTAGGCGTGGTTGAGTCCGGGGATTTCTTCCAGCGCTTTGACGATGGCCCAACCGATGAGGTGGGTGTAGGAGACTTTGCCGCGGCCGATGAGGGTACGGTGCTGATTGATGATGCGGCGGTTTTCATCCATCACTTTGACGGCGATGGTGCGCTGCGAGGTGGCGAGCGGAATGGAGATGCTGGCCGCCATGTTTTCGGCGATGCGTGCGGCGGTGCCGCGCAGGGGCAGTAACTGCTCGCCGGGTGCGGGTTCGGGCGCGGGGGGCGCAGATGCAGCGGCCGGAGCGCCGTTGGCCAGTGGACGGGGCGCCTCGAATACGTGCTTCCAGCTTTCATCGACAGTGGAATGGTCGTGCAGGTACTGTTGATACAGCTCGTCTTCGAGCCAGCTATTGATACCCATTTCCGAATCGGATTGCGATGCCATTTTTGGAGGGAAAACCTTCTCTTTCCATGATACCAAGCGGGATTGTGGCGATCCCGCGCGGGGGTAGAGGGGCGGGCAACCGTGCCTGGCCCGCGCCACTTGTGGCAAAATGCTCTCGTGCCTTACCGGTCGTCTCTTTGTTTGATGGTCTCGATGGTGCGGGACGGGGTAATTTCTCCGCTGGAACTGGTGGACGCGCACCTGCGGCAGATCGAGAAGCGCAATCCGTCGATCAACGCGTTCGTTACGGTGCTGGCGGAGGAAGCGCGGGAAACGGCTCGCGCGCTGGAACGGAGCGACACGCGCGGGTTGCTGCACGGCGTCCCGATCACGGTGAAGGACAGCTTCGATATGGCGGGTCTCGCGACGCGGGTGGGGTCGGTGGAGCGGCCGGAGACGCCGGCCTTGCGGGACGCTACCGTGGTGGCGCGCTTGCGCGCGGCGGGGGCGATTGTGCTGGGGCGCACCAACACGCCGGAAATGCTGAAGCGGTACGACACGGATAACGCCATCACCGGGCGCACCAACAACCCGTGGGACGTGGCGCGCACGCCCGGCGGATCGAGCGGGGGGGAGGCGGCGGCGATCGCGGCGATGTGCTCGGCGGGCGGAGTGGCGAGCGATGGCGGCGGCTCCATCCGCATGCCGGCGCACTTCTGCGGCGTCGCGGGGTTGAAGCCGACGCCGGGGCGGATTCCGGGGACCGGGCACACGCCGTCGCTGGGCTACCCGGCGGGGCTGGTCACGGTGGTGGGGCCGATGGCGCGTACGGCGACGGATCTGCGGCTGCTGTTTTCGGTGCTCGCGGGGTACGACGGGCAGGACGCGTTCTCCGTGCCGGTGCCGCTGCGCGAAGCAGTGCTGGGCACAGCGCTGGACGCGGTGCGGATCGGCGTGTGGGAGCAGTTCTACGGGGTGCCGGTGGACCCGGAGATCCGCGCGGCAGTGCGGATGGCGGCGAAACTCGCGGGCGATTTCGGCTTGACGGTGGACGGGTTCGAGCCGCGGGGCCTGGAGCGCGCGCCCAACCTCTGGAGCTTCTTTTTCAGCCAGTGGCTGGAGAAGGGGAAAGATCTCACGGCGGAAGCGGCGCTGCTGAATCTGGCGGCGCGCGCGACCATGCGCGCCGCGCTGTTAGGCCAGATGGAAGGCATGGCGGCGATCTTGATGCCGGTGTTCGGAATCGCGGCCTTTCGCCACGGCGAGAGCCGGTGGCAGGTGGAGGGCAAAGAGATTGGGCTATACCAGGCGGGCATGCCGGCGGTGATCGCCAATGCGCTCGGTCTGCCGGCGGTGACCATTCCGATGGCGGTTTCGAGCGCGGGGGTGCCCATCGGGGTGCAATTGATGGGGCGGCCGTTTGAGGACGAACGGCTGCTCGGGATCGCCATCCGGCTGGAGCAGGCGCGCGGCGAGTGGGCTGGGATCATAGAATAGTATTGATGATTCCGAAATTATGCCTGCTTCTGGGATGCGCGGCTCTGGCCTATGGGGCGCAGCCGCAAAAAGTATTCCCCTATGCCTATTCGCAGGAAGACCTGCCGAACGGGTTGCGGCTAATCACGGTGCCGACGGATTACGCCAACATCGTGGCGACGTACATCGTGGTGCAGACCGGGTCGCGCAATGAAGTGGAGCCGGGGCTCACCGGGTTCGCGCACCTGTTCGAACATCTGATGTTCCGCGGTACGGAGAAATATCCGCCGCAGAAATACAACCAGACGCTGAACCGCTTCGGCGCGGCATCGAACGCTTCGACGAGCGACGATCTCACGGTGTACCACACCACATTTTCCAAGGAAGATCTGGACACGGTGCTGGCCATGGAGGCCGACCGGTTCCAGCACCTGAAGTACGCCGAGCCCGAGTTCAAGACGGAGAGCCTGGCGGTGTTGGGCGAGTACAACAAGAACAGCGCCTCGCCGTTCAGCAAGCTCAGCGAGGTGATGCAGGACACGGCGTTCGACAAGCACACCTACAAGCACACCACGATGGGATTCCTGAAGGACATCAAGGACATGCCCAACCAGTACGAGTACAGCCTCAAGTTCTTCGACCGCTATTACCGGCCGGAATACACCACCATCCTCGTGGTGGGGGATGTGAAGACGAAGGCCGTGCGCGCCATGGTGGACAAGTACTGGGGTGAGTGGAAGCGCGGCAGCTACAAACCGGATATCCCGGTAGAGCCGGAGCAGAACGGGCCGCGCACCGGCCATGTGGACTGGCCGAGCCCGACACTGCCCATCGTGTCGGTGGCCTTCAAGGCGCCGGCTTACAACGATGCGACGAAGGAGACGGCGGCGCTGGACGCCCTGGCGTACCTGGCGTTCTCTGGCACGTCCGACCTGTACCAGAAGCTGGTGGTGCAAGAGCAGAAGGCGGATGCGATCTCGGGGAATGCGCCGGGAAGCGTCGACCCTTCGCTGTTCGAAATTACCGCGCGGGTGAAAAAGGCGGAGGACATGGATTACGTGCGCGAGCGGATTCTGGAGACGGTGAAGGCGTTCCAAGAAAAACCGGTGGACCCGGCGCGGCTGGACACGGTGCGCAAGCGGCTGCGCTATCAGGTGGCGCTGAGCATGGATAACAGCGACACGATCGCGCAGATTCTTTCGTATTACGTGGCGCTGAAGCGGACACCGGAGACCATGAATGCGCTCTACGATCAGTACGCGAAGCTGACGCCAGAGGACGTGCGGCAGGCAGCGGCGAAATACCTGGTGGAGAAGGGCCGAACGATTGTCACGCTGACCGGCGCAGGGGGTGGGAAATGAGATTACTTGGATGGTTGTTGGTTTTGGCTTCGTGCGGGGCAGCGCAGATTCGCACCGTGACGCTGCCGGGGAAATCGCCGCTGGTGACCTTCCGCATCGTGTTCACGACGGGGTCTGCCGCGGACCCGGCGGATCAGCCGGGGTTGGCCTATCTGACGGCGCAGATGATCTCCGATGGCGGCACCAGGGACCTGACGTACAAGCAGGTGGGGGACGCCCTGTTCCCGATGGCGGCCGGAGTGAGCGCACAAGTGGACAAGGAAATGTGCACGTTTAGCGGTGCGACGCACGTGGACAATCTGGCGGAGTACTACAAGCTGCTGCGCGGCATGCTGTTGACGCCCGGATGGCGCGAAGACGATTTCCGCCGCGTCAAGGACGCCGCGGTCAACGCCATCAAGATAGGGCTGCGCGGCAACAACGACGAGGAGTTAGGTAAGGAGGTGCTGTACGAGACGCTCTACCAGGGGACGCCTTACGGACACTTCAACGGCGGCACGGTATCGTCGCTGGAGAAAATCTCGCTGGACGACGTGAAAGCTTTTTACAAGAGCCAGTATAGCCAGTCGCAACTGATTATTGGAATCGCGGGCGGGTATTCGCCGACGTTCCTGGCGTCGATGAAGAAGGACTTCCAGGCACTGCCGGCGGCAGCGAGTCCCAAGCCTAAGATGTCGGCGGCTGCGGCCGTCGATAAATCGCGCGTATTGATAGTGGACAAGGATACGCGGAGCGTGGCGTTCTCCATCGGGTATCCGATCGAAGTGACGCGCGCGCGGCCGGATTACGCGGCGCTGCTGCTGGTGTCGAGTTACCTGGGGCAGCATCGCATGAGCAGCGGGGTGCTGTACGATCGTCTGCGCGAGAAGCGCGGCTTGAACTACGGGAATTACGCGTACATCGAGTACTTCCCGCGCGGCATGTACTTGATGGAGCCGCAGCCGAACCTGGCGAGGCAGCAGCAGATTTTTCAGGTGTGGATCCGGCCGGTGGAACCGCCGACGGCAAAGTTCGCGTTGCGGCTGGCGCTTTTTGAACTCGACAAGTTGAACAAGAACGGCCTGACCCAGGAAGCGTTCGAGCGCACGCGCGAGTTCCTGAGCAAATACGTCAACGTGCTGACGCGGACGAAACGCGCGGAACTGGGATACGCGATCGACAGCTTGTTTTACGGGATCCCTCCGTACAACGATTACCTGAAGGCGCAACTCGCCAAGCTGACCCTGGCGGACGTGAATCGCGTCATCAAGCAGAACATACGGACGGACCGTCTGGTGATCGCGGCGGTGACGCGCAACGGCGAAGACTTGAAGCGGCAATTGGCCAGCGAGGATGCCTCGCCGATGACTTATAATTCGCCGAAGCCGAAGGAGATCACCGACGAAGACACGCTGGTGGTGAAGTGGCCGCTCGGGTTAAAGGCGGAAGACATCAAAGTGAAAGCGGTCGGCGAGGTATTTCAGTAATGGATCTCAAACTGGTTCCGCTGGAACTTCCGGAGGGCGGCAACCTGATTCTCGGGCAGGCACACTTCATCAAGACGGTGGAGGACATTTACGAGGCAATCGTAAACACGGTCCCGCAGATGAAGTTCGGGGTGGCGTTTAATGAGGCGTCGGGCCCGTGCCTGACGCGGGTAGAGGGCAACGATGAAGGATTGAAGGCGCTGGCGGCGAAGAACGCCAGCGCCGTGGCGGCAGGGCATATCTTCGTGGTGGTCATGACGGAGGGATACCCGATCAACGTGCTGGGGCGGATTAAGGATGTCCCGGAAGTGTGCTCGATCTTTTGCGCGACGGCGAACGCGGTGCAGGTGGTGGTGGCGGAAAGCGAACTGGGCCGCGGCGTG
>JANYAH010000259.1 GCA_025361425.1 Candidatus Solibacter sp. | reverse complement strand
CGCTTCTCGCCGTCAGGCCAGTGGAGTACTCGGTGATCACGCCGGCGGTCGTAATACGCCCGATCCGGTTGCCGGCAAATTCGGTGAACCACAGGGCGCCGTCCGCTCCCGTCGTGATCCCCACGGGGCGGTTTCTCGCCGTCAGGCCGGTGGAGTACTCGGTGATGACCCCGGCGGTGGTGATGCGCCCGATCTGGCCGCCAGCTTCAGTGAACCACAGGGCGCCGTCCGCTCCCGCTGTAATCATTTGAGGCTGGCTTCTCTCCGTTAGGCCCGCGGAGTACTTGGTGATAGCGTATTGGGCAGACGCGGTGGAGCAGAGGATCAATAGCAGTCCGGCGCTCCATAAGTGGGTTCGAGACAAATAGCGCATTAAAGAGTTTCAGATAAGTTTATCACTTTACTAGACTTAAAGTGTCTGTTTGAGCGCCTCTGTCGCGTCGCCCGTGTGCCCCAGCGGCACAACTTCGCCGCCGAACCGGGCGCTACAATTGGGGTGTGGACAAGTTAGGTGAAACCGCACTGGCGCGCGCGCTGCTGGCCGGAGAGACGAATGCTTTCGAAGCGTTCGTCGAGCATTTTCGCTCGAAGGTGTTTCACTATAGCTGGATCATGTGCGGCAGCCCGGAAGACGCTGAGGAAGTGGCCCAGGAGACGCTGCTGAAAGTGTTCGAGAGCTTTGACCAGTTGCGCGAGCCTGAGCGCGTCCGCGCCTGGGTGTTCCGTATCGCCCGCAATGTCTGCCTGATGCAACGCCGCAAGAGCGTCTTCGCCCCTGCCCATGAACTCTCCCTGGACGAATTGCCGCCTTCCGACGAAATTCCCGATTCCGGGCGCGCTCCGGAGGGCCAACTGCTGCGCTCTGAACTGCGCGCTGTCATCGACCGGGTGATCGTGGAACTGCCGCCTTCCTATCGCGCCGTGGTGCTACTGCGCGACATGGAGGAGTTGACCACCGAAGAGACCGCGCAGATTCTCAATCTGGGCATCGACGTGGTCAAGACCCGCCTCCACCGCGGCCGGGCGGCGATGCGCCAAAAGCTGGATTGCTACCTCAATAATCACTGCCTGGAAGACCAGCCCAGCCCCAACCCTTCGCCGCTGACGGCGGCGGAGCGCGGAACCCTTTATGCAACCTGGGAAAAACGCGTCGCTGTTACTTAACTTCGTGACTTGAGTCACAGCCCTGCATTTTTCGACAGGTTAGTCTGAAATTAGAGGTAGAAGACATGGCCCCCGTTGTCGCTTCGCCCCCGGCACCGATCCGCAAAAAACTGGTTCGGCGCGCCGGACCGGACTGCTCGCAAGCCCTGCGCCGGGCCGTGCAACTGGCTTTTTTGGCGCTGAATGCATGGATCGGCATCGAATTCTACCTCTTTGTGCGCTACTTCGAGACCGGCGGGCGCAGCGTATGGGCGGCGCGGCCCCCGGGCGTGGAGGGCTGGCTGCCAATCGCCTCCATGATGAATCTGAAGGTGCTTCTAATCAGCGGACAAATGCCGCGCCTGCACCCCGCCGGCATGTTCCTGCTCATCGCCTTTCTGGCCGCCTCCTGGATCTTTCGCAAGAGTTTCTGCGGCTGGCTATGTCCGGTGGGGACCGTTTCGGAGTACCTGTGGAAGCTGGGCCGCCAGACCTTTGGACGCAATTTCCGCCTGCCGCGCAAGCTGGACGTAGGGTTGCGCAGCCTCAAGTACTTGCTGCTCGGTTTGTTCCTGTACGCGGTGGGCTCCATGTCCGTGCCGGCGATTCGCGCGTTTCTGGAAGGCCCATACGGCATCGTGGACGACGTGAAGATGCTCAATTTCTTCCGCTTCCTGGGCCTGACCGGCGGCACGGTGGTGGCGCTGCTGGTGGTGGCTTCGGTGTTCGTGCAGAATTTCTGGTGCCGCTACCTTTGCCCCTACGGCGCCTTGATGGGGCTGGTCTCCCTGGCCAGTCCGCTGCGCATCCGGCGCGAGGCGTCGCTGTGCATCGACTGCGGCAAGTGCGCCAAAGCCTGCCCTGCGGCGCTCCCGGTGGACAAGCTGATCACCATCAAGTCGGCGGAGTGTATCGGCTGCCTGGAGTGTGTGGCGGAGTGCCCGGCGGCGGGGGCGTTGACGATGGTGGCGCCGCGCCGGCGCCCGGTGCCCGCCTGGGCGATGGCGGCCGGTGTGGCGGTCCTATTTCTCGGCATCTGCGGCTTCGCGCAGTGGGCGGGCTACTGGCGCACGGATCTGTCCAGCGAGATCTACTTCCGGCTGATCCCCCACGCCAACGAATTCACCCACCCAAGGTAGGGAAGATTACGTAGGGAGCTGGCGCGTTAAGGGCGGAAAAACAGCCTTCACGAAATCGACCGCGGTCTTGGTGGCAGCTTCGGCGTCGCCATCGCGAACCGGCACCACGATCTTGACCAGCGCGGTATCGCTTCGGTGGTACCGAATCGAGTCGGCGATCAGCCAGAGCCTGGCGGTGAATTCACCGGCGGTGATGCGGTCATGGCTCTGATACCAGTACAATGTCACGCTCTTCTCGTCACCGCGAACGGTAAGATAACGGTTGATCCGGACCGGTTCGGTCCTGCCCGGAACCGCGACCGTAATCGGCCCGGATTCCACTGGCTCATAGCCGTTTGCCGGCAGGCAATTTTTCGGCGAGTGGGGAGACTGTCCGTAGCGCTGCGTCTTAAAGAACGCGATAAACAAGTAGGCGTTGGCGTTGCGTTCGGGATTCAGATAGATCCGGTTCAGTGTGTCGTCGGCCTTCAGAACATCCAAAGTTTCCTGCTCAATCTTGACCTCTTTAAACATCTGCCAGCCGGCGACGTCGGTGGGGAAGCTTGCCAGGGGAGAGATTACCGGAAAGTTTTCGGCACGCAGAGCGACGGAGTAAAACACAATTGCCTGAAGCATCAGGACGACGGTCACGACACGGGCGTACTTGTTGTTGAGAAAGTTCACCGGCTCCTCCTCGCTGCCACGAAATTCGATCCACGGACAAGCACCTGGTGCCAGACAATCAGGATGACCAGCGCCACCATGAAGATTACCCAACCCTCCGCCTGATGAAAAAACCCCTCGGCGAGTTCCGCTTTCACCTGGGTCATGATGCCCGTCATAGTGACGCGGCTCGCGTTGGCAACGATGGCGATGGGAATAGTGGAGAAGAACAGAACCACACGCACCCAGTTCCTGCGCTCGAAAAAGTAACCGTACACCAAAGAAAGAAACGTCAACGAGAGCAGCGAACGGATGCCGCTACAGGCATCCACCACGGAAAGTTTTTGATTTGGCAGTTCCAGAACATTGCCTTCTCGCAACACCGGGATGGAGAGTAGGGTGAGCGCGCTATCGGCGAGCTGGCTGGCCAGAATCTGCAGCTTGAAGGTGGCCGCACTATAGATCACCGCGGGAATCGGGAGCATGAAAAAGAGCAGAAAGAGCGGAAATGCGAGCTTCTTCAGCATGACGGTTCCGCCCAGCGTCCAGACGACACCGATCAGCGTGACCACGAACGACATGCGCCCAGTGAACAACTCCGCGCCCAAAGTAGCCAGCATGAGTTGCAGCCCGCCCCAGGCAACCACCAGCAGTCCCCACCAGTTGGGCTCCGGCTGGATCGCGGCCAATTCCTCGCGGCGCTGCCACACGATGAAGGCGGCGATGAGCGGGACGAAAAACCCGTGGCCCATGTCGGGATCGTTGTTCCATTGGCCAACCATCCTTCTCAAGACCGGGAAATAGCAGGCGATCAGCAACATGCCGAACCACGCGATCGCGGTCCATGGCAACTTCTTCGTCGATGAGGTCTTTAGCTCCAGCGTCATACGAGCTTCACGGGCGAACTATTGGTTATCATACCAACCCGGTCAAGCCCCCCCCGGGCGGCGGGGCGCCGGACCCCGTTAGACTGGAGTGAGTGGAAGAAGAAGTTCTCGGAAAAGCATACGACTCCCGGCTGATGCGCCGCCTGCTGGGTTACATGCGCCCCTACCGCGGGCGGATCGCGATTTCGCTGGTGTTCCTGCTGGCCCAGTCTGCCCTGCAAGTGCTGGGGCCGCTGTTGACGCGAACCGCGGTGGACCGGTACATCGCCCCCGGCGCGGCGCAGTTTCCCGGGTTTCTCGCTCGCTATCTGCCCGCCGACCCGGCGAGCGGCCTCGCGCGCATCGGGCTGCTCTACCTGGCGGTCCTGACCGGCAGCTTCGTGTGTGAGTTCGTGCAGGTGTACCTGATGCAGTACACCGGCCAGCTCGCCATGTTCGATCTGCGCCGCCAGCTTATGCAGCACCTTCAGGATCTGGACCTGGCATTCTACGACCGCATTCCGGTGGGCCGCCTGGTGACCCGCGTGACCAGCGACGTCGACGTGCTGAACGATCTTTTCGCCTCGGGACTGGTGACCATTCTGGGCGACTTGCTGGTGCTGGTCTTCATCCTGGGCATCATGTTCACCTTCAGCCCCGTGCTGACGGCAATCATGCTCACCGCGATGCCCTTTGTGATTCTGGCTACGGTGATCTTCCGGCGGAGCGTGACCGAAAGCTACCGTCGAATCCGGGTGGCCATCGCCAAAATCAACTCCTACCTGCAGGAGCACATCACCGGGATCGTGGTGCTGCAACTCTTCAATCGCGAACACCGCGCCGGCCGGGATTTCGCCACCGTGAACCGCCAGCACATGGACGCCTTCAAGGACGCCATCACGGCGTACGGCTGGTTCTACCCGGTGGTGGAGTTTATTTCGATGCTGGCGCTGGCCGGCATTCTGACCTATGGCGGTTTCCGCGTACAGGCCGGGGGCCTGTCGCTGGGCGTGGTGGCGGCCTTCCTGCAATACGGGTTGCGGTTCTTCCGTCCCATTCAGGATCTCAGCGAGAAGTACAACATTCTGCAATCCGCGATGGCCTCTTCAGAGCGCATTTTTAAATTGATAGATACCGCCCCCGTGGTGGTGGCTCCCGAAACTCCGCATCCCGCCCCGGAGACGATTTCTCCGATTGAGTTCGACCACGTGTGGTTCGCGTACAAAGGTGAAGACTGGGTGCTGCGCGACGTGAGTTTCACCATCGCCCCCGGGGAAACCATCGCCGTGGTGGGCCATACCGGAGCGGGCAAGACCACGCTGATCAGCCTGCTGCTGCGCTTTTACGACGTGCAGCAAGGCAGCATCCGCGTGGGCGGCGTGGACGTGCGCGCGTTCGACCCGCTGGAATTGCGGCGAATGTTCGGCGTGGTCTTGCAAGATCCCTACCTGTTTACCGGCACGCTGGCGGAGAATATCCGGCTGGGCACGGAGGGCATCCACGACGACGCAGTGGAAGCGGCCGCCGAACAGGTCAATCTGATGGATTTCATCCGTACCTTGCCGGAGGGCTTTGGACACTCCATCCGCGAGCGCGGCAGCGGACTTTCCACCGGGCAAAAGCAGTTGATCGGCTTCGCCCGCGCCCTGGCGCACAACCCGCGTTACCTGATTCTGGACGAAGCCACTTCGAGCGTGGATACGGAGACCGAATTCCGCGTGCGCGACGCGCTCAGCAGGATGGTGGAAGGCAGAACGTCGGTGGTGATTGCGCACCGCCTCTCCACCATTCAGCGCGCCAATCGCATTCTGGTGATGCACAAAGGCAAGTTGCGGGAGAGCGGCACGCACCAGGAACTCCTGGCGCAGCGCGGCATCTACTGGAAGCTATATCAATTGCAGTACAAGGATCAAGAGCGGGTGGCCGTTGGGGCGACCGTTAAGTTTAGTTCACTGAGCGCGGGCGAGGGGGGCGGCGGCCCGGGCGGCTTGGTTAGTTCGCGCTGACGCCGAGTTTGGTGTTGACCTTGGCCAGTTCCTTCCGGAAGAGGCGGTTTTCGGGGTAGTCGCGGGCCAACTCCGTCAACCACTGTTGCGCCTCCTGGGGTCGCTTCTCACGCAGCCCGATGATGCTCAGCATGATCTTGGAGAAGGGTTTAAAGTAGTGTCCCTCGCGGGCCACCAGCCTCAGGCGATCCACGCCGCGCTCCTTGCTGCCAGCCACGTTGTCGAAGTGTACGAACCAGCGGACGAAGAATGGAAGGCTGCCCAGCATGTACTCGGAGATTCCGGCCGTCAGGTAGGCATCGTAGAATTTCGGATCCACCTTGAGAAGGCGTTGGGCGTAGCCATTGGAGCGCTTGGCCACGGAGAGGCTGGAAAATTGCTTCTTTTCGACAAACGCCATGTAATCGGTGGCAACGCCCTGGGCGATGCACATGGCAAACAAAGCTTGCGGGTCGTCCGGGTTGATCTCGAGAGCCGCGTCCGCGCGGGTCTCGACATCCTGGATCGCGCGCACGAACTTCTCGCGGTTCAGCGGATCGGGGTCCAGTTTCTTCTTCTTCTCGGCAATCTGCTTGTCGTCGATCAGGAATTCGCTCTCCAGGATGCCGAGGCGGTCGAGCTCGTAGAACAAATATGCCGACGCGCGAAAGGCGTACGGCACCGGGTCCTGCGGACGGGTGGCGATGTAGCGGTCGAGGATGTCGTGGCTGGCCACATAGTCCTGGTTGTACATGCGTTGCAGCGCCGCGTCGATCCCGTTGGGTTGGGCGGCGTGAAGAGCGGAAACGCAGAGAATTGCGGAGAGGGCTTGGATTCGCAACATGAACGCCTAATCCTTAATCGTACCGTTTATCGGCGGCGCTGCGCCACAATGGTGATCTGAATATCGCGCGCCTGGCGCACCACTTGCTGCACAATTGTTTCCCCAAAACTTTTCCACCAGGGGCGCGTCCCGCTTCGCCCCATGAATATCTGGGTGACGCGATGGGCGCGCGCGAATTCGGCGATGGCGGGCGGCACGTCCTCACCTTCTACTACGTGCGTTTCAATACGCAGGTTACGCGCGAAGGCCATGTGGCGCTCCACGGTTTTGTCGATCACTTGGGCCGGGGCTACATGAAGCGCCAGGCAATCGGCACGCAGATAGTCCGCCATTCGCTTGCCGCGGCGGATCAGGTTGGCCGATGATGGGCTCCCGGTCAGGCAGATGAGGATGCGCTCGTCGGGGCGCGGCTCCATCAGTTTCTCTTCCACCTCATGCGCGGTGTGGCGGATGGCGAGTTCGCGGAGCGCGGTGAGGTTGGCTTCCGTCAAGAAGTTCTCGAATAGCCCAGTGCGCCAGCACTGGGTCGAGAAGCCTGCTCCCGGTTCAAGCCCCGGCACGGGTCGCAAGACGCTTACTTACGCCCTCTACCCACGGCTGTGCGCCGTGGGCTACCATCTTTCGCCCTCCGGGCTCTTCGCGTAATCCCGCCAGCGGGGTGGAGAAGCCTGCTCCCGACCCAAGCCCCGGTACGGGGCGCAAGACGCTTACTTACGCCCTTTACCCACGGCTGTGCTCCGTGGGCTACCATCTTTCGCCCTCCGGGCGCTTCGCGTAATCCCGCTTGCGGCTTGAACGCACTGGACACTAGTTGGAGTTTACACTTCCAGAACAATGCCGCGCACGGGGAGTCCCGTCGCGCGCTGTAACGCCAGGGCATAGACCTGCACTTGCCCGACGTTGCGCTTCTCGCGGCGATCCGTCTTGTAATCGACCACCGTCCAGGAAGCGCCGTCCGACCACGCGAAATCGATGCGCCCGTCCACTAGAGTGCCGTCTTCGAGGCGCACCATCACGGGGAGTTCGCGATACAGGCGGGCTCCCTCCGGGACCGCCAACGCGTGGTGGGCCAGCGCCGCCCGCACCACTTCCACCGCGGCACAGCGCTCGAAATCACTAGCGCCGTGGCGGCGGCCCCAGATGACGGCAAGCGAGTCCACTTCCTCCGCGAGACCCGCGTGCTGCAAAATATCGTGTACCAGGCGCCCGAACTTTCGGCCGCCCGGACGGCCCGCGGCCACGGGAAGCGTGATGGTCTCCACCGTGATCCACGCGCCCGCGGCGCGTCCCAGCGTCTCGGCCGTGCTGCTGCGGAAACTCGGCACGCTGCCGCGCGCGATGCGGGCGGAGCGGCGGTCGCGCCATTGCTGGTAGAGGCGCAAGCCTTCGGCCGCCTGCTCCGGCGTGCCGTTGAGAACCTGCTCATTTTCGACGCCATCCGTCCGCGCCGCGCGGAGGCCGAGCACCGCCGGATCGAACCACACCACCTGGTGCCCGCCCGCTTTGGGAGAGTGCAGCCCCGGCCTGACTGAGACTTCCTCGCTATTCTCGGGCGGACGGTTCAACACGGTCGCACCGCCGAACGGGGGACAGCCGGGCGCCGCCGTCGCCATTCGCCACGCGTCCTTGGGAGGATAGAGTGCGTCATGCAGCGGGCTCAACCAACCGCCCGCGCGCTCTTCCTCGCCGATGGCAGCCACCACGAGAAGATCGCGGGCACGCGTCGCCGCCACGTAGGCCACGCGCAGCGCTTCCTCTTCGTCGGCCTTGGCTTCAGTTCCGGCGGCATCCAGCAGTTCCCACGGCGCGCACCACAGAAGACGCTGCGCACATAAGCGGCGCTCGGGATCGCTACAGCGATCCGCGCCCTGCGGTCCCGTGAGCTTCGCCGTGAGATCCGCCAGGATGACCACGGGGAACTCCAGACCCTTCGCCTTGTGAACGGTCATCAACTGCACGCCGCCGCCCTCCTGCTCCAGCACCGGAGCTTCGCTGGTGTCGCTGCCATCGTACTCGCTTTCCAGGTACTCCACGAAGGCGCGGAATGAGGTGGCGCCGCCCCCCACTTCGAAGCTGCGTGCCAGGTCCGTGAGGCGGTAAACATTGGCCAGAACGCGCTCGCCGCCTTTCCGAAACGCAAAGCCGGCGTGGGCGCGCGTGGCTTCCAACAGCCCGTGGATGGTGTCCGCGATGGGGCGGTAGTTTCGCAGGCGGTGCAATTCGCGCAACAGCAGGAGGCCCTCGCGAATGGGAGCGAATTCGTCGTCGATCGGGTCGGGCAACTCCATCATGGGGTGGAAGCGGCCGTGGGCATTCTTGAACCTGAGCAGCGTGTCGTCGAGCACCGCGAACAGGCTGCCGCGCAGCACGGCGAAGACGCTGAGCTCATCGTCCGGCCACTCGATGGCGCGCAAGGCGGTGCGCAGCGTTCCCACTTCCTCGCGGCGGTGGAAAGATTTCGAGCCCACCAGCAGGTGCGGGATCCCCCGCGCTTCCAGGCAGCGCACATATTCCTGCGTGAGGTCGGTGCCGTAATTGGTAAAACGGCGAAAGAGGATGCAGACGTGCTCCGGGCGGACGCCGACCCAGGTTCGCGTCCCGCGGTCCCGCACCTTCCAGCCGCTCTCCTGGCAGAGCCATTGAATGAAGGCCGCCACCGCGTTGGGCGAGCATGCTTCAATCTTCACGTTGGAAATATTGCGCGTGCCGTAGGGGTATGGCATAGGCAGCGCGACGATGGCGGGCTGACCGGCGGGGCCCTCGACGCCGCCTTCCAGCGGCAGATAGTGGGCGATGCTGTTTTCGAACGCGGCGTTGACGAAGCTCTGGATGGCTCGGGTGGACCGCGTGCTTCTGGTGAGTTCGCGCGTGCCCACGCCTTCGCCGCGCAGGCCCTGGCAGATGCGATCAAAGAGACGGGCGTCGGCGCGGCGGAAACGGTAGATGGATTGCTTCGGGTCGCCCACCACGTAGAGCTTGCCGGGCGCGGGCTGGGCCTTGCGCCAATCGCGCTCGGCGGGATCTCTGGCGGCCAGCAGAAGCAGGATCTCGGCCTGCAAAGGGTCGGTGTCCTGGAATTCGTCGACGAAGATGCGCTGGTAGACGCGCTGCAAATCGGCGCGCGCGCCATCATGGCGCAGCAGGTTGCGCGCGCAGAGTAGCAGGTCCATGAAATCAAGCTGCCCGGCGCGGCTTTTTTCCTCCTGATAAAGACCCACTACTTCCCAGAGTTCGTCACGCAGGCGGGCGGCGAGATCGGCGTCGGCCGGCTGGCGAAAAGCTTCGATGGCGAGCTTCAACTCTTCCCAGGCGGCGCAGAGGGCGTCGCGGCCTCTGACCCAGCGCATCTCGGTGGGCAGGCGGAGCAACTCGCTTTCGATGCGGTCGGCATCCACGCTTCCGGCCTGGCGCGCGCGCTGCACGCGAAGGACGAATTCGCGCAAGGGCCGGAAGTTCTCGGGCGATTGCCCGCTGCGCGGCGCGATGCGCAGGGTGGCCTCGGCGGTATCGATGAGGGCCGCCATATGGGTGTCGCGGGCGAAGGCGCGCTTCTCCCAGGGCGCGTCGAAATCGCGCCATTCGGCCAGGTTCCAGGCGGCTTTGCGCAATTCGTCCAGCGGCTCGCCGCTATCGCGTTCGACGCGCCAGGCGAGTCGCGCGAGGGCACGCGAAAGGGCGGGCGAAGGCTCGGACAGGCGGCGCTCCGTCCAATGGCGAAAGACGCCGGCGAAGACGCGCAGGGCGTCGGGCTGCGCCAGTTCCTGGAAGACCGGATCGATGCGCGCCTCCACCGGACGGCGGCGGAGCAGTTGCGCGCAGAAGGCGTGGATGGTGCCGATGAAGGCGCGGTCCAGGCTGCGCGCCGCTTCGGCGAGACGGTGGCCCACGTCGGGGTCGAGCTCACGCGCGCGGCGGCGTTCCAACTCGTGCCGGACGCGCAGTTTCATGTTGCCCGCGGCGGCGTGCGTGAAAGTGACCGCCGCAATGGTTTCCACCGGCGTGCCGGCGGCAATGACTTCAACCATGCGGTGCACCAGCGCCGTGGTTTTGCCCGTACCGGCGGAGGCTTCCACCACCCAGCTGCGGTCAAGCTCGGAAACGGGGGTGGGCGTCATGCGAGTCTCCGCCTTGTTCCCTGGGTTTGTACATTTCCCCAGACCACGGCCGAGTGACAGACGACAAAGAGCGATCGTCTGCCTCCCCTGGAACCTCCCGCCACGGTCATCGCCAGCCTCGCATTTCTTTCAAGCCTTTCAACTCGGCTTGCGACTTTTCCTTGATGCGCTCCTCTTCATAGGGGCCGCAGATGGGGAGGTACTCGCACTGCTTGCAGCCATCTTCGCGCGGGGCAGCGGGGAGCGCGCCGTTGACGATAGCCTGATTGATCGCCTCAAGCACGTGCTGCGCGCGGCGGCGTGTCCAATCGTGCAGTGGGATATCGATCGCCGTGTAATTTTGCGCGATGGTGGAGTAGTAGAGGCGGCCGAGCGCCACGGGCGCGCCCAAAATCTCTTCGGCCGCCAGCGCGTAGAGCGTGGGCTGGAGCACTTCGCCACGGCCCACCGTCTCCGGGCGCGGCTCCGGAATGCGGCCGGTCTTGTGATCCACCACGCGCACCGCGCCGCTCGCGTGACGCTCCACCAAGTCGATGGAGCCTTGCAGTTGGTACCCGCCGCTGACGGTTACGGCTTCCTTGCGGCTCCGCGGATCGCGGCCAGCGGGGCTCTTCAAACCGAAGCTGAGCTCTTGGAATTCGGGCGTCCAATCCGCGTCCAACAGCGCTTTCTGTTGCAGCCAGCCGCGAATATCGGCGCGAATGGATTGCACTTCGGCCCGCCATATCTGCGGGATGGCGGGCGCAAGATCGGCCTCCGTACGCGCCGCCTCCGCCTGTAGGATTGCATCGAGCCGTTCCAGCGCCGCGGCGAGATTTTCGCCGGTGACCGGCACCAGGCCGGCCGCCGCCAGATCCCGCAGCAGTTCGAACTGCACGGCGTGATAGAGAATGCCGCGCTCCGCCGGGTCCATGCGCTGTATGCCCGCCGGGCGATCGGCGGGACGCAGACCAAAGATTCCGCGCAACGCGAAACGGTAGGGACAGCGCGCATATTGCTGCAACAGCGACGGCGACCACGCACGCTCGGTGAGCCGGTAGGCCTTGAGCGCGTCGCTGCCGATTTCCTCAATGAACAAGCCGTCGGCCGCCTTCCACGGTTTGTGCCAGCGCATCCAGCGCGCGCGCAGGGATGCCACCGCGCGGCCCGGCAGAGTCTTGAGATACTGCCCCGAGCCCTTCACCAGCGGGGCTAGGGTGGCGAGATCGAATTCCGCGTCGTCGATGGCGTCGGCCGGGTCGGGCGGCGCCGGCCAGCCGATGCGCGGGCGCGTGGCGGAGCGGGCGCGTGCCTCAAATTCGCGCACGTCGATCTCCGGCCCGCCGGCCGCGCGATGGGCCGCGAAGGCATAAAACGAAGGCACGCGTTCCCGCCCGGTCAACAGATCCAAGCGCGAGAAGGAGAGCGTGAATTGCTCACTCGCGCAGGCGGCGGCGATGCGCAGCAGTTCGGTATCCTCGGCGCGTAGTTCGATACCGAGCCGCTGGCGCTGCGCCTGAAGCAGCAGCGGATCTTCAGCCGGCGGGCGCGGGAACAGCCCTTCATTCACGCCCGGCGCGAACACGCAGCGGAAGGCCATGCCGCGCGCCTCTTCGATGCCGCCCACCCACACCTTGCCGTAGCGCGAGTCCTGGGGCGCCGCGGCGAGCGTGGTCAGCCGCGGACCAATCACCAGCAGCACTTGAGCCAGCCCCACCGGACCGATTGGCGACATGGGCTCGAGTTCCTCCACCAGCGCCGTGACGCGTTCCGGCTCGCGCAGCGTGAAGGCGGCCAAACCCGTGAGCGCGGCAATCCACTCGCCCCAGGTGGCGCGCTCGGGGAGGGCGGCCAGACGGCCGATCACGGGCAAGGCGAAGGCGCGCAAGTTCTCCACGCTCACGATGCGCCGCTCCAGGCGCGCGCGTTCGCCTTCGTCCTCCTCCTCGCGATAGCGGCGGTGGAACTCCTCGTGGAGGCCATTGAGGCGCTTCTCCCATCGGTCCGCTCCGCCGATCACCGCCGCGTCCACCAGCAGGCGTTCCCAGGCGGCGGGCGTCTGCGGCTCCTCTTCTTCGGGCATCTGGCCGAGCGAGAGATACTCCGCGAAACGCGAGGCGGAGAGGCGCTCTTCGGCGCAGTGCAGCAGGGCGAGGAAGCTGCGCCCGGCGACGTCGGGCCGTCGCGAACCGCGCGTGCAGTGTGCCGGGATTCCGGCGCGGCGTAAGCCTTCCACCACCAGCGGCTGGTAGCGCTCCGGCGAGCGCACGGGAATCGCGATCTGGTCGAAGGGCACGCCGCGGTCCACCGCCGCGCCGATCCGGCGCGCGATCTCCACGCACTCTAGCGCCTCGCCCGAAGTGGAAAAGATGGCGACGCTGCCATCTTCGTCGCGCGGCGGGACGGCGTCCCCCCCGAAGAGGTATCGCTGGAGCGATTCGAGCGAAGATTGCGGCGGCGCGTCGCCGGGGCTAAGTCGCAGGTCAAGGTGGGCGCGGGCGGTATTCAGAATCAGGGTCAGCAGTTCGCGCTCAGAACGCGTGCGTGGCGCCAGGTCCAGCGCGACCACAGCCTTGTCGCGAAGCTGCCTCTGAATTCCAAGGCGCGCCATATCGACGCGCGCGGCGTGGTCGGCGAAGCCGCGCGCGGCAAGTTCGTCCTGATAGGCGCCGAGGAGTAACGCAAGATCCGCGCCCGATTCGCCGCACGCGCGGAGTTGGTCGAGCGATACCGCGTTGAGGCGCAGCTCTTCGAAGGTGGCAGCCAGCGCGCGCGGAAATCCCGGGAAGCCGGCGACGGGACCAAGGTAGCTCAATCCGCCGGCGCCGGCCGCCTCTTGGGTGACGCGCGCGGCCAGCGCTTCACGGACGATGCGGCCCACCGGCACAAGTGCCCGCCGATTGAGTTCGGCCCCGGAGAGTTCCAGGACGAGCTCGCGGAATGCCAGGCGGTACACGCCGATCAGCGCATCGCCGCAGGCTGCAAGGGCGACTTCGTCGGCGGCCTCGCGCTCCGGCGCCAGCACCAGCACCCCACCCCACTGCACCCACTCGGCGACGAACTCCGCCGCGCGCGCACGCAACTCGGAATAGCGATCCATTGTGCAGGAAGCCCCTAGCCTATCACTCAGTAGGGCGTTGTGGAACAGACCATCGCCGGTCCACCCCTGACCCGGCCACACTACATTGGGTGGGCTGGCACTGCGGCCCGTATCCGTATACAATCGACGCATGCCGAGCTTTACCCGCCGTCAGATTCTGGCCGCCGCGCCCTTTCTCGCCGCCGCTGCCGCCCCCGCCCGATTGCCGATTCGCCGGGCAGTCGAGTTCAGCATGCTCCCTGGGAAGATTCCCGTGCTCGACCGCTTCCAGATGGCCCGCGACGCTGGGTTCGAAGCCATCGAATGCCCCACTACGCCGGACACCGCCGCGGCGGAAGAGATCCTCGCCGCCTCGCGCAAAACCGCACTACCCATTCACTCCGTGATGAATGCCGAGCACTGGCGTAGCCCGCTTTCATCGGCCGATCCGGCGGTGGTGGAGAAGAGCCTGGAGGGCATGCGCATCAGCCTGCGCAATGCCAAACTGTGGGGCGCCGATACGGTGCTTCTGGTCCCCGCCGTGGTCAATCCCGAGACCACGTATGCCCAGGCCTGGGAGCGCAGCCAACGGCAGATCCGCAAGCTGATTCCGCTCGCCGGGGAGGCCAAGGTGGTCATCGGCATCGAAAATGTGTGGAACAAGTTTCTGCTCAGCCCGCTCGAATTCGCGCGCTATGTGGATGATTTCGCGTCACCGTGGATCCGCGCCTACTTCGATATCGGCAACGTCGCCATCGCGGGCTATCCGCAGGATTGGATCCGCACGCTCGGCAAGCGCATCGTCAAACTGCACTTCAAGGATTTCTCCTTTAAGAAGCGGTTGGCCGAGTTCACGCCGCTGCTGGAAGGCGAGATCGATTGGCGCGCGGTCCACGCCGCCATCGCGGAAATCGGCTATCAGGGGGCGGCGACCGTCGAACTGTCGGCAGGCGACGCCGCTTACCTGAAAGAGGTGAACTCCCGCTTCGAAAAGATTCTCGCCGGGCAGGTTTGAAGTTTTCTTAGACGAATTTATACTCCCCCGGTACCGGCAGCGGCGTCGGTTTGGTCGTCGTCTGGTAGCCGAACTCGCGCGGCATCAGGTCCTGCTTTGAGTTCATGATCTGATCCCACGTAATAGCCTGGCCGGAGTAGGCCGATTCGCGCGCCATGATGCAGGTCAGCGTGCTCTCGGCAATGGCTGCCGCCTGGTTCACGTACGGCCCGCGCCCCAAAATGCTGTCCACCATATCGATGTGCTCCTGCACATACGCGCTGATGCCTTTGGTTCCCATGTCGAGCCCGGTGCTGCGGCCTTTCGTGCCGACGATCAGGTCGCTCACGTTGCGGAACGTGCCGTTGGGATACTGCCGGCAATAACTGTTCAGGTGTACGCCGTTGGGGTAGACGAAATCTGAGCTCATGTGGTCGAAAATATTGCCGTAGAGCGCGGCGCGCGGACGCCACGCGGCGCCGCCGCTCGCCACCACGCTCACGGGATGCGTGCCCATCACCCAGTTCATGAAATCGAGGTTATGGAAGTGCTGCTCCACAATCTGGTCGCCGCACAGCCACAGGAAGGAATACCAGTTGCGATGCTCCCATTCCATGTCGCCCCATTTGGCGTCGCGCGCCTGGGCATGCATCACGGGGCCGCTCAGGTAATTTGCCTGTAGGGCGGCGATGTCGCCGATCGCGCCGTCGTGAATCTTACGCACGGTCTCCACGTAGGGCCGGTCTTCGTGGCGTTGCGCGCCGCTCATCACGGTCAGCTTTTTTTCGGCGGCTTTGCGTCCGGCGGCTAGGAAGCGGCGCGCGCCGGTAGCGTCGGTGGCGATCGGTTTCTCGGTGAAGACGTGCTTGCCGGCTTCCACGGCGGCCTCGAAGTGCATCGGGCGGTACCCCGGGGGCGTGGCCAGCATGACGATATCGAGATCGCTCTGGGCGAGCTTCCGATAGGCGTCGAAGCCGACGAAGTGGCTGTCGGGCGCTACCTTAATGCGCGGCTGGATGGATTCCACCAGATCCCGCGCGCTCATCTCCTTAGGCTTGCCATCCCGCTCCACGGTGATGCCGGCGTGGCTCGCCAGGTACTTCGGGTCGCGCAAGTTCTTGAGCGCGCCTTCCAGGTGGTCCTCGAAGACGTCCGCCATGGCGACGAGTTCCACGTTCTCGTTCCCCGTGAGCAGGTCCATTGTGGCCTGCGTGCCGCGCCCGCCGCAGCCGACAAGTCCTGCGCGCAGTTTCTCCTTTCCGGCGCCGCGCACCAGATGGGGTTGAATGATGGTGAAGGCCGCCGCGCCCACCGTCAACAGGGAGCGCCGGGAAATCGGATTGGTTGTTGGGTCTGCCATGATGCCCGAATCATATCCCGTCACGGCGCCAATTTCAATAGGCCGCCTGCAGGACACTGTGGGACAGACCATCGCCTTGCATGGTCTGTCAGCTTTCTTGATGCGCCGGGGCTACTCACCTCCTTGCGTGGCCTGTCAAGTCTCTTGGTGCGCCGGTGGGATGGTCCTGTTTGCACGTACTGGGTGCGTCGAGCACACTCCGGCGCCATGCTGGGAGGCGTGGCTGGCGTCGCCGCAGCCACCCGCCGTAGTCCCACTCCCCAACGTCAACCCAGACCCCCCACATTTCCCTGAGAAGTATCCCAGGCTGCCGCACTAGTATGTCTAAGGTAGTATGCGCCTCTCCATCCTCTTCGCCTTCGCGGCGGTGCTGGCGTCTGCCCAGCCACGCGATGCGGCTTTCCAAGCGTCAGACCGCGCTTACACCGCGCTGCGCGCGCGCGATTACGATGTCGCGGTGCCCGCCTTTCTCGCCGCCGTGCAGGCCACACCAGGCCGTGCGGATATTCGCAAGGACCTAGCCTACACATACCTCAAGATCGGCGAG
>JANYAH010000215.1 GCA_025361425.1 Candidatus Solibacter sp. | reverse complement strand
GGGGAGAAGATCAGGTCCACGGTATCCGACTGCGTGCCATAGGTAACTCGCGCCGCGGTGATGGGCAGAAAGCCGCTGTCCACCACGTTGAGAAAATCGCGCGGGGCAAAGCGATCTGTGGGCGTGAGCACGTCCGCCTTGCCCCAGCGGATGAGTTGCTTGCCGGCTTCCACGGTGAGGCGGCCGCGGGTGTAGGTGGCGCTGAGGCGGCGAACGGCGAACAGAGGACGGCGGCGGGCGCGATCCCACCAGACGCCGCCCCACTCGCGCTCGGTCTGCCGATGGGTGTCGGTACGCGCGTCCACGGCGGTGGCAAAGCGCAGGTTGGTGAGCTTGTAGAACGCCTCGTAGCGGAAGAGCGCCTCGCCCACGCCGCGGGAGCTATCGCTGGGGGCCGTCTGGGGATAGACCAACGCCGTGGTCTCCAGGAAGCCGCGCTGCGAAAAGCTCTGCGCGTGTGCAGTGACGGCAAGCAGGAAGAGCAGGAGGGTTGAGGGAAAATACAAAGTCGCGGGCAGACAGGAATGTGCAGTATTGGCCGGCGAAAGAGCCTGCCCCACCACACCAGGCAGAGTGCTCTCAGGCGTGCGCAGATTTGAACTCATTGGTCGCGGCGCAGGGCCTGCACGGTGAAATCATCCTCTTTCAGCGGGATGTTATATTCTAGTTTCTCCAAGCGGAGCACAGTGCGGCTCTTGCGCCGCAGGTCGGTGATCTCCAGGGTGCGCGCCGTCCAGATGCCCTGGACGTTCTGAATGTCCCTCTGTTGGAGGCGGCGCACGGGCTGATCCTTGACGAAGTTTTCATACTGCGCGGGAACGTAATTGTCCTTGCGGATCCACATGCGGGAGAGCGTGTACTGGCTGGTCTTGCTCTGCTTGGGCCGCGCTTCGATGCGCCAGCAGGGCGCGAGTTCGATGGCTTCCTCGCCGGTGAGCCGGTATTCGTATTGATCCACGTCGCGCTCTTCCAAATCCTCGAAGCTGAAATCTGTGCCAAAGAAGCGCGTGGAGCGATCTTGCAAGGCGATGCGGCGGTCGCGACCGATGGCGGGGGTCCACATCCACTGATCGCTGGACCGGTCGGGATGATTGACCACCAGGAGTGCGACGCCTTTGACTTCCGCGGGCGCGGTGAAGTGGATCACCGCCTTGCTGTTGCCATAGGCGCCGAGTCGCCGCGATTGCCAGGATTTCCGGGTCACTTTGGAATCCGCGCCGGTGACTTCCAGCACACCTTCGTAGCGCTGCGAGTTGGCCTTGCCGCGGCGCTGCGATTCTTCCACAATCTGGCGCGCGTCCTGGGCCAGAACTGGCCAGGCCAGCGCGGCGCAAAGCCATATCGCGTTATTCATACTCCAGCGCCTCCACCAGCGATCCGCGGACCGCACTCTCAGCCGGCAGGATGGCCGCGCCGAGCGCCGCAAACAGAATGACCGGCACCAGCATTGCGACGATTCCCCAGGGGAATTCGTAGGCGAACGGCATCCCCGATATATCATGCTGAATCGCCTGCAATTCGTAATAGAGCATGATGGCTCCGGTGGCGATGCCGAGCACGAGTCCGATGATGCCGATGGCCGCCGCCTCCATCCACACAGTACCGCGGATCTGGCTGCGCAGGCCGCCCACTGCGCGTAGAACGCCGAGTTCCCGGCGCCGATCGGAAATGGAAACCGTGAGCGTATTAACGATGCCAAGAATGGCGACCAGCATGGCGACGATCACCTGGATATAGGTGAGGCCGAACCACTGGTCCATGACCTTGGCGACATAAGCGCGGACATCGCGGTTGAGCATGACGAACATGCGACGCTGTCTGCCAAGCCGGCCGACAATCTGGCCGCGCACTTCTTCCGGGGAAGCGCCGGGCTTCAGATAGACGCGAAAAACATCCACCGTATCGTCCTGGAAATAACGCACGTAAGCACTGCGCTCGAGGAAGATTGTGCCCATCTGGTTGCTGAGGTCGCGGATGGTGCCGACCACCGGCAGGCGCAGCATTCCGGCGGGGGTGGCCAGTTCCACGGTGTCCCCGAGGCGAAGTTTGACGAGAGCGGCAAGGTTCTCCGAGAGGATCACGCCTTTTTCCTGCGAGGCGAGGCGGTTCATGGACTCTTCGTCGCCAGAGATCATGTGGCGCTTCACGCGGCGGCCCATCTTGGCCAGCTCGGTAGAGACCAGCATCACCGGGAAACCGTGGAACTGCAACCGCGGCATGCGAACCGGCTGGATCTCCGCGACGCCCGGGACACTTTCCAGCTCTTGCTGCATGCCGGCGGGGAAGCGCGCACCGTGCGATGCGATGTTCTCGGTGGTGGAGATGAACATGTCGGGATTTAGAGTGGTGGTGATCCACTCGTCGACGGATTGCAAACTCGCACGGGCCACGCCGCCCTGGCCGACCACGAGGGCGAGGGACAGCATGAGAGCAGCCACCGTAGCCGACGTGCGGCGCGGCGCCTGGATCAGGCTATCGGCAGCGAGCGCCCCTTCCACGGGACGCAGCCACTTCATGGGGCGCCGCAAGAGTTTAGCTAATTCCAGGGAAAGGAATGGCGTGAGCAGCAGACCGGCAACGAGAGTGAGCAGGAACCCCGCGAAAAAGAGAGGCCGGTAGGCTCCCAATGGAAGACACACGACAGCGAGCGCCGCGGCCAGCAGGGCGAGATTGCGGCGCATGCGGTTCTCGCCGGCGCCGAGCACTTGGTAACGGCCTTTTTGGAGTGCTTGAATGGGTTCGATGCGGGCGGCGTTGCGCGCGGGAATCAGGGCCGCAACGATGCTGGTTCCCGTTCCCATCGCCATGGCGAACAGGAGGAAACCCGGATCGACCACCACCTCCCCCACGTTTTGCGCGACGCCGAACATGGATTCCAGCATGGTGGCGGAGAGGCCGGTGAGGGTGCGCGCGAAGACCAGTCCCAGGGCTACCCCGGCTGCGGATCCGATCAATCCGGCGACAGCGCTCTCCCCGAGGAAGAGCGTGCGGATCTGTCCGCGAGTGGCGCCGAGGGCGCGGAGAATCCCGATCTCCGAGCGTCGCTGGGTGACTGCGATAGCGAAGGAATTGTAGATGATGAACATTCCAATGAAAAGCGCGAACATGCTGGAGACAGTCATCGCCAAGCTGTACACGCCGAGAAGCGATTCGAACTGGCGGCCGCGTCCCGAAGGCGGCTCGATTGTGAAGCCCGGCCCCAGAAGCGTTGACAGCGCGGTCTGTCCCTGCTCCAGGCTGACGCCTTCCTGGAGACCGATATCGATTCGGTCGAAGTGGCGGCCGCGGCCGAACACGTTTTGGGCGGCGTAAATATCCATGATCCCCAGGTTGCCGCCAAAGGCCTGCGCCATACCGCCCGCCTTGAGGATGCCGCGTACCGTGAACTGCTTGCGGCCTTGCATGGTGTCGAAGGCCACTTTGCCGCCGATGGCGATGTGGTTGCGGCCGGCAAACTCGCGGGTGAGAATTAGCGAATCCGGTTGGGCGAGGAAGATCAACGGATCGTCGATCACGTCCTGGTCTCCGTTGTCGAAATCGTAATCGCGGAGGCTGCGGTCGCCTGTCATATCGACGGCCAGAATCAGAAGCTTGCCTTGTCCCGGGAGGCCGGGGTCGGCCTCGGCTTCGATTACCGGCGCGGCGGCGCGGATTTCGCGCAGCGATTGGACGCGTTCCAGCACCTCTTCGCTGAAGCCCGCGTCGCCGGCTGTGACCTGCAACTGCGCCTTGCCGGCGATGCGCTCCACGGTATCGTTGAAGGCGCGAAGCACGCTGCGATTGGCGGTCTGCATGCCTACCAGCAGCGCCACGCCGAGCACGATGCCGGCGGTGGTGAGCACGCTTCGCAGTAGGTGCTTGCGGACGTAGGGCAAACTGATGAGGCGCAAGAGGATCATCGGCGCACGTCCCCGGCGATGCGGGCATCGCGCAGCGTGACGGTGCGCGCGCAGCTTTCGGCGACACCAGCATCGTGGGTGACGATGAGGACGGTGGCGCCGAGGCGCTGGTGCAGGTCGCGAATGAGGGCGAGGATTTCGGCGCCGGTGTGAGTGTCCAGGTTTCCGGTGGGCTCATCGGCAAGCAGGATGGGGGGCGAAAAGGCGAGGGCGCGGGCGATGGCCACGCGCTGGCGCTCGCCTCCGGAGAGTTCGTCGGGCAGGTGATCGAGGCGGTTGCCGAGTTGCACGAGTTCCAGCAATTGACGGGCGCGGCGATCGATCTCCGTGCGGCCGAGTCCCTTCAAATGCAGGGGCAGGGCGACGTTTTCCACGCAGGAGAGCGAGGGCAGGAGGTTGAAGAACTGGAAGATGAAGCCGATCTTGTCGCGCCGCAAGCGGGTGAGGTCGTCATCGGAGAGGTCGGCAACCGATTGGCCGTCGATGCGGATCTGGCCCGAGGTGGGACGGTCCAGCCCGCCGATGAGATTGAGGAGGGTCGACTTGCCGGAGCCCGACGGTCCCACGATGGAGACCATCTCGCCGCGCGCGATGTGCAGATCGATGGATTCGAGCGCAGCGACTTGTCGCTGGCCGTTGAAGAGTTTTGAAACGCCGGTAAGCGAAATCATCCTGTGTCTTGATGATAGCGTGCAGGGAAACTCCGACTGATCCGGATTGCGGCGGGGTTTTGTATATGAGTTGTGAAACTTTCGTAAAAGCTACGCGCGAGCGTCGAAATGTTCCGATTGCAGTGCTAACTTCATGTGACATGAGAACACGCCTCGTAGTTGTAATACTGAGCGCTTTGCCGACCTTGCTGATGGGCTTCAGTACCGGGCCTCCGATCAAACGAACGGGTGCGACCGTGGATGGGGGCGTCAACTGCGCCGCTTGCCATCGGACCTTTGCGCCGGCGAATTCGGACCCGACGGGAAGTGTCCGTATTACCGCGGATAACTATACGCCGGGTGTCAAGCAAACGATCAAAGTAACTGTTACTCATCCGGCCGCGGCCCGTTGGGGATTTCAACTGACCGCCCGGACAGTCAGCGACGAAAGCAAACCGGCGGGGACGTTCGCCGCCAACGACGTGGTGAAAGTGATGTGCGACAATGGCTCCAACCTTGGGGTGGCCGCGCCCTGCGATGCGGCGCAACTTCAGTTCGCGGAACACCTCAGCGCTCCGCGCGGCAACGCGGGTGACGGCTTCACCTTTACAGTGGATTGGACGCCGCCGGCTACCGACTTGGGCGACGTGATTTTCTACGCGGCCGGGAACGCCGCGGACGGCGGCGGCACTAGCGCCAACGACCGCATCTATACGACGTCGAGGCGAATCTCGCCGCCCTGCACCCTGAGCGCCAAGCCAAGCATCAAGGGCATGGCCAATGGGGCATCTTTCCTGCCCGCGTGGAACGTCGGCTCGATGGTGACGCTATTCGGCGGCAATTTCGGACCGGTTGGAAAAACCCGTACGGCCACCAGTGCAGATTACGTCAGCCAGCGTTTTCCGCAGAGCCTGGCGTGCGTAGCCGTCACTGTCAATGGCCTGAACGCGCCGATCACTTACGTACAACCGGACCAGATCAACTTCCAGGCGCCGGCGCTGAGCGGAGTGGGGTCGGCCTCTGTGGTGGTGATCGCCAATCCGGGCGCACCCAACGAACTGCGCAGCGACCCGATCATGGTGACCGGCCAGCAGGCATACGCGCCTGCGTTCTTCACCTTCAACGGGAAGAGCGTGGCCGCCACATCGGCCGACGGCGCGAGCTATATCGTCGCCGCCGCAATCGTGCCCAAAGGCGTTCCCGCGAAACCGGGCGACATTGTGGTTGTGTACGCCAGCGGTCTGGGCGCGACAAACCCCGCGGTGGGCCCCGGTGAAATCGCCACGGCGGTGACGCCGGTGACCGGGGCGGTGAGCGTGAGCGTGGGCGGAATTTCGGTTCCTCCCGCCGATATTACGTACGCCGGCCTCTCGCCGCAATCGATCAGCGGGCTCTACCAGATCAACGTCAAACTCCCGGCGCTGGTTGCCGACGGAGACGCGTCCATCTCGGTCTCCGTGGGTGGCGTACAGAGCGCCACTGGCACAACCATTCCCATCAAGAAGTAATCCCCTACAGGGCGCTGCCCCGTTGCACGCAGCGCCCTCATTCCTGTCTCCTCCCTCCCCCCTGTTATCCTGGAGCTTATGCTCAGCGAGAAGTTGCGCGAGTGCGGCGTAGTCGGGGCCGGCGGGGCCGGATTTCCAACCTACGTAAAAGCGCAGTCTCAAGTGGAATTCATGATCGCCAACGGCGCCGAGTGCGAGCCGCTGATCCACAAAGACGCCGAGTTGATGAAGCACTTCCCTGGGGAAATTCTGGCGGGGATGGGCTCGATGATGGACGCGACGGGCGCGCGCCAGGGCAAGTTCGGCATCAAGACGAAAAACGCGGAGTCCCTTGAGGCACTGAAGCACAGCCTGAAGAACGACCGCATCGAGTTCGTGATGCTGGGGGATTTCTACCCCTCCGGCGACGAATACGAACTGGTGTACACGGCGACGGGCCGGTTGATCCCGGCGGCAGGCATCCCGCTACAAGTGGGCTGCGTGGTCAGCAACGTAGAGACGCTGTACAATGTCAGCCTTGCGGAACGCGATGTTCCGGTGACGGAGAAGTTCCTCTCGGTGACCGGGGCCGTCAAGGAGGCGAAATCGTTCTGGGTTCCGGTGGGCACGTCTTTCCGCGAACTGATTGCGCGCGCCGGCGGTGCGACGGTAGACGACTTCGGGGTTTTCATCAGCGGCCTGATGATGGGCACGCTGACCTTCGATCTGGACGATGTGGTGACAAAGACAACGGGCGGCCTGATACTGCTGCCGCGCGACCACTATCTGTTGACGCGCAAGACGCGCTCCACTTCGGAGATGGCGCACATCGGGAAATCGGCGTGCGACCAGTGCAGCTACTGCACCGAGTTTTGCCCGCGCTACCTGCTGGGTTACGAAGTGCAGCCGCATAAGGTGATGCGCAGTCTCGGCTTTACGTTGACGGGCGGCGACATTTGGAATCAGTGGTCGGAGTTGTGCTGCGCGTGCGGGCTGTGTACGCTGTACGCTTGTCCCGAGGATTTGTATCCCAAGGAAGCGTGCGATGAGGGCAAGCAGGATCGCCGCGCCGCGGGTCTGAAATTTGTGCAGCAGGCCCCAGTGGAAGTACACCCGATGAAAGAATATCGCCGGGTTCCGCTTTCGCAATTGCGTCGCCGTTTGCAAGTGGAAGAGTATGAGCGCGAGACGCCGTACGAGCAGGGCACGACGCAGCCGGCCGTGGTGCGGATCAAGTTGAAGCAGCATGCGGGCCAGGCGGCGAACCCGACGGTACAGGAAGGCAGGAAAGTGAAGAAGGGCCAACTGGTCGGGCGCGTGGAAGATGGCAAGCTGGGCGCGAATGTGCATGCCAGTATCGATGGCAAGGTGCGCGCGGTAACGGCGGAATACGTCGAAATTTCGGCGTAAGGGCGGCCTGGTTTGAGGAAGAAATGGCAAAGAATTCAATCGGCTTGATCGAACTGACGAGCATCGCCTCAGGATACCTGGCGTGCGATGCGATGTTGAAAGCGGCGGACGTGGATGTGGTGCTGTCGCGTTCGATCTGCTCGGGGAAGTACATGGTGATGGTGCGAGGGGACGTGGCCGCGGTGCAGGCAGCGGTGGCCGCGGGGATCTCCGGAGCGCGTTTCTCGGTGATCGATTCGTTCGTGATTCCGAATCTGCATGAAGCGGTGTTCCCGGCGATTAGCGGCGCGACGAAGGTGGAGGAGCTGGGAGCGCTGGGCATCGTGGAATCGTTCTCCGTGGCGAGCTTGATCGAAGGGGCCGACGCGGCGGTGAAGAGTGCGAACGTTCAGTTGATCGAGATCCGGCTAGCGATGGCGCTCGGGGGCAAGGCGTTCGTGACGATGACGGGAGATGTGGCAGCGGTGCAGAGCGCGGTGGAGGCGGCGGCGCAGGTAGTGGGACAGAAGGGCATGCTGGTGAATAAAGTGGTGATCCCGCACCCGCGTCCGGAACTGCTGAACGAGATGATTTGACAGTGCTAGGACGGGTTTGTTTTAATGAGATGACACATACTTGCTCCTCAGTAGCTCAACGGTAGAGCATTCGGCTGTTAACCGAAGGGTTGTAGGTTCGAATCCTACCTGAGGAGCCAAACCACTTTTACCCGGATTTGTCTTCCCCTGTTGTTAACGTCACCGCCCTTCGTGTGCCCGCCTGAACGTCGCGTCGTTTCCTCAACATAGCCAAAGACTTGCGGCTCCGCGAGAGTCGTGCGCGCCGTCGCGGAGAATCCTGGTGAGTGGTCTGCGCCGGTTGCGCGGCGCCCTTCTCCGCGAAAATTCTCCGGTGACCGCCGGAGAATGGCCGCGCGGTTAACGCCGTACTTCAGATTGCTGGGCGAACCGGACGTTTTTCGAACGTTTCGCGTATATTTCCAGTGAGGGCGGTTCGCAGCCGCTCCTGACTTCACCAGACAGCGGGACTACCGCAAGGCGGACATCGCTGTGGGCGCCGGCAGAACGCCGGGACACAGCAGCGCCTTCCAGTCCCGCGCCTTCCGTCTCCCACAGCCTCACGCCAAGCGGCTCCCGCGAGGGAGATGACGCATGAGCGACCACGATGAAGAGTTCCTGGAGGACCTGGACAGCATCGCCGCGATCCTGGCTGACGGCTACCTCCGGTACCGCAATAACCGCCGCAAAGATCTACTTGCTACCACCGCCGAAGCGAGCCCTCATGGACACGAGGTTAACGCCTCCGAGAAAGGAGAAGGATTTGCAGATTCAGATTCAAGCTCAGATTGAAGCGCTCCGGCGGATGACGGTGAGGGAGTTGCGCGGGCGGTACCACGAAGTGTTCGGCGAGGAGTCGCGGTCCAACCATAAGCAGTTTCTCTTCCGGCGCATCGCATGGCGGCTCCAGGCCGACGCCGAGGGCGGCCTGTCGGAACGCGCCCGCCAGCGCGCGCTGGAGATCGCCAACGACGGCGACCTTCGGACTCGCGCGCCGAAAGGATTCGATTTCGATACCGCCGGTCACCGTTGCGTGCAGGACAGGATCACGCCGGACGCGGACCCGCGGCGGCCGCTTCCCGGCACGGTCTTGGAGCGCGAGTACAAAGGCCAGCAGATCATCGTGAAAGTCTGCGACGACGGGTTCAACTACAACGGCCAGCGCTACCGGTCGCTGAGCGCGATTGCGAAAGAGATCACCGGTACCAAGTGGAATGGCTACCTATTTTTCCACCTGCCCGTGGGGAGCGCCAATGGCGATGAGAAACGGTAACGGCAAGACCAACGGCAACGGTGCGGACCCGGTCGCGAAGCCAATCCGTTGCGCGATCTACACCCGGAAGTCCACCGACGAAGGCCTCCAGCAGGAGTTCAACTCGCTCGACGCGCAGCGCGAGGCGGGCGAGGCGTACATCCTGAGCCAACGCCACGAAGGCTGGCAGTTGGTGCCGGCCCACTACGACGACGGCGGCTACACCGGCGGCAACATGGATCGGCCCGCGCTGAAGAAGCTCCTGGTGGATATCGAGGCCGCCAAGGTAGACTGCGTGGTTGTCTACAAGGTTGACCGGCTCAGCCGATCGCTCATGGACTTCGCGCGCATCATAGAGGTCTTCGACAAACGCGGCGTGAGCTTCGTGTCGGTCACCCAGCAGTTCAACACCACGAATTCGCTGGGGCGGTTGACACTGAACATCCTCCTGTCCTTCGCGCAGTTTGAGCGTGAGATCATTTCCGAACGCACGCGCGACAAACAGTCGGCGGCGAGGAAAAAGGGCAAATGGATCGGTGGGCATCCGATCCTTGGTTATGATATCGACCCGCGCGGCGGCCGCCTCATCGTCAACACTGACGAGGCCGAGCGCGTTCGGGCGATTTTCGATCTCTACCTTAAGCACCAGGCCGCCATCGCCGTTGTCGAGGAACTCCGGCGGCGCGACTGGGGCACCAAAAGCTGGCAGTCAGTAGGGGGCCGCGCGCACGGCGGCAAGCCCTTCACAAAGAACCGTCTGTACGGCTTGCTCACCAACGTGATCTACGCCGGGAAGGTCAATCACAAAGGTACGATCTACGCCGGAGAGCAGGACGGGATCGTCGACCTGAAGACGTGGGATCGGGTTCAAAAGCTGCTCGGTCGCAACGGGGCCGCGAGCCGCGACCGCACACGGAATAAGTACGGCGCGATGCTCCACGGGCTGGTGTTCTGCGTCCCCTGCGGCGCGCCGATGATCCACACGTACACGATGCGCGGATCGAAGCGGTACCGATACTACGTCTGCTACAACGCCCAGCAGCGGGGCTGGAACACGTGCGAGACGAAGTCGGTCGGGGCACCGGCCATCGAGACGGCGGTCATCCAAAGCATCCGCAGGCTGGGCAGCGATCCGGAAATTGCCCGGAGAACGGTAGAACACGCGCGGGCTCAGGTCACCGCGCGGAGCGAGCAACTGAGCAAGGACGAAGCAGCCGGCCGCGCGCAGCTCCGGCGGCTGAACATGGAGATGGCGTGCGCCGCGACCGTGAGTGGCGAAGAAGACGGCGCGGCGTCGAGATTTGACCGGCTGGTGGAAGTCCACAAAGAGGTTCAGGCCATCGAAGATCGTCTCACCGCGATCCGGGCCGAGCTCGAGGCGCTGAAGGATGACCCGCTGGACGCCACGGACGTCCTGGCCGCACTCGAACGGTTCGAGCCAGTTTGGGACTCGCTGCGGACGCATCAGCAGACGCGGATGGTGAACCTGTTGGTGGAACGCGTCGGCTACGACGGGCGCAGTGGCAAAGTCACCGTGGCGTTCCGCTCGCAGGGCATGCGGGAATTGAGCTCCGGAAGGAAGGTCGAATGAGACGAAACAGGAAGCCCGGCGTGCCGGCCATGGAAGTCGAGATCATGCTGGACATGCCCCGCCGGGGACCGGCGGCGCGGCCGCCAGCGTCCCCACGGATGCCCAGGGTCACGCGCCTGATGGCCCTGGCGGTCAAGTACCAGGGCTTGGTGGACGTTGGGGAACTGCGCGACTATGCCGACATCGCACGGCTGGGCTACGTCACGCGGGCGCGGATTACGCAGATCATGAACCTGTCGAACCTGGCGCCGGACATCCAGGAGAAGCTGCTGTTTCCGGACGGCTTCCTACCCCCGGAGCGCCGGTTGCGGAAACTGGCAGGACAGGTCGATTGGGACGAGCAGAGGCGGTTGTGGTGCCGCTTGCTCAGGACCGGCGCAAGTCTCTTATTATCAGCACAATCGGCGTGAGCAAATTTCCACAGAAACCCACAGGACATTTCGGCAAGAATTCTATTCGTAACGCCATGAGCGAGTTGACCTGTGCGAATTCTGAGCGGATATATTCGCCTCATCTTCGCCATAGTACAATGGGGTAGGTTTTCCGCTATGGGCATGGGTAGGTTTTCTGAACTTGTCTGGGCAACCAGGGAGACTGTGCCTCCGACAGCACGGGAGAGGGCAGAGCGGTGGATTCACGCGCTGTCCGGGGCTGAGCCCGTCGAGGCCGCGCAGGCAGAAGCGGAAGTGCAATTCAGTACCGCGGAGTTGAATGCTAATTGGCATGAGGCCAGCAGTTTCCTGGTCGAGCCGTTGCCCCACTGGCAGGCTGGTATCGAATTCACCAAGCGCATGTTCTTGGGCTATGGCGCGGCGGCTGCCGAGCGCATCCATAAGCCGCGCGAGTTTGAATCGTTCCTGGAGGAAAGCGTTGCCATTCTCTCGGAGAGGACCTACCGGAAGAGACTCCAGCCCTACGATGGTCTGAAGGTCGACGACGCCGTGGGGCGGGCGGTGGCGCAGTTTCACCAATTCGTCAGGACAGCGGTTACAAAGGAATTCGGCAAGATGAGGCTGGCAGCATGGGAACGGCAGCGGGAGCGGTGCCAGCAGAAGGCGGCAGAAAGGGCTGCGAGTGTAGCCCCGCCGCCGTCGATCACCGAGGCATTGCGTTCATGGTGCGATGTCCTTGGAAAGGGC
>JANYAH010000186.1 GCA_025361425.1 Candidatus Solibacter sp. | reverse complement strand
GCTGGATGGTCTTGCCCTGGAATTCATTATTAACGCGGAGGTTCTCCTGCGCGAGGAGAGAAGAGAGGTTCGTTTGTACGGAAATCATGATTTTAACGTCCTGTTAAAGCGATACATCCACGGCATCCTGCCCTGGTTCGGGTTCTCCTTTCTATTGGATGCCCGAGGTATCTTGCTTTCAATAACCATATCGGGGAGTTTCCAGAACTTTCTAAGGTTTCTGCCAGGAATTAAGCAGACTGTTTTTTGGAATAGATAAGAATGAAGTTCCGTCGGGCCGTCAACGGTTTGACGCCCGGCGCGGAGGCGACTCAGTGCTTGGCGAGTTTGCCCGTCAACCAGGAGACCGCCCCTGCGTCGACCTTCTTCGCGGCCGTGACGTTCTGCTCGCGTGTGAGGTAGACTTCCTTGCGGAGGATGGTGACACTGTCCGGCGCGAGAATCCCGAGCTTCACGCGGGTTGGCGTGATCTCGAGAATTTCAATCTCAATCTCGCCGCCAATCAAGAGGCTGTCGCCGGCGCGCCTTCTCAGCACGAGCATTGAGTCAACTCCTCTTGGGATTGAATAGGTTGGCGGAAAGAGTAGCGGGTGTCCTGATGGATAATCTGGAGACCAACTCTTTTCTTCAAATTGAGCACGAGCGGAGAGCGCAGGTTGGCGGTCGGGTCGACGTTCTCGGTCACCGTCACCAGCGCAAGGCAGGCGACATCCTCGCCGACCCGCGGCTGGGCGGCGCCCGGAAGTTGCAGAGACGCCAGGTCCTCTTCATTGAGTTCTAAACGATACTGGGGGTCAACCACCAGCACCGGCACCGCGATGAAACATAACTCGGGGCTGAGCAGGCTTTGCACAAATACCAGCGGATGCGACTGAACCTGCTCGACGAGAAGAAAGCGAGTGTGCTCGTCGAACCCGGGAATACCGAAAGGAAACTCAAAAACCGAGTCTGGGTGGTATTCCAGTTCACCAAAGTAAGTAGTGGGGAAGCTTGGCATGCAGCATCATTATGGTGCAATCCGGGGGCCGGAGCCAGATTAGTGGTTGCGAGCCTTTGCGGCAGGAGTGGGGGTGGCAGCGGACTCTGGTTCCGCAACCGCTCCCAGTTGGTTGAGAATGACGATATCCACGCGCCGGTTGTGCGTGCGTCCCAACTCCGTCCCGTTAGTGTCTATCGGGGCGGTATCAGCGTACCCGGCGATGGCCAGTTGCTCCCGCGGAATCCCGAAGCGCGTGTTGAGTAATTCCAGCATGGCGATGCCGCGGGCGGCTGAGAGTTCCCAGTTGCTGCGGAACTGGGGGGTGTGGATGGGTACGGAGTCCGTATGCCCCTCCAGACGAACCGAATTGGGTAGTTTCTTGATGGTCTCGGCGATCTTCTCCACGCTGGGATAGGTCTTCGGTTCGATCGCCTCCTCACCGGAGGGAAAAAACGTGGCCTGGCGGAGGCTGACAACGAGACCGCGTGGCTGCAAGCGAATTTCAATCTTGCCGTCCCTGATCTCGGCTTCCAGAGCTTTGGTGAGAAAATTCATCGAGGGAATTAACTCCACCGGAACAAGTTTTTCGACCTTTGCCAAGACCTGTGCTCCGCCGGGGCCCCGCATCTGCGCGTTCCCCTTGCCCCTGTCGTCGACCGTACCTCCGAGAATCTCGTGCACGGTTGCCACTACGCCGCCTTTCTCGAGCGCCGACTTCACGGAATCCGACACCTGTTGGGCCTTCGCCTTGTCGGTCTGCGAACTGGCGTACATGACAACAAAGAATGCGAACATAAGCGTCATCAAATCGGCGTAGGATACCAGCCATCGCTCGTGATTCGCGTGTGCCGGATGATGTGCCTTCCGGGCCATATCAAACTCCCGCCGAAACCGGCTCTGCCGTGGATTCGGCCTTGGCTCCGGCTTTCGCCTTGACTTTGCCGGTCTGCGGCGGCTCGTACGCCCCGAGCTTGGTGCGGATCAGCTTCGGGTTGAGCCCTTCGACGATGGACAGAACCCCCTCCAGCATCATTTCCCGCAAGCGCACCGCATCCTGAAGGCGGGCGCGCAGCTTGGCCGCTGCCGGAAGAAAAAGGAAGTTGGCACAGGCGAGTCCATATACGGTGGCCACGAATGCCACCGCGATGCCGCGGCCCACTTCCTCGATGTTGGCCAGGTTCTTCATCACCTGAATCAGCCCCAGCACGGCGCCGATAATCCCAACGGTGGGAGCGTAGCCGCCTGCCGCCTCGTAGACCTTGGCTTCCGCATCACCGTCCTGTTCGAGAATGGTGATCTCCAGTTCCATAATGGAGCGGATCAGGTTCATCTCTATGCCGTCGACGGCCAGTGTGAGCGCTTTCCGAAGGAACGGATCCTGGATCGTCGTCGCCTGCTGTTCCAGAGAAACGATCCCCTTTTTTCGCGCCTGTGTGGCGTACTCGATGATCTCGTCGATCATGTCCGAGCGCGAGACGGAGTGAACAAAGAAGACCGGAAGGAGTTGGCGCGCCGCGCGCACCAGTACACTTATCGGTGTGGATACCATCACGGCTCCGATGGTGCCACCCATCACAATTAGCGCGGCGGTGAACTGCTTGACGTCCGCCACCTTGCCGCCCTCCAGGATAAGGCCCGTCATGATACCGCCCACCGCGACTACCAGTCCACCGAGGCTCGCCAAGTCGGGCCTTCCACCTGGCTTCTTGCGCTTAGCGTCGGCCATGGGACCCATCTTCGAGTTGGTCCGCATCGCCCTCGCCGGCGGCGTCCGACGGGCGCTGGATCTCCGCCTTCACCTTCGCCGCGAAATTGCTTTGCGACGGTCCGTGGAAGATCAGGCGGCGGTACGTCACGACGCGGTCGATGATTTCCTCGGGCGATTCACGCACCATGAATTTCTGTCCAGTTGTCAGACTGATCACCGTATCCGGCGTGGTTTCCATGTGTTCGATCAGATCGCAGTTCAGCACGACCGGTGTGTGATTGAGTCGCGTGACGTAGATCATCAGAGAGCCTCACTATTCACATCGGAGATCGCCCTGAGATTTCTAAGTTAATTTCTGCAAAAGCGAGGGGAAAGTAATACTAAAGATACTAGAAGTTTGTATGTATTCCGCCGATGAGAAGCTACAGTATGGAAGTTCTAACCCTTAGCCCGTCCTCAGCGTCCGCCCGGCACGCGGAGGCTATTCTGCACGCCTGGATCTGCGGCGACTCTTCACGGCTCCGTCAAGAGCTGGAATCGAGCTGCCAGCTTGGCTGCTCCGATGTCACCCGAGACCGGCCGGATGAGCGCCTGGAACTTCTTTCGGCGGTCGCCAAGCGCATGATCGATTGTGAGGATCTGTCCGCGCCGGCCGAATCAAACCCGCAGATCCGGCTCTGCGTTAGGCTTCTGGCTCACCTGGCCGCGAAATCCAAATTCGACTGATCCCGGAATCCCTTACCCCCGGATCAAGCCAGATAGTCGAACAAGCTCAGCTTGGAGATTTTCGCTTGGCTCGTGAGCGATGCCTCCTGCTGCATTCGCGCCTGGCTCAGTTGAATGGCGGCCGCGGTTATATCCGCGTCGCGGGTGTTACTCAAGTCCGTCTTCTGGTCCACGAGGAATTTCTTGGCCAGATTCTGAGCCTGGATCACCCGTGTGGAGGTCTCCCCATAGAATTCCAACTGCAGATTCACGTGGTCGCCGGCGCTCTTGAGTGCGGTCACGCTCGATTGCACCCCGGCGTCGTTATTGCTCTTCAGTGCGGTGAGGAGATTGCCTAGCGCGGCAAACACATTGCCGGCTGCCGGCGCTCCATCCGGATTGCGCGCGTCGAAGATCTCAGTAGCTGTCTTTGCCACCGAAATCGAAGTTCCATTGATGTCGCGAATGACGCGCGTGGATGCGGCCGCCGCCATCTGCCGGACTCCGTTCGGTTGTGCCGCGTCCAGCACATACGCGGGCTTTGAGTCCTGATCCCCGCTGAAGATATAACGGCCGTTCACGGTAAACTGGCTAATCCCTACTATCTGCTGCTGCAAGCCGCTGACTTCCTCCGCCATGGCCGTGCGTTGCTGCGCAGTTGCCGCGGGGCCGCCCGCCTGAGTGGCGAGGGCCACGGCACGGTCCATCAGCTGGATGACCGACTGGAGACCGCCATCGGCGCTACCGATTTCGGTGGTTATCTGGTCGAAATTCGCTTGTGTCTGCCGGTTGGCGGCAATATCCGCCTGCAACTGTAGGATTTCATTCACGGCCGCGGGGTCATCGGAGGCACGCTGCACGCGCAGACCGGAGGACACTTGCCGCTGCGCCACATCCATGGTCGCCTGCACGCGGCTCAGGTCAGCCAGATATTTGTCGGTGGTTCCTTTGAGCGGGAGAAGCATGAAGTTACCTAATCACTTGATCAAGTCGATAGTGGTCTGCGTCAAGTCGCTTAGCACAGTCAACACACGCGCGGTGGCTTGATAACTGCGTTGGAATTGGATCAGGCTAATCGCCTGTTCGTCCAGCGATACTCCCGAAACCTGGTCCCGTAAGGTGCGCGCCTGCGCCGCTACCTGTTGCTGAGACTGTTCGCCGTCCGCGGCAGCCGCGCTTTCCCGTCCCGCGAACGCCGCGATCTGGGAAAGGAATGCCACTGGACCGAGTCCATCGATCTTGCCCGCGGCCGTGTTCGCATTTGATAGGGAGGCTAGGAGGATCGCATTTCCGTTGGCATTACCCGCGGAATCGACCGGCGCCAACTGCGCTGTCGTCAGATTGGGATTTACCCGCAGATTGCCGGCGGCGGCGGTCGGGTCGGAGGCGTCGTACACAAAGAGCGCCGCACCACTCGCGGCGCCGGCATCGGGGCTCACCGTTCCAGACTGGAATATCTGATTCACGGTATCGGCTAGACCTTGCGCCAGACGATTCAGGGTGCCGCATTGCTGTGCGTCTCCGGTAATCGACGCCAGGACGCGATTGCGCACGTCCAGCAGGCCCCCCAGTCGTCCGCCCGTGATCTGCTCGGTAATCTCTCTACCCTGCCAGTCGAGGATGCGCGCCGATGGCGGGGCCAGTGCATTGCCCGGAGTCCCCCCAGAAGACACATCGGCCGAAATAAAGTATTGGTTCTCGCCAATCACCAGCGGCGAACCACCCCCAGCCAGTACCGTGATCGTGCCGTCATTCTGTTTTACCGCGGTATAGTCCGCTAGTTGCGCGAGTTGTTCCAGTGCGGAGTGCACCTGAGCATCGAGGCCGGGATCGGGCTGGGTCAGTTTGCGCCGCTCGACGTTGTAATGCTGAACCCGGGTGGCCAGACTATTGATCTGCTCCGTTGTGGAGGCGATCTGCCGATCGAGGTTCTGCGAGACGCGTTTGAGGGAACCCGCGAGGCCGCGCACCTGATCGGCGAACTGTCCGGCGCTGTCCAGGACCGCCTGGCGCGCCGAGGTGCTGCGGGGATTCACACTCCAGGCAGAGAAGCTGCTGAAAAGTTGGTTCAGCGCGGCCGGGAGTCCAGTAGTGCCGGAAACATCGAAGAGTTTTTCGATGCCGGATGCCGCCTCCGACTGCGCCTCGAAGCGGCCGAGCGTATTCACTTGGCGGCGTACTTCCTCATCTGCGAATTCGTTGCGGGAGTTGTCCAATCCACGGGCTGCGACACCTCCGGCGAGACCTCCGGCCACGTCAAATGGCTGGGCCTCGAGATTCACGCGCTGCTTCGCGTATCCCGGGGTGGAACTGTTGCTGATGTTATTCTGGACGGTTCCGAGCGCGTCCTGAAAGGCTGCGAGCGCGTTGCCTGAAGAACGGAGGGAAGCCAGTAGGTTCATAAGGGCTAAACCTCGATGTCGGCCGATCTGGGAGACTCGGGCGGGGCGGCGGCCAATCCGCAGGAGTCGTAAGCAGCTCCAGCGCCTTGAACTCTAGTAGCGATGCCGCGATAAAAGGCTGCCGAGCTATCGAGCAACCGGGCGAGTTGTGTCACCTCGCCTGCGAGCGCAGCGGCGTGCGTCTGGGCTTGCCGCCGGACAGTCGGAGAGGCGGACAGCAATAGTTCATTGGCCCGGCGGACGATTTCGACCGCCGACGGCAGGAATGTGACTGCTTCCACGATTCGTTGGAAGTTGCCGACAGCCCACGCATCCCCGGCAGCACGAACCTGGGACCTGGCTGCCCCGATCGCCTGTTGAATTTCGGCCGCGGTGCTCATGCGCTTACCGAGGTTTTGTTAGCGAGGGCGTGCGTAATGAGTGCCCGGCTCGCGTCGCTCGGAGCCGGCGAATATCGGCCACTGGAATACAGGGCCGCGAAGTGACGCACGCGGTCTGACCGCTGCGCCGAGTCCGTGCTCAGTCCGTCTGCGATTCGTTCGGTCAGAGAAGAGATCTCGATGCGGTCCGCACCAATCGCGCCCACAGATTGCAGCCGGTGCTTGCCCCCAGGACCTACAGGAACGCCCATGCCTTCGGGTCGTCCGGCCAGTGCGCTGGAGGCGTTATTCGGAATTTGACCGTTAATCTTCAAATCCATATCGACTGGTTTTCGTACATTTTCGGTGCCAACTAGAGGAATAGCGCCATTTTCAAAAATTTGCAATGTAAACAAAGGCGAACGGTGAAATCCTGCCAAGGGTTAATAGTGAGGGATATGCCTAAGACGGCTAGTGAAATTTGATCCACTTAATATATAAAGGTCACTATATGCCCTTGTTGAAACTCCTGTGCCTGTTCAGCCCTGATATTCCCGTGGACGGCGAGTGGCATCAGATCCTAACCGATTTCGACGTGCGCCGGGTTAACACTCTTGCCGAAGCTCACGAGGTGCTATCCACTCAGAGAATGGACTGCGCGCTGGTTGCCGGCGCCATCCCGGACGTGTCTTTTGCGGAGGTACTGGAGTTGTTGCAACACCTTGACGCTCTCCTTCCGTTTGTTTTTCGAGGAGAGGATATGACAGCCGGAGACGCAGTCCGTCTCATCCGGTTGGGTGCTCACCACTGCTTCAGTGGAGCGGATTCTCCCGACGCGCTGAGAGAGTGCCTGGAGCGCGCGGTGGAGGAAAGGCGTCGCAAGGAAACGACCTGGAATCAAGGCGGTGATAAGCGGGAAGAGTGGCGGCGATTGCTGGTGGGCGAAAGCCCGGCGATGCAAGACGTCGAGAACACGATCCGGCTGGTCGGCGCGCGCCGGTGTACGGTCCTGATCACGGGCGAAACCGGAACCGGAAAGGAACTGGCAGCCCGGGCGCTGCATATGGCCGGCCCACGGGCGCATCTGCCCATGGTCGCCGTCAACTGCAGCGCATTGCCGGAGAACCTGCTAGAGGCTGAGCTTTTCGGCCACGTGAAAGGCGCCTTTACCGGTGCTGTGAACCACCGCGTTGGACGCTTCGAACAGGCCCACAAGAGCACGCTATTTCTGGACGAAATCGGCGACATGCCGGTGGCGCTGCAAGCCAAACTCCTGCGCGTTCTACAGGAGCGGGAGATTCAGCGCCTCGGGAGCTCGGAAACCGTTCGGGTCGACGTTCGGATGGTTGCCGCATCCAACGCCAATCTGCTCGATCTGGTGCGGCAGGGCCGCTTTCGCGAGGATTTGTACTACCGTCTCAACGTAGTGCCGTTACAGATGCCGCCGTTACGCCAGCGGCGCGGCGACATTGCTCTGTTAAAGCGTCACTTCGTGAAGAAGGTCTGCGATGCGGAAGGTCTCCCGTTAAGAACCGTCGCTCCGGAGGCGTTGCGTGTTTTGGAGGGGGCACCCTGGCCGGGAAACGTCCGGCAGTTGGAGAATACGGTCGAGATGGCAGTCGTGCTCAGTGGCGATCGAGTCTATTTGAACGCGTCCGATTTCGGATTTACCAGTTCGGCCGGCGCCAAACTGGCAATGATCCAATTTCCCGCACCCGCGCCCGAGATTCACGAAGCCCTGGACTTCGAGACCGCGGTGACCAGTTATGAGCGCTCTCTTCTGGAAGGTGCGTTGCATAAGGCGGGAGGCAACAAGACCAACGCCGCTGGAATGCTGGGAATGAAGCGTACAACACTGATCATGAAGCTGCGCAGCCTGGACACAATGGCCAACCGCGTTCTGCTCGCCGGCTGATGCTGGTCGCAAGTCAATCAGGGCAGGGGTGGACCCTTGAGCTGTTGGACTTTCACGAGCAGTTCGATTTCATTGCGGGGAGCGCACAAGGCACTGGCGATACTCTGGACTGATTCTCCCCGGCGCAGCATCCGCAAAGCTTGAGCGCGCTTCGTCAGGTTGAGCGCGGGTCCTGCGGCGGGTGCCGAAACAGGGGCCGGCAAGCTCATCTCCGTTCGCAACTGCTCAATTCCCACCGACATCTCCTGTAAGGCACCGTCCACCGACTCCCGCGCGTCGCGGGCTGCGCGCACCGCTCGCTGAATCTCCCGCTTGGCCGTGATGAACAAGACCAGTGTTCCGATTAATGCCATCGCGAGGACTGCGTAGACTGTGACAGGGCTCAAGATCCAGTTGAGATTCATTATCTGGCTCCCTTAGCGGATTCGCCGCTGGATGCGCCGCCGCGGAGCGGCAAGCTTCGGCGTTCGCGAATTTCGGTGACCCGGAGCGCATAGTTGCCCTGGAGGGAGACGACATCGCCGCGTGCCACAATGCGACCGTTTACCATGATATCGACCGGTTCATCCATATCGCGATTCAGATCGACAACCGAGCCAGGGCTTAAGCGCATGATGTCCTGTAGTAACATCCGCGTGCTGCCGAAGCGCACGGTAATTGGGATTTCCGTGTCGAGCAGGAGGTCGAGAGTGGTGCCTGTGCGCGCCTGCGGTGGACGGTCTGGTTTTGGCTTTCGGGTCTCCTTGCGCGTCTCGCGACATGCGGCAAACAGGTGAATGGCACCCGCACCGGGCATCTCGACCGGGATACGCAACCATTGCGCGTCCAGCGGCGGAGTGGTCAAACGGCCGCCGCCAACGGCACCTTCGACGCCTTGCCAGGAAAGTTGCAGCAGCTCCTGGTAGCTCTGCTGAGTGTCCCGGAGAGGCGGATCGCCGATTGCCCCCGCGGCTGAGGCGGCGGATCCCAGCACCTCAAGCACGGACGCTTCGGCGCCGACCCAGACGGACAGTTCAGTAGCGCCCAGAGCCGGCTCCCACCAGAACAGCTCCGATGGCACAGACTTTGCCTCGATTGAGATCGCGGGCTGAATATGGGGTTTGGCGCCGCTGAGGTTTTCAATCGCTGACGCGAGATTTTCCAACCATGCACTAAGAACCGACTTCAATGCTTGCTCCTTGGCACAGAGGTCCACACCTTGTCCAGGTGGCTGCGAAGCCGCAGAACGGCCTGGACCCGCAACTGCCCGATGCGGGAAAGGTGCATACCCATCACGGTCCCGATTTCTCGAAGAGTGAGCTCTTCGAAATAGTACAAGTGCAGGACCGTCCGTTCGATTTTCGGTATCCGCTCGATCGCGAGGGTCAGGACGCGCTCGAGTTCCGCACGCTCAAACAGGCGCGACGGTAGGCTCTCGCCCTCGTCTGAGAGGAATTGCAGCAAATCGGGCTGCCCGTCGCCGCCGGACTCAAGGCGCTGCAGGTCGATGCCCTGTGCGTCATTGAGCCATTGACGGTGCTGATCGGGTGTGACACCCAGTTCCGAGGCAATCTCGTCATCCGAGGGTTCTCGCCCAAAGCGTTGCCTTGCCCGGTGAATCGCATCCTCAATCATCTTGGAATGTTTCCGGGTCTCACGAGGAGCCCAGTCCAGATCGCGCAGACTGTCCATGATCGCGCCACGGATGCGCCGCTCCGCGTAGGTGTTCAGCTGGACGTTGTAGGAGGGATCGAAATTGTCGACGGCAGCGAGGAGGCCGACGACGCCAGCGGAGACTAGGTCGTCCAGGCACACACTATCCGGCAAGCGGTTGTGGATTTGCCTCGCAATCGTGCGCACCTGCGACAGATGCTGCAGTACGAGAAATTCGCGCCCCTGCGCTGCATCTTCGTCGTACTGGTGACCATACGCAAGTTGACCGATTGACATTAAGATCTTAAGCTACTGCCCGCACTCCTTTAGGCAATTCATGGGCCAGAGAATCGGTTATCAGCTGTTTGGAGGCGGGAGCAAGATCTTCGGGGATTAATTGGCCGTCAGTCACGAACGAGAGCGACAGGTTTCGCCGCGCTGCCTCGCAAAACATTGATCCGTAAGCGTCCGTCTCATCGAGTCGCGTGAACAGGAGTTTGGACGGACGGAATACCTCGAAGCTGTCGGCAATGCGCCGCAGACTCCGAGGCTGCATCGACGTCGTCAAAACCAGGTGGGTGTCAATGTCTTGACGTCCGCTGAGGAACGCAGCCAGGTCGCCGGCCGATTCTTCCAGGGCGGCGCTGCTGAATCCCGGCGTGTCCACAAGAACCAGTGCGTTATCCGGCGCCGCATTGATGGCGTGCGCCAGCGCCACCGTGGTTTCACAGGCCTGGAAGGGAACTCCAAGGATGGCGGCGTAGGTCCGCATCTGGTCCACTGCGGCGATGCGGTAGTGATCGGCTGAGAGCAGGTGAACCGGCCGGCCAGCCGCCAAACCGTGCGTAACCGCGAGTTTGACGATGGTGGTGGTCTTGCCGGAGCCCGGAGGGCCGACCAGTGCGGTGATGCGCTCCAGTTTCGGCGCCACTTCGAAGCGGCTATTGATTTCCTCCAGCGCTTCACTGCGCACCGTATCGGGATCCGGTTCAGCGGGGTGCCGCCGGCCAATTTGCAGCGGGGTGCGCGCGCTGGCGCGCTGCCATGCCTTTTCACTGATCTCCCGCGCCATTTCCCATTCGATGCCGGCGTCGATCAACGATTCCTCGAGCCGGCCTGTGCCGGGAGCGGGCGGACGGCTGGGCGTCGCCATCCGAGTCACCAGGTCGCGAATCTCTTCCATGCGCAGCCGCAGATCCTCAACGGCATCGCCACCCCTCGTGGGCGAGGGGATGCGTACATCCGAAGCCACACCGAAGACCACCTCGTATTCGCCCAGATGCCGAGCTTCCGGGGGCGCCTCACGGGTGTTCAGGAGCAGGGCGTCAGGACCCAGGTCCGCGCGCGCCTGCGCCATCCCTTCATCCACAGACGACGCGAAATAGGACTTCACAAACAGCTTTTGATTGGCTACGTTGACGGACATGGCTTACTGAATGACCCCCAAGGAGAGAATTTTGGTTTCCATCGGAATCTCGTTGTGAGAAAGGAAGTAGAGGTTGCGAATGGTCGGCTCGACAAGTTGACGCAGGAAGTATCGCGAGCCGGAACTCGCCAATACGGCCACAGGGGCTTCTGGTGTTCCCACTTTCAGACCGATGCGCTGCAGCAGGTCGCGGATCGCCGGCGGCGACAATGTCAGATGGCTATTTTGCTCGCCGTGTTCCACCGCCGATTCGACGACCGCTTCGAACGCCGGGTCGAGCAGATGGGCGGGCAGGTCTCCGGCTGCGTTCAGGTACGGTTTGACAACCGTGCGCCGGATCGTCTGGCGTACATACTCGGTTAGCAGCACGGCATTCCGGGTGGTCGCGGCGGCTTCTCCCAGAGATTCTAGGATGCTGACGGCGTCGCGAATCGACACTCGTTCCCGCAGGAGATTCTGAAGCACGCGTTGCACTACCGCTAACGAAAGCAATTTGGGGACCAGGTCTTCCACAACTTTCGGATTGTCGATAGTGACCCGATCCAGCAGCTTTTTGGCGTCCTGCCGGGAGAAGAGTTCGTGCGCGTAACGGCGGACCAGTTCCGCCAAGTGTGTCCCCAGTACACTGACGGGATCGACCACGGTAAAGCCGGTACGGCGCGCCCTTTCCGCCTGATCGGCGGGGAGCCACCAGCCAATCATTCCGAACGCCGGATCGCGAGTTTGCTTGCCTCCTGCTGGCGGTTCGGTCTTTCCGACCGGGATGGCCAGCTCACAGCCGGGTGGCAATTCGTAGCGGGCGATGACCGCGCCCTTGAGAGAAACCGAATATTCGTTCGGCTTCAGCAATATGTTGTCCACCAAACGGACCGGCCCGAGCAGAAAGCCCATGTCGCTGGCCAACTGGCGCCGGATTCCGGAGACGCGTTTGATGAGGGGCGAATCCTGGCCACCGCCAACGTACTTCAGCAGCCCAATGCCCATCTCCACGGCGACCGGCTCCACTCGCAGCAACGCCTCCAGGTTGTCCTTCGATGCCGCCGGCTTGGCGGAGGCGGCGGCGAGTTCGCCGGCAGCCTTCTTCTTGCGCATGGTCCAACCCGCGACACCTAGGCCCGAACCCATGATGAGAAACGGAAGCATCGGCATACCCGGAAACGCCGACAAAACGATCAGAACGCCGCTGGCCAAAAGCAGCGGCTGGTGACTGCCGAACAACTGCTTGGCGAAGTCCGCACCCAGCTTTTCGTCAGAACTGGCGCGGGTGACGATCAAAGCGCCCGAAATCGAGATCATCAAGGCGGGGATGACGGTCACCAGGCCATCGCCGATGGTCAGGACGGTGTAGGTTTCGATGGCGCGGCGCAGGTCCATTCCGTGCTGTAGCACGCCGATGAGAAAGCCCGCAACAATGTTGATGCCGGTGATGATGATCGCGGCTATCGCGTCGCGCTGAGTGAAGCGGGACGCGCCGTCCATGGCGCCGTAGAACTCGGATTCGCTGACCAGTTGCTTGCGGCGGCGCCGCGCTTCGGTTTCGTCGATCAGGCCAGAGCTGAGGTCGGAATCGATCGACATCTGCTTGCCAGGCAGCGCATCGAGAGTGAAGCGCGCGGTGACTTCGGAAATGCGCACCGCGCCATGATTGATAACCACGTACTGGATGGCAATGAGCACCAGAAAGATGACCGTACCGATGATGTAATTGCCGCCCACCACGAAATTGCCGAAAGCCTGGATCACCTCTCCCGCGGCGGAGGTGCCGGTGTTTCCGTTCATGAGGATCAGCCGGGTGGAGGAGACGTTGAGAGCGAGGCGGAAGAGCGTCAGTAGCAATAGCGTGGTAGGGAACACGCTGAACTCCACCGGCCGTTGAATGTACAGCGCCACCATCATCACCACCACTGACATCATCACGTCGGTGACGATGAGGATGTCGAGCACAAAACTCGGCAGCGGTGTGATCAACGCGATGACGATGCCGAGCACAGCCATGGGCACGGCGATGTCGCGCCAGCTTCCTCCGACCATTCCAGAGAAGCCATTCCAGCTCGCTACCGCCGCAGTTGATTTCGTCTGTGCCAAAGCAGTTTCCTTCGTCCCTAAACCCTATGCAGGTAGCCTGCCATTCATTAACTTGAAGATGTAGGCGAGAACTTCCGCCACCGCGCGATAAAAATGCGCCGGGATTTCCTGGCCGACGTCAACCGACTTGTACAGCGCCTGCGCCAGCGGTGGATTCTCGATTAGAGGCACCTGATTTTCGATTGCCTTTTGCCGGATCCGCAGGGCCAGGTAGTTCTTGCCTTTCGCCACCACTCGCGGCGCCCCCGGCGAGCTCGCGTCGTACTTCAGGACCACGGCAAAATGAGTGGGATTCACGATCACGGCGGTGGCTGTGGGTATTTCGTGCATCATGCGCCGCCGGGCCATGTCGCGGCGCAGGCGCCGGATTCGCGACTTCATCAGCGGGTTCCCTTCGAGCTCCTTGTGCTCGTCGCGGACCTCCTGCTTGCTCATCTTGAGGTCTTTCGCGTATCGCTGCTTCTGCCGGAACAAATCCACCGCGCCGAACACCATGAACAGCAACGACGCCTTCCACAACAACAATTGCAGCGATGCGCCCACGTGCGCCGCGCCCGCATTCACGCTCTTCAGGGGCAGGGAAAGAAAGCCCTCAAAATCGTCCCGCACCAGGTAGTAGACCGCGGCGCCGAATACGGGTAGCATGATGATCGCTTGAATTAATGCGGGGATGTTCTCTTTTGGTAACTGCCGAAGTTTGGAGACCGGGTTCAGTCGTTTGAGATCGGGCGAGAGCTTCTTGAGGCTGACGCCGAAGCGTGTAACCAACAATTGCGCGGCCAGAGTCAGCAGCATGATCACGCCGCCTCCCAGCCCCAGCGGGATCAGCGCCTGCCTCAGGAAGTCGAGGCCCAGCGCTATCACCTGGCTGGGCTCCAGTCGCGGCGCAAGTCCATACTGCAGGAACAGCGCCATGCTCCGATGCATGGCGTCGACCCACTCGCCGCCCCAGGAGTGGATTAGAGCGACAAACGTTAGAAACTGCAGCGCGCCGACGAAGATCCTCGCCGTCGGGAACTGACCCTCTTCGCGCGCCTTGTTCAGGCGTCGTTGTGTGGGTTTCTCTGTTTGCTGGCCCTTGTCCGCCATGCCGGCTACCGCCCCGCCAGACTTCTGATAGCGGTCAACGTGATCGCGGCTTCGGCGCGGAACAGGGTAGGCAGTAGCAGCGCCACCCAGCTCAACACGAAAAGCGCGACCATCATCTTGATCGGGAACGCCACCGACAGTAGTTGCAATTGTGAATTGATGCGGCCCAACAGCGCCAGCGAGATGTCAATCATCACCAGAATCGCCACCACTGGCAGGGCGAGACGAAGACCGGTAGAAAACATGGTGGCGCCGAGCGAAAGAAGATGCTCGCCCGCGCTGCGCGAAATCAAGACCGAACCCGCGGGCATCACTTCCAGACTGTGGGCGAAGATGCGTAGGACTTCGCGATCCAGTCCGAGACTGAAGAACAGCAGCCCGGAGGTCAACTGCGCGAAGATCACTAGAATGCCGGAGTCTGCCTGGGTGGACGGGTCGATGGTTGAGGCATACGCGTAGCCGGCCTGGAGTCCCATGATCTGCGCGCCGACGCCAAACGCTTCCGTTACGAAGGCGACAGCCAACCCGATGCCAATGCCGAGTCCGGCTTCGGCGATCATCCACGCCGCCACGACAGCGATGGAGGTGTCGGCGGGTACTTTGGGCCACTGCGCGAATAAGGCGATGGTGATGCTTATGGTGAGCACGGTGCGAGCCAGGTCGAAGCCGGTTTTGAGGCCCGGCATCGGCACAAAAATGAACGCGCCGGCGACGCGGGCCAGCGTCAACAGAAAACCGAGCAGAGTGGACGTGGTGAGGACCAGGCTACCGCCCATACCGGCCGAGGTCTCCGAGAATCAGGACCGTGTAGGAGATCATCTTGTGCAGCATCCACGGCAGTGAAATGATGAAGGTCGCCAAGAAGACGACAAGGCGCGGGATGGTGCTGAATGCGGAATCCTGAATGGAGGTCACAATCTGCACAAGGCTGATCACAATGCCCGCAACGAATCCGACTGCGAGCAGCGGAGCGCTGAGCCAGAAGGCTGTCATCAAGGCCTCGCGAATGATCTGAATTACAAATTCCGGCGTCATGAGTAGAATCCTTTTAACAAGGAGCCGATCACCAGATTCCATCCGTCGGCCAGGACGAAGAGGAGAATTTTGAACGGCGCGGAGATCATCACTGGCGGCAACTGAACCATTCCGATCGATAGTGTTACCGACGCCACTACGAGATCGATGATCAGGAACGGCAGGAACAACACCGCCCCGATTTGAAAGCCCGCCTTCAACTCGGACAGGATGTAAGCGGGAATAAGTAGCCGCAGATCCAGGTCCGCGGGCGTTCTGGGTGCGGCAGCGTGCGAAATCTCGACGAAAAGCTTTACGTCCTTCTCGCGGGCATAGCGCAGCAGGAACGTCTTTAGCGGTTTCGACCCCGCGTCAAGGGCCTGCTCCGAGGAGATTTCGTTCTTTTGCAGTGGCTCCCAGCCTTGGTGGTACATGTCCAACGCAACCGGTTGCATGATCAGAATCGTCAGGAATAGGGATATCCCCAACATCACCTGGTTGCTGGGCACCGTTTGGGTTCCGAGCGCCTGCCGCAGGAAGTGCAGTACAATCGTGATGCGCAAAAACGGCGTGATCGACATGACGACGGCCGGCAGCAACGTCAGCAGGGTCAAGAGAACGACGATCTGCAGCGGCACGGAGAGAGAGCCGTTACCGGGGTTCATGGTCACCCCGAAGAGCGAGGTGGGTGCCGGCGTTGTGGCTCCGAAAGCCGGCAACGCAGCCAGGATCAGTGCGCCGTAGCGTTTCATCGCACCGGTTCCGGTCCGCGCGGGAGTTCATCGCCGGTCGATGCTTCGAGCAGCGCGCAACCGCCTGGCGATGACGCGACGAGGAGCATACGGTCGCCCACGCGGACCAGGTGCAGCGAGTGGCCGGGCGAAAGTGGCAGTCTCTCCACCACCTGCATCTTGCGCTCGCTCTGGCGCAGCCCGGGGCGGGAGAACTGGGCCAGGCCTTTGTGCCGCAGCCACCAGAGGCTCCCCCCCAGAAGTCCCAGCACCAGGCACATCGCTAATATCGGCTGAATTGCTTCCATCTCCTGGGTATGCCTTATTGCTTGATGTTGAGCGTTTCCTGTATCATTTGATCGCTCGTGGTGATGACCTTCGAGTTTGCCTGGTAGCTGCGCTGCATCGTGATCAACTCGGTGAACTCGTGAGCGATGTCCACGGTGGACCCTTCGATGGCTCCGCCAACCACTTTGCCGCGTCCGCTGCTGCCGGAGGTTCCGATGGCCGCCGCGGCCGTATCCGCCGAGGCCTGCAGATTATTGTTGCCGACTGCCATTAGCGTGTCGGGATTGCGCACCGTTGCCACCGCCAACTGCCCTACCGTAGCTTGCTGCCCGTTGGAGTACTTCGCCACCACGAGTCCGCCATCGGCAAGGCCGACGCTGATGATCTGGCCAGCGGCGATACCATCCTGGGTGGAGGTGGAAAGGCCCGAAGTTTCCGCGAACTGCGTCAGGCGTCCCTTGCCCGCGCCGTTGAATAGACTCCAGTCGATAGTCATATCGGCGGCGCCGTCCACCAGACCGACGATCTTCACCGAGGGATTGGCGCCCGCCGCGGGACTGGTCAACTGGCCGCTGGAGTCGAAGACCAGCGAACCGGTGGCGACTCTGGTGGTACCGGCGCTCTTCAGATCGGCCGCCGGTACCGTCACCGCGAAGTCCCACTTGTTGACTCCGGTCTTGGTGAAGCTAGCCGTCAGCACGTGCGAGCCGCCTTGGGAGTCGATCACCTTGATCGGAGCGGAGACCACGGCGCCGGTGGCGGCCTGTGAGTCGAGATTCACGTCCATGTCCATCTTGCCGGTGGCGGTGGCCGGGAAGACCGTGCCAACAGGGATGTTGATGTTGGCGATCGGACCACCGGCGCTCAACACACCGCCGGTCGCGCTCCATCCCTGCACATTTTCTCCTGTCGCCGTCATCAGGTTGCCGTCCGTATTGAGACGGAAGTTCCCGGCGCGAGTGTATAGAGTCTGGTTGGTCTGGTTACGGACCATGAAGAATCCGTCGCCCTGTATGGCAGCGTCGAAGGCACCGCCGGTGGCCTGGATCGCTCCCTGGCTGAAGTTGCGGACTATGGCGACCGGGAGGACTCCTTGCCCCACGTTGCTGTTTCCGGCATCGATCGTCTGCGACATCAGATCATGGAACTGGAGGCCGGTGGCTTTGTAGCCCGCCGTGTTGAGGTTCGCGAGGTTGTTGCCGATCGCATCCACGGCGATGGCGTTGGCCGAGAGGCCGGATAGGGCTGTGGAAAAGGCTGTGAACATACTCTTTCTCCTTGGTCAGTCTTAAGATATTGCTTTAGTGGCGGTTCCGGAGGTTCCGGCCGCCGCGCCGGCCGCGGCCTGTGTATCCAGGGCACCGCGAATCGCCATTACCTGTTCCAACTCGCTGAACTGCGCCAGTTGCGATACAAACTGCGTGCCGTCGCTTGGATTCAGTGGGTCCTGATTCTTGATCTGCGCCACCAGCAGTTGCAGAAACAGATCTTTGCTGGGCGTGATGACGCCGCTGGCGGAAGTCGTTGGGGGCGCGCCCGCTGAAGCAGCGGATGAGCCCGTAAGTGCGCTAATGGAAGAGGCCATTTTTATCTCCTGGTGACGGTTTGCCGGTGGGGGTGAGACTGCCTTCTAATTCCTCCACCCAACTCGGCCGGTTTGACTGTTGATGATCACGCTGGCCGCGAGATTGTTGTTGCGACCAGCCCGGATTAGATTGCGAATCGCTGTTGTTGCGAAACTCGGTCGCGCTCTGCTGTGGGCCAGATGCGGCACTCGCCGAAGCTGGGGCGTGGACAGGACGCCACGTGTCCGTGCGAAAGCCTGTCTCCTCGAGACGGCTCACTAGGTCTGAGATCCCCTCACGCAGGCCGTGAGCCAGGTCCGCGTTGCCGGTCCGGACAGCGACGTGCAGTTCGCCGCCCCGTTCCACCATCCGCACCTCAACGCGTTCCTGGTTCTGATTGCTCACCTCCAGCGACAGTTCCTTCAGCGGCCCTGTGGACTTGACTGGGGCGGCGTCTGCCGCGATGAGGTGCGCTTCTGAGGCGGTGGGAGCGGGAGCCTTATCCGCCGGCGCAAGCGAAACAGGTCCATCGCGGGTGATGAAAGTCTGAGTTCCCGGATGGGCCATCTGCTGGGCCGGCAGCAGATTTGTGTTCTGGTCCCGCCCATTTTCGAGTTCCGTTCGGCGGAGTTCGGCTATCGCCGTGACGCGAGGCATAGCATCCCCGGATTGAGGCGAGGCGGTCAAGTCGGCCGGCGTCGCCTGACCGGGCTTGAGGCGGGCGGCGAAAGCGAGGTTTTTGATTTCGGAGGCGGCTTCGGCTGGCACGGCCGGCAGGGGTACGGTCGAGCTAGCTTCCGCAGCCGCTTGCGACTGAACCCGCTCCAAAAGGGCGGCCGACATCTGCTGGATTTGTGTCGCGGCCACTTCCAATTGAGTGGCTATTGCTTGAGCGTCTATTACGCCGGGAAGAAGCTGCTGGTGCCCTGATCCGTCGGTCGTTCTCACCGGTGGGAGCGAATCACCGGTGAGATGGAACTCCAGTGGCAGCGCGGTTGGAGCCGCGCCTGGACCGCCAAACAGGAGGGCAGCCAGCATGGCGGCCCCTATTGTTTTGTCGGTCGGCTCGGCAGACTCGGACGGCTGCTCGCCGTCGGCGGCCACTTTGATCGGTGTAACCTCAACGGTAGGTTTTAGCGGAACCGCAAGCGGACTGGCTGCTTGGAAACCCTGAAACTGCTCGGCGAATGCAGTGGACTCTCTGTCGCCGGCCGACGCACCAGTCCCCGTCACTGACGAGGTGGAGGTAGATCGCGCAGCCGTTGCCGTAGCGCTAATGGTCACGTCCGGTTGAAAGGCAAATGAGGCACCAAAGGCTTGGCCTCATCAATTCAGACGGATAGGGACGGGGAGTTGGTGTTAGACTTTTGACGCCGCGGCTTTTCGTCAACAACTTGACGGGGCGTAAATCGCCTATATCGGGAATATCGGCAGCTTTGCAGGGATTCTCTAGGCTTTCTGCAAATTATTTTTTGGGCCACCCAGTTGCTCTACCCCGTGGGGAGCTTCTTCTTATGGACCCATTGACAGTGGCCGCGGCAAGTGGCTTGCGGTCTCGCATGGAATCACTCGACCTGCTCGCCAATAACCTGGCCAACGCGGCTACCAGTGGATACAAGGGCGACAGCGAGTTCTACGGCTTGTACACCTCCGCCGAAGGCCGGGATCCGATGACCGGCGCTGCGTCCTTTAGCCTTCCCGTCGTGGAGCGCCAGTGGACCGACTTCTCCCAGGGAACCCTGTTGCCTACCGGCAGCCAATTGGACGTCGCCATCTCCGGACGCGGATTCCTGGCCGTCAATGGACCTTCAGGGCACTTGTACACCCGCAACGGCAACCTACAGGCTTCTCCCTCTGGCCTACTCGCCACCGCCGACGGCTACACCGTTCGCGGAACGGATGGGAGTCCTATCCAAGTGACGCCCAGTAAACCAGTCGAAATCATGCCCGATGGAACGGTGCGCCAGGATGGGCAGGCTGTGGGGCAGATCGGCATCGTGGACTTCAAGAACACCGCCTTACTAAAGAAGATGGGGGGCACCTATTTTCAGAACCCCGACTCGAAGAACCCCGCCGTGGCCGCTACCGCGGCGACCCTGCAACAGGGCAAACTCGAGAGTTCCAACGTCCCGGTGGCGGAGGCTGCCATGCGGCTGGTCGGGACCATGCGTCAGTTCGAAATGCTGCAGAAAGCGATCGGCATCAGCGCTGAGATGAACCGCAAGACTACCGATGAAGTAGCTCGCGTCGGCTCTTAGCGCCAAGGCGAAGAGTCTGGAGTGTAAGAAATGACGTCGACAGCCCGCTATAACTGGAAACTCAAGGAGCCTAATTTATGATTCGAGCACTGTACAGCGCCGCCAGCGGCATGACGGCGCAGCAATTGAACGTGGACAACATCGCCCACAATTTGGCCAACGCCAACACCGCCGGTTTCAAAATGCGGCGCGCCCAGTTTCAAGATCTGCTCTATCAGACCATGGTCCAGCCGGGCGCTGCCGCGGGGCAGCAAACCGTCGTCCCCACGGGACTACAGGTGGGTTTGGGGACGCGCACGTCCTCCAACGAGATCATCTTTACGCAAGGCAACTTTTCCTCTACCAGCAATCCGCTGGACCTGGTGATTCAAGGCCGCGGTTTCTTCCAGGTTCGTCGCTCTACCGGCGATCTCGCCTACACCCGCGACGGATCTTTCCACCTGGATAAGGAAGGAAGCCTGGTGACCTCCGACGGCGACCCGATTGAGCCGCAAATTACCCTTCCGGCCGATGCCCAGAACATCACCATTGCCCCGGACGGTACCGTCAGCTATTCGACAGCCGGCCAGACCACATCCCAGAAGGCAGGACAGCTCCAGATCGCCGGCTTCCCGAATCCGGCCGGCCTCAATAGTATCGGCCGCAACTTGTATCTGCCGACTGACGCGTCCGGCGAACCCACGCTCGCCAACCCGGGCGGACAGGAAGGTTTGGGATCCCTGCTGCAAGGTTACACCGAGCAGTCCAACGTCAGTATTGTCGAAGAGTTTATCAACCTGATCGTTGCCCAGCGCGCTTACGAAGCGAATTCAAAAGTAGTCAAGGCTGCTGACGACATGTACCAACAGGTCAACAACATCGCCCGATGAAGCTGTGCATCGTTTTGGTCATCGCCGGTATTGCCGGCGCCGCTCCCGTTGAGCAGCGTGCCTGCCGAGACGTGGAGAGCGAGCGAATTCTCGCGCGCGACTTGGCAGCCGCCATTCCCGCGTTCCGCGCGCTCGCTCCGCAGTTGCCGGTTGCTTTCGCGCCGTTGCCGGGCTCGCGGCGAATCATGCATGCTTCCGAACTGGTCTCCCTGGCCCGCCGCAATTCGATTGAGTTGCCGACGGTCGAGGACCTCTGCTTCGAGTGGCCGATGCAGGCGCTGGAACGCACCGCGGCAATGAAGGCGATGCGCGCCTCTCTAGACGTGCCAGGGGCCACGATAGAGATAGTAGAAATGTACCGCAACACGGTACCGCGGGGCCAGATCGAATTCCCTAGAGATCGCTTGGGAATGCCGGCGGCTGCCGGCGCGCGGACGCCGGTGCTCTGGCGCGGTAACGTTGTATACGGCGACGCCCGCCGCTTCGCGATTTGGGCTCGCGTGACAGTGACGGCCACGCTTGCTCAGGTGGTAGCCATTGAGAGCCTTCGGGCCGGCCAGCCGGTGAAGGCTCGACAACTCCGGCTCGAAACCACACAGGGGTTTCCGCTACCGGCAAAATTCGCCGTCTCCGTCGAGCAGGTAGCTGGACGTCTGCCTCTACGCCCGCTCGCTGTGGGCTCTCCGATCCATCTGGACCAACTGACAGCGCCGTTTGACGTAAACCGCGGCGACTTGGTGGATGTGGAAGTACGCAGTGGCGCTGCCCGGCTCTCGTTTTCCGGAAAAGCAGAAACCGCCGGACGCAGCGGCGACATGGTTGCCATCCGGAATGAAGATACTAAACGCCTGTTTCAGGCCCGTGTGAATGGAAAAGGAAAGGCGCTCGTGCTCACCAGAGCGCCTCTGGTGAAATAGCATGCAGTCATACAACTTTCGCATTCTCCTACTTGTCGCCGGGTATCTCAGCCTAACGGCTTCGGCAACGGCGGCCAAGAAACCCAAGGTGGTCGAACCCAGCCCCCTCGACCGCTATATCCAGGAGGCCACGCAACACACGGCAGTCCCGGCAAACCAGCTCGCGTCCGGTTCGCTGTGGTCCCCGTCGTCCCGCCTCACTGATCTCGCAACCGATTTGCGGGCTGCACACGTGGACGACCTGCTGACCGTGCTGGTCAGGGAGCGCGCTTCGGCAATCGCCAGGGGCACCACCAAAACCTCGCGCCAATCGGGCATAAAAGCTTCGGTGAGCGCGCTCGGTGGTCTCACAAAGAAAGCCGGACCGTGGCAGAACCTGGCCAACACCAGCCTCGATAGCCAGCTCAACGGTGACGGTACCACCAGCCGCGAAACGTCATTGAGTACCACGTTGAGCGCCCGCGTGACTCAGGTTCTTCCCAACGGCTATCTGGTTCTGGAGGGCACGAAGGACGTGATGGTGAATTCCGAGCGCCAGATCGTCACAGTCCGCGGCGTCGTCCGGCCCGTGGACCTCAGCCCCTCCAACTCGATCGGCACAGACCAGATCGCGCAACTGGAAATCAAAGTCAACGGCAAGGGCGTGATCGGTGATGCCATCCGCCGTCCGTTCATTCTTTACCGGATTCTTCTTGGGCTACTGCCATTCTGAGAGGCTTTCATGAAAAAGACATTGGCTTTGTTCCTACTCTTCGGCACGCTGGCTCCCGCCGCCAGCCGCCTGAAGGAACTGACTTCGATTGAGGGCGTACGCGACAACCAATTGATGGGTTACGGTCTGGTGGTCGGACTGGCCGGGACCGGCGACCGCCGTCAGACGCAATTCTCCGCCCAGAGCTTGACCAATCTGCTGGAACGTATGGGCATCACGGTGCCGCCTACCGCCATCCAGGTGAAGAACACGGCCGCGGTGATGATCACCGCGGTGCTCCCGCCGTATGCGCGTCCCGGATCGCGCATTGACTGCACCGTCTCGTCGATGGGCGATTCATCCAGCCTGCAAGGCGGCGTGGTTTTGATGACTGGACTCAAAGCACCCGACGGGCAGGTGTACGCTGTGGCTCAGGGCGCTCTCGTAATCGGCGGTTTTTCCGCCGGCGGCGCCGCGAACAAACAGGTCGTGAACCATCCAACCGTAGGGCGGATCCTGAATGGCGCGATCGTGGAACGCCTCTCCCCTTCGGTCGCCGTCGGTCAGGTGGTGCGGCTGCAACTGCATCAATCCGATTTCACTACCGCGTCGCGTATTAGCGCGGCCATCAACAAGCGCTTCGGTCCGGTGGCTCATGCCGATGACGCGGCTCTGGTATCCGTCGCGGTTCCAGTCGCTTTCCAGAAAACCTCCACCGAATTCGTAGCGGAATTGGAAATGCTGACCGTAGAGGCGGATCGCTCCGCCAAGATTGTGGTCAATGAGCGCACCGGTACGATTGTGATGGGCAAGGAAGTTCGTATCGCTCCCGTGGCGATCCTGCAAGGTAATCTTACTGTGGAGATTCAAACCACGGTCAACGTGAGTCAACCCAACACGCTCGGTGCCGGTACCACGCAGGTCGTACCGCAGGTGAACGTGGCGGTCAAGGAGGAGCAGGCGCGAAATGTCCTACTCAAGCAAGGAGCCACGGTTGAGGAGTTGGTGCGCGCACTTACCTCTATCGGATCCACCCCGCGCGACATTATTGCCATCCTGCAGAGCCTCAAGAGCGCCGGTGCGCTCGAGGCCGATCTCGAAGTGATCTGAGGCGGTCATATGATTGATGGCATTTCTTCCCCTGCTGCGTCCGTTCCGCAATTGGCGGCACGACCGAAAGACGATCCGGCGCGTGTCAAGGACGCCGCGCGCCAGTTCGAGGCACTCCTGATCGGCCAGATGCTGAAGGGCATGCGGGAGTCCGAAGGCGGATGGATGGGCACTGGTGACGACCAATCGATGTCTTCCGCTATGGAGTATGCCCAGGAAATGTTCGCGCAGAGCTTATCCGCGGCCGGGGGGCTCGGTCTGGCGAAAGTGGTGGCCGCCGGCTTCAAGACGCCACCTAAGGTCTAGGCGTTCCAGCCATGCGCAGCGAATTCCCGGCCGCCTTCGAAATCTCCTTCCCAGGCTGCGGGAGCATGGTGGCCCACTGCGGCTTCGGTTCCCGGTTCGTTTTTCGACTCTGGAGCCTTCTGTATTGCCCTCCAACCTTCCGCCATCGTGGCCAACAGCGATTGGACTTCGCCGAGCATCGCGTCGTCCCGCCGGATGTTGGCCTCCAGCAGCCGCAGCCTCATGTACTGATACAAATCGGCCAGGCCTCTGCTGATGGAACCCCCGGCTTGGTGGTTCAGCGAACCTTCCAACTCAGCCAGGATATCCGTGACTTTGGCAATGGCCTGTGTGCGCGCTGGAATGTCTCCCTCCGAAAGGTGTTTGCGGGCGTCATGCACCGAATCGAGTGCGCCCTGGTACAGGAGGCTGATCAGTTCCAGCGGGTCCGCCGACAGGATGCGGCTTTCCAGATACGCTTCTTTCCACATCACAGTGTGGAAGCCCCATTATTGCGTTGGCGCACCGGCAGATCCGCGAGCATCCGCAGGACGGTCTCGGAGGGAATCTGGTCGATGATCTCACCGGTTTTTGGGTTCGTGATTTTGATAATCACACGGTGCGTATCGTTGTCCCGCGAAAACTGCAGTTGGCGGTTCTCGCCAAACAGTTCTGATTTGTTGAGTGCCTGGACGGCCGAGACGATCTGGCGGGTCGCGGCGTCATGCTGCGACTTGGGCGTCAAATCGACTGGCGCCGTCAGGCTGATTCCGGACAATTGGTTGATTTCCATGGTCTTAGTCCTTCCACTGCCAGTGATTCCTGCCACCTGGCGGTGCGTCCTTACTGCATATATCGGCGGGAACGGCCTGCGATTCGAGGGTATTTCATGCAAATACGTGTAATCGTTTCCGTTTATCTGGTGCTGACGGGCGGGTCCGGCCTCATTCTTGGCGCGGATCCAGCGAAGAAACCGGACGCTCGCCAGGCAATTGAGCCGGCTGCGGCGGCGCAACGTCAGTCGGTGATGCGCATGCAGGCGTCAATCGAGACCCAGCGGCAGTCCCTTCCCCGCCAGGTGCCGCAACAGCAGGCAGATTCCTTCTTCCTGCTGCCGCCACCTGCCTCGGAGGCAGTTGCTTATTCGTCCGGCTCCATCGATTGCGACCCGGTACCGCCGTCGCAACTCGAGTTGCTGATCGCCAGTGCCGCACAGCGCGAGGGGCTTCGGCCAGACCTTCTCCGCGGCATTATGAAGCAGGAGTCCGGTTTCCGTCCCTGTGCGGTGTCCCCCAAAGGGGCCATCGGGCTGATGCAACTCATGCCCGCCACCGCCGCGCAGTTCAACGTGAAGGACCCGTTCGATCCAAAGGAGAACTTGGACGTGGGCGCCCGCCTCATAAAAGAACTACTGGTCCGCTACAACGGCAATCTCGCTCACGCCTTAGGCGCCTACAATGCGGGGCCGTCCCGAGTGGACGAGGCCGGTGCTGTACCAAATATCCCCGAGACGATCAATTACGTCGAGCGCATTCTCTCCAGCCTGCCGCAAAAGCCCGAGCGGAAATAATTAGAAATACCCGACACCTCGCCGATGAGTCTTGTGTGGACGCTTTTCTTCGCGACGCACAGCAGATTCTTGATACAGCGCTGGCCGATGATGCCTCAGCGGCAGAGTGGGCTGTAGTGGTCGACCGCCAGGGCGGTATCCGCCTGCTGGATCCGGCCGGCTGGAACCTCTCCGCCCTAGCAGCAGAGTTCGGGGCACGCTCCGTCTTCTGTGTCCGCCGCGGCGCCCGCAGTGTTCGAGTCGAGGGCCGGTCGGACGGTCGCTCCTGCGTGCTGGAGCAGGAAACGCTACCGCGGCACGGGGTCCAGTACAATCCCCCAGCGTTTCGCCCGGTTCTATCCTCCGCGGCCGTCCGCCGATCACCCTACGCTGTGATGCTACAGATTTCGGGGCGCTCCTGCGACTCTGAGAACGACCTCTCCCCCCGGGTGCGAAATTCGTAACCACTCATTCTCAGAACTGTGCCGCCCTGACGGGTTCCGAGGATAGATCCCCAAATCACGAGTTCCAGGGCGCAGGAACCCTGTAACAAGAAGGGCCAGGCGATCCGCAGTTCGGCTTCTGTTCCGACCGGAGGCGGTGTATCGGTCTGGAAACGAACGCCTCCTCTGCCCAGGTCGATGGTCACTCCCGCGCCGAAGTAGGTGACACTCCGTTCCGAATAACTAAAGTGGACATCCATTCGGAACTCGTACCGTCTCTCCGCCCTGCGGTCACCACCAATGCAGTCCACTGACATAAGCGCTATCTGATAATCGGCTGAGGAAGCAAATTCCGCTAGTCCTTCCCGTACGGCGGCCGGACTAGAACTTTTCTTCCAGATTGTCTCTCCTGAGAAGTTTTCCTTTGAAATAGTACCGGGACTCGTCGATGTGACTTTTGGAGACGTCGGCCGGTGGCTGGTGCTATCAGCGACGCTTCGGACAGACAGGGGCACGTGGCCCGATGGTACTTCTTGCCCAGGCACCGGCGGTCATCGAGCGACGGCAGGTCGTGCTCAACGCCGCCTACCAGGCTCACCCGGAGCGCTTCGTGCGCTCGGCACCCAAACTACTCGCCATACCAAAGGAGGTCCGGCGAAGACCGCGGCTGGCGAGCGATCCTGAAAGCGTTCCTCATGCAGACAGGCAAGTACCGTGTCCCGCTCCGTCAGGCTGAGAGCACGCGCCGAAACTGCTTTCTTAGATGGGCCGAAAGTGGGTCGCTGCTGTCGATAGTACGAGGCCCTGGGGAGGCCAAGAACTTCCCAGGCGGCTTGCGTGCCCACCACCGGCGACAACTCGTTGACGGTTGCAGCGCGGACGACCCAACAGAGAAACCACTCTTCTTTGAAAATCGATGACGATTTCTGCTTTGCGCAGTTCTTCCCGGAGGTGCTGATTCTCGCGCTGCAGCTTCTGGTTCTCATCGTCGAGCGGGCTGCGCTTGGACTTGGGGCCGCGTTTCTGTGGCGTCAAGGAATGCAAGATTCCCGCGGCGCGCTCGTGCCGCCAGGTCGTCAGATGAGAAGAGTACAGGCCTTCCCGCCGGAGCAGGGCGCCGATGCCGCCAAACTCATCTTTGGCCTTATCGGCCTCGGCCAGGACGCGCTGCTTGTACTCGCCTGTGAAAATACGGCGCTTCGCTCTGCACGCCGTATTTCCAAACGGGCTTGTTCTTCGAGATAGATCTTCTGGCGTTCTTCCGGTGCCAGTTCTGCCATTGATGGTGTCCTTCCCTTCCAGGCTGACAACAAAAAGCCATCGTCTGCCCCACTTTACTCGATCGCGTCCCGGCGGCGCACCGTCGAGCCATCCTGGTCGCCGGGTTGCTCCTCCGCCTCCTTACGCCCACGCAGTTGCGGACGCCCATCGTCAACCGCCTTCTTCCGCGCCTCCATTGAGATCATCCGCTGGCGGATCGCGGTGTACTCGGACGTGTTGACCACGTACTCGGCCTTAGCCGGCAGAATCCGGTCGATCTCCTGCTCGGTCTTCCGGATGCGCGCGGCATCCATTGGGTGGGTCGAAAAGATGCGAGCCACCGTCCCGGGCTGTTTCTTCTCCAATGACTCCAGCTTCTCGAAGATGCTGATGGCGCCGTTGGGGTCGTAGCCCGCGGCGTAGAGGTACTGCACGCCCAGGTAATCGGCCTCCGATTCGTCCTGGCGCGTGAAGTGCAAAAACAGCGCCGGGATACCCAGGTTGGCGCCCTGCCGGATCACCGCGCCGCCAATGCCGCCCCGCAGAATCACTCCCACGGGAATCCCCGCCAGATTGACGATCTGCGATTTCGTAGCCTGTCTGGTCATGTGGCGCGCCGCCACATGCGCAATCTCATGGGCCATCGCCGCCGCCAGTTCGTCCTCTTCGCCGGCGATCTTGAGCAACGCCGTGTAGACGAAGACGTACCCGCCCGGCAGCGCGAAAGCGTTCGGCGAATCGCCTTCGATCAGCTGAAACGTGAACGGCACCTTGGCATCGGAGCTGCGCACCAGATTCTGGCCGATCCGGTTGATGTATTCGGAGATCAGCGGGTCCTCCACCAGCTTGGCCTGCCGCTGCACTTCCTGCGCCAGTTGCTTCCCCAGCGCCATCTCTTTCTCCAGCGAGTAGAGGTTGACGCCCTTGCCGACATCGCGGTTGCCGATCTGCGCCGGGTCGTCCCTGCGGTTCCGGTTGGAATCCTGGCCGGACAGAGCACTGGCGGACAACGCCAATAGGCAGGGCAGCGCACAGCGTAATCTCATCGACTGCTCCTCAAGGCCATTATTGACGTATTGTAGAGAGAATGGGTAGTGAAATTGTAAAAAGTTCCGTCGCGGAACTGCCTCTCTGGCAGCGCTACGCCGACCAGTTCCCGGTCCGCGAGAATCTGATTTATTTGAATCACGCGGCCGTCGCGCCCCTGCCCAGGTGCTGCGCCGACGCCCTCAAGCACCTGGCCGACGATTGCCTCCACTACGGCAGCCTCCATTATGACGAGTGGCTGGCCGTCTACGACGGTCTCCGCGTGGCCGCCGCCCGGCTGATCAATGCCAACCCCGGCGAGATCGCGCTGGTCAAGAATACCTCCGAAGGCATCGCCACCCTCGCCCTCGGCCTGGATTGGCAACCGGGCGACCGCATGGTAGGTTTCCTGGAGGAGTTTCCGGCCAACCTCTACCCCTGGAAACGGCTGGAAGCAAAGGGGATCCAGGTTACCTGGCTCTCCATCCACGATTCCCTGGAGAAGATCGACCTGGCATGCCGCGGCGCCCGCCTGCTGGCCATCAGCTTCGTGCAATTCCTTAGCGGATACCGCGCACCTATTAAACAAATAGGTGAGATTTGCCAACGTAACCACTGCATTTATTTAGTAGATGCGATTCAAGGACTTGGCGCATTTCCGCTGGATGTCCGGGCCTGCCACATCGACGCTCTGGCGGCCGACGGGCACAAGTGGATGCTCGGCCCCGAAGGCTGCGCTATCCTCTACATAAATCAGGCCCTTCAGGACCGCGTGGAACCCGTCGAATTCGGTTGGACCAACGTGGCTGGCTACAACGATTACAGCTCGCGCGACATGGCTCTCCGGCCGGATGCGGGCCGCTATGAGTGCGGAACGCTAAATACCATTGGATGCTTTGGATTAAAGGCTTCAATTGAATTTTTACTTGAAGTAGGGCCAGGAGAAATCGCACCCGTTATCCAAAATCTCGGCGACCGTATTGCCGCCGGGGTCCAAGGCAAGGGCTACGAACTCTTCCTGCAACGCACGCCCAGCAACGCCGCCGGCATCGTAACTTTCCGCAAGCCCGGAATCGAAGCCGCCGAGACCGTGCGCCTCCTCCGCCGCCAGAACATCATCACCGCGGCCCGCGCCGGGTGGGTCCGCACCTCCCCCCACTTCTATGTCAGTCCGGCTGAGATCGACCGGCTGATTGAGACGCTGCCTTGACGGCTTGGCTGCGCAGCCCCGAAGCTCCGCGATATTTTCACGAATTGCTGGAGTTGCGGCGTTAGAATAGACGCATGCTGCTTGGCGCTGTCACCTACAACGTCCTCTACAATATGGATCTGGAAACCGTCATCCGGACCCTGGAGGCCGCCGGATTCGAAGCCGTCGAACTTCGCACCGGCCACAAGCATGGAGTGGAGCCCGCCCTCTCCGAAGCCGATCGCACCAAGGTGAAGGAACGCTTCGAGCACAGCAAAGTCCGGCTGCTCAGCTATGGCACCACCTGCGAGTTCCAGTCCGCCGACCCTGCCGAACGCAAGAAGCAGATCGATCTGGCTAAGGAGTTCATCAAGCTGGCGCACGATACGGGCGCCCTCGGCGTCAAGGTGCGCCCCAACGGGTTCGCCAAGGGTGTGGACAAGGAGACCACCATCCGGAACATCGCCGCGGGCCTGCGAGAAATTGGCGATCACGGCTACGTGCACGGCGTCGAGATCTGGCTGGAAGTCCATGGCGGCGAAACCCAGGTTCCTGCCGTCGCCGCCGAAATCATGCGCGCCACCAATCACAAAAACGTCGGCCTGTGCTGGAATTCCAATCCCACCGACGTGGTCAACGGCAGCGTCAAACCCAGCTTCGATCTGCTGCGCCCCTGGCTGAAGAGCTGCCACATCACCGAGCTGGCCAGCAACTATCCCTACAAGGAGCTGTTCACCCTGATGAAACAGAGCGGCTACGACCGCTGGACGCTGTGCGAAGCCGCCGAAAGCAAAGAGCCCGAGCGTTTCCTGAAATACTACCGCGCCCTCTGGCGCGAGTTGATGGCATAAACGTGGCATAAGCGGCGTCTCAGCGAATCATGACAACGGGGCTGGCCGTCAAGCAGCCCTACTCCCCAGATGTTTATAATGGGTGTTTACCGCCAATTCTGAGGAGCAAACTATGTCTCGTGAACTTCTCATCCAGTGTCCGGATGGGCAAATGAAAACCGTTCCGCTCACCGGCGTGCGCCTGTCGATTGGCCGCTCTAACATCGCCGAACTTTGCTTTCCCGACGATGCCGGCCTCTCCCGCCAGCACTTCGCGTTCGAACCCGAGGGCGACGATTGGACCGTGCAGGACCTGGGCAGCAAGAACGGCACATTCGTCAACAACCTTGCCCTCAAAGCACGCCTGATTCTCAAACCTGGCGACCACGTCACCGCCGGCCACCTGGTGATCGTGTACGCCCCCAACGGGGCGGAACCTAACGCCGGAGTGGTCGTTTTCGGAGGCGAGACCAGTTCCCCAACCACCTCCACCGTGGTCACCAGCCTGGAGGGCGCACTCTCCAACCAGACCATGTCCATCGAGCGCGGCGGCCCCAAGGCGTCGGCTCCCATGCAGGCGTTGATCCGCGCCGGCCAGGAACTCAGCGAGAACCGGCCGCTGCACGAACTCTTCTCCGTGATCCTGGATTTGGCCATCCAGGCGGTGAACGCGCAGCGCGGTGTGCTGTTGATTCTGGAGGGCGGCGAACTGGTCCCCCGCGCCCGTAAGGGAGAGGGCTTCCATATCAGCACCGCCGTCCGCGACCGCGTCATCAATGAGCGCTCGTCGATTCTGGTGCGCGACGCCCAACTCGACGACGCCTTCAAGGGCCGCATGAGCATCGTGGAGCATAAAGTCCATACCATGATGGCGGCGCCGTTACAGAGCAAGGACCGCATCGTCGGGTTGATCTACCTGGACTCGCCCTTCGTCCTGCGCGAATTCACCAAGGACGATCTGAACCTGCTCACCGTGATGGCCAACATCGCCGCCATCCGCATTGAGAACGCGCGCCTGGCCGAAGTGGAGCAGGCGGAGCGCATCATGGCGCGCGACCTCTCGCAGGCGGCGGAGATTCAAGGCCGCATGCTGCCCGAGAAGGCGCCCGAGGTTCCAGGCGCGGATCTGGCGGGCTTCAACATGGCCTGCCGCACCGTGGGCGGCGACTACTACGATTTCTTCACCTACCCGGACGGCCGCGTGGCCCTCGCCCTGGGCGACGTTTCGGGCAAGGGCATGCCCGCCTCGCTGATGATGATGGCGCTTCAGGCGCGCGTACAGGTGCTGGCCGAGGATCCCGGCAATCTGGCGCACTTCATGACGCGCATCAACAAGGCCACCTGCGCCAAGTGCCCCAGCAATCGCTTCATCACCTTCTTCTTCAGCGTGCTCAACGCGGTCACAGGCGACCTGGCCTACGCCAACGCGGGGCACAATCCGCCGATTCTGGTGCGCGCCAATGGCGACGCCGAAATGCTAGAGGGCGGCGGCCCGGTCCTGGGAATTCTCTCCATCGCTCCCTACAGCGAAATGCACGCCCAACTGAATCACGGCGACATGCTGGTGCTCTATAGTGACGGTGTGACCGAGGCCAACAACCCCGCCTATGACGAATTTGACGAAGAGCGTCTCATCGAAGTGCTGAAAACCCACCGCACGCTGCCCGCGGCCGAGATCGTGCAAGCCGTGATTAGGGCGGTGACCGAATTCGCCGCCGGAGCGCCGCAGGCGGACGACATCACCCTGCTGGTAGCGAAGCGGTTATAAGTGCTCACCGACCTGGTTCAAATCAAGCTGCTGGGCGAAAAGAAGCGCCCGGAGAACGAACGCTTCCGCAAGCACATGAAGAGTTTCGATCACTCGGACCGCATCCTGCGCCGGATTGCCGAGGGTATCGAAGATTCCATCGATTGCCTCCAGTGCGCCAACTGCTGCCGCGTGGCGACGGCGAAGGTGACGGAGCGCGACGTGGAGCGCCTGGCCAAATATCTCCACATCAAGCCGGCGCGTGTCATGGCGGAATACGTGGTGAAGAGCGAGGAAGAAGGTCTCATCCTACAGCGCGACAAGAAGACCGGTTGCGTCTTCCTGAGCGGCAACGAATGTACCGTTTACGACGCGCGGCCCGAGGGCTGCCAGAAATTTCCCCACGTAGTGCGCGGCAACGGGTCGATCTTGAGCCGCATGAAGGAGCTGACCGACCGGGCGTGCTATTGCCCCATCGTCTACAACACCCTGGAAGCGTTCAAGGACGAGATGGAGTTCAAGCGGTAGGCGGGCGAGGTCGCGGCTGCCTTCCCCCATGGATCCCAAACGGAGCCTTACTCGGAATTCGGAGGGTGAACTTGTTTCGAGGTCCCGCCGACCGGGCAGTGCTTGGAGCGATGGTGTATCGGTGGCGCGGGAGTACAATGGCCTTGTCAGTACATTGTGCGTTCTTTCAGGAGGATTAAGGTGAAGAGGCCTCAATATATGTTTATGGGCACTGTCGCATGCCTGTTCGCGCTATTGCTGGGATGCGCCAGGAGCGGTTCGGAATCGGCGACGATCGACGCCGCGAAGTTGAAGGCTTATGCGCCATTGCCGGAGGTGGCGTCCGCGAAAGAAGCGGTCGGCGAGCGGAAAGTCACGCTGGGTAGAATCCTGTATTACGACCCCCGGCTGTCCAAGAGCCAGAAAATCTCGTGCAACAGTTGCCACGCGCTGACGCAGTATGGCGTGGACAATCAGGCGACTTCGAACGGCCACAAGGGGCAGAAGGGTGATCGCAACTCCCCGACCGTCTACAATGCATCCCTCCATTTCGTGCAGTTCTGGGACGGCCGCGCCAAAAACGTCGAAGAACAAGCGAAGGGTCCGGTACTCAATCCGGTGGAAATGGCCATGACGTCCGAAAAGCAAGTGATCACGGTCCTGAAATCGATGCCCGAATACGTGGACGCCTTCAAGAAGGCCTTTCCCGACGGCAGAGATCCGGTCACCTACGACAACATGGGCAAGGCGATCGGAGCGTTCGAGCGCAACCTGATCACGCCGTCGCGCTGGGACAAGTTCCTGAAGGGCGATCAGGCCGCTCTGACCGCGGAAGAAAAGGCCGGTTTCAATACTTTTGTGGCCTCCGGATGCCAGACCTGCCACGCGGGCTCACTCCTGGGGGGCAACATGTACCAAAAGATCGGCATAGTCAAGCCGTGGCCGGACACTTCCGACCCAGGCCGATTCAAAGTAACCAACAGCGAGGGAGACAGATTCATGTTCAAGGTTCCTTCGCTTCGCAACATCGAGAAGACGGGTCCGTACTTCCACAGCGGTAAGATCGCCACCCTGAAAGAAGCTATTGCGAAGATGGCGGATCATCAGGTGGGAAAGACATTGAGCGACGCCGGTATTCAATCCATGGAGACCTGGATGAAGTCCCTGACCGGCGAGATTCCCACCGACTATATCAAGCAGCCCGAGTTGCCTAAGAGTACCCGCAAAACTCCGAAGCCCAACGAAGCGGACTGAAGGTGGGGGCATGGTCAAGAAGGTGTTGAAGTACGGGATGGGCGTCCTCTCAGTGGCGCTCATCGTCGCGCAGTTCATTCAGCCGGAGCGGACCAACTCTCCAGCTGATCTCGCCGCCTCTTTCGACGCGGTCGCAAAGCCGCCTCGGGAAGTTGCGGCCGTGGTTGCGCGGGCGTGCCGGGACTGTCACTCCAACCAGACGGAGTGGCCCTGGTATAGCCGCGTAGCCCCGGTCTCATGGCTGGTCGCCTCCGATGTAAAGCAGGGGAGAGCCAAACTGAATTTCTCGCAGTGGAATATCTACAGCCCGGAAATGACCCGGATCAAACTGGGTGAGATGTGCGGAGAGGTGACGAAGGGCGACATGCCCCCCCTGTACTACCTTCCGATGCACCCAGTGGCACGGGTTACGCCGAGGGAAGTCTCGGCGATCTGTTCTGTCCCGGTGGCGCAGGCACGCTAGCGGACCCAGGCGACGGCCCCATCGCCGGCCGCCCCCAAAAGAACAAAGCCCTACGCAGGCGACGCCATCAGCATGGCGAGCAACCTCTCCGTCGCCCGATTGAACTTCTTACTCCGCCGGTGCACGATGCCCACCGGGCGCGCCAATCCAGGGGCATTCAGCTTCACCGCCACCAGGCGTCCCTGTTCGA
>JANYAH010000172.1 GCA_025361425.1 Candidatus Solibacter sp. | reverse complement strand
GTGCAGTTCCGGCCCGATCGCCAGGCGGTCCACCAGCATGAACACGGGCTTGGTGAAGTCGATATCCAGCAGCGATTCCGGAGTCGAAAATTCGAACAGACGCCCGCCCTGAAACAGCCGGTTGAAGCCCTTCTTGCGCAGTTCAAAGAGGTGGTCTCGCAGGGCGTCGCTGGTGGGGTGCTGGCCGCAGGGAAATAAAGCGTACCAGCGCGAACCCTCCGGCTGCACGAGTAGGCGCGCCGCCACTTCATCCACCGTATCTTTCCGCACACGGGTGCCGCAGGTGGGGCAGAACGTCTGGCCCACGCGGGCGTACAGCAGGCGCAGGAAGTCGAAACACTCGGTGGATGTGGCCACCGTGGAGCGTGGATTGCGCGTGGTATTCTTCTGCCGGATGGCGATGGCGGGCGCGATGCCGTCGATGTCATCCACGTCGGGCTTTTCCATGCGCTCCAGGAACTGGCGCGCATACGCGGAGAGCGACTCCACATAGCGCCGCTGCCCCTCGGCGTAGATGGTGTCGAACGCCAGCGAAGACTTGCCGGACCCGGACACGCCCGTGATCACGGTCAACTTTTCGTGGGGGATCGAAAGCGAAATGTTCTTGAGGTTGTGGACCCGCGCACCTTGGATCCTGATATGGTCTTCCACTGGCACCTTTATTATACGATTGCGGTCAAGCCAGCCAGGGAAGTTGTCGGTTCACCGCGACGACGCTGAGGCCTCGAAACCGCGCTATCCGCGGGCCGCAAAACGCTCGGTCCGAATCACTCCGGAACCTTCCCGAATCACCACCAACTGGTCGGCAGCCACATCGTCGATCTTCTCCTGCCCTCCGTTGGGCCAGCGAATCTCCAGGCTCGCGGTGGTCTCGGCCCCGAGTCCGAAATGCAGCCTGCGGTCGTTTACCGAGAGGTAGGATGACTGCGACAGCACGGCCTGCGCCTGCCTGCGCTTGCCGTATGCAGCCACCACCTGCGCGCCGATGGCGCTGCGGTTCGAGGCCACGCCGATCAGCAGCACCTTGAGCCAGTGGTTGCCGCCGCTCATGTCATTGCGCAGCAGCGACGGCGGTTCATTCATGTTCATGATGAGGATGTCGATGTCGCCATCGTTGTCGAAGTCGCCGAAAGCCACTCCCCGGCTGGAATGCACTTCGGAAATGGCGGGGCCGGCCTCATCCAACAATTCTTCGAATTTACCTCCGCCTAAATTACGAAACAAGACGTTCGGCGTTTTGTACGGAGCATCGGGCAGTTTCCGCTCCACCTCGGGATAGACCATGCCGGTGGTGCAGAAGAGGTCCGGCAGCCCATCGTTGTCGAGGTCCACAATTCCGGCGCCCCAGCACACGAATCGGGTTTCCACTCCCAGTCCGCCCCGAACCGTTACGTCTCGAAAATTGCCTTTCCCGTTGTTGCGGTAAAGAATTGGCGTGTCGCCCCGGAAATGCGTTTTGAAGATGTCCAGGTATCCGTCCGGTTCGAAATCGCCAATCCCCAGCCCCATCCCCGCCTGCTCCTGGCCGTCCTCGCTCAACGAAACGCCGCTTTCCAGACCGCACTCCGTAAAAGTGCCGTCGTGATTGTTTCGAAACAGCAGGCTGGGCGAGGTGTCGCATGCCACGTAGATGTCGGGCCACCCGTCGCCGTCGAAGTCCGCCGCTACCGTGGTCAGGGGATAGCCCGGCTTGACGGCGGAGATGCCGGATTTCTGGCTCACGTCGGTAAAGGTTCCGTCCCCGTTGTTATGGTAGAGCCGGCAACTCTCCTGCGGAAGCCCGCCAGGCCCGCAGTAGACCGCAACGCCGGTGTAGTTGCAGCCCGGATCCTTGCCGCGAATCGGTACCTTATCCGCGTCGAACACCACGTAGTGCGACACGAAAAGATCCAACCTGCCATCGCGATCGTAATCGAGCCACGTGCAGCCCGTTCCATAGCGCGTGCCCGGATGAATCAGCCCGGCCTTTTCGGTGACATCCGAGAAAGTGCCGTCGCCGTTGTTGTGAAACAGGATGTTCTGGCCCCAGCAGGTAATAAAGAGGTCATCGAAGCCGTCATTGTCGTAGTCGCCCACCGTAATACCGAGTGCCCAAACGCTGCGCCCCAGACCGGATTTCTCGGTGACGTCGGTGAACGTGCCGTCGCGGTTGTTCCGATACAGGCGGATGACGGCCTCTGGCGGGGTGGATTGCCGGCGGCGTCCGCTCAGCACCACGATATCCTGCCACCCGTCGTTGTCGTAGTCGAGGAATGCCACGCCGCATCCCATGGAGTCGAGAATATAGTCGTTATGCGCCACGTCTCCATAGATCACCGGCGCGCGCAGACCAGCGCTTTTGGCCACGTTGACGAAATGCGCGTGGAACGGCAACCCCGAACGCTCGCCGCGCGGCACGGCTTTGACACCTCGCGAAGCCATTCCGCGAAGCTGCTGTGCGCTGGCCCGCGCGCCAGTCCATGCCAGCGCCTGCAAGGGGAGCGCTAGTGCTTGTCGGCGCGTCATTACATCAAGGATACCCACTTTCCCTCTCGCCCAGCCAAAGGCGCGAACAGCAACGCATCAAGGCCTGCGAACCGCGCACTAAGGCGCTCTCCGGCCTCACGGATGGTTGGTTGTTGGGTATCACACAGGTGTAAGCGGTTGCCTCAATCACCCGGGAACTTTATGCCGACGTTCCGGGAACGTCGGGCCCGTCCCCGGCTTAACTGCCCAGGCCGACGAAGCAGACACCCAGAAGAATCAGCCCCAGCCCCATGAATTTCTGCTTGGTCAGCGCCTCGTTGAAGAACAGCTTGGCCCACAACAGTCCCCACACGTATCCCAGCGACACCATGGGATACAGCACCGAAAGCTGCCCGTCCTTGATGCCCCACGCGTAGAACACGCTCGACCCCAAGAACAGCGCGATACCGAACAGCAGCTTGGGATTTAGAAAGCTCCAGAGGGAGCGCGTCAGATGCGCCGACCCCATCTTGAGGAATGCCATCCCTAAGGAACCGATCACCGAAGCCGTGAACACCAACAGCATCGATCTGACCAGCGGCGTCATTTGTTCCCCCGCCGGCCCATCACCGCCACACCCAGCACAATCGTGATGATCCCCACGTTCTTATAGATGTTGGACGGTTCGCCGAGCAGGGTATAGCTCAGCAGGGTGGTCCACACATAGGTCAGGGCGATGATCGGGTATAACAAGGACATTTCCCCGTTCTTGAGCGCCAGCACCATAAGCAGCGTATTGATGCCGTACAGCGTGTAGCCGGCGATCAACGGGACGTTGGTCACCAGCGCCATCCAGTGCGGCGAGAAGTGGCTCATGCCGGTCTTGATCAGCAACTGCGCCGCCGCGCCGAGAATCGTACAAGTGAATACCAGCAGGATGGACGTGCGCCGTGCGCCCCTCTCGGGCTGTGGAAGTGCAATGGTGGCAGGTGTGCTCAACCGAGGAACCTTCAGGAAAAAATCACCCTTCAACGGCGCTTGACTGCGGGCTGTTTGCGCTGAGCAAGGCCGCTGCGCCGTATTTGCGCAATGACGCCTTGCCAGGGTCTCAAAACAGGATAACAAGCTTTTCGCTAGAATAAATAGCTGTGGATCAAGAAAATGTACTAGTGACAGACGAAGACCCCTCGGAAGCGTCCGATGGCGTGCCGCCGGAACCGCCACGCGGTTTCGTCGCGGAATGGGCCATCACCATCATCCTCCTCCTCTTCGGCACCACCAACCTGGTTCAGGCCTTCGTCATCCCCACCGGGTCCATGGAAGACACGCTGCTCATCGGCGACCATCTGCTGGTCGATAAGCTCGCTTTCGCGCCTTCAGGCCCTTTCTCGAAACATATTCTTCCCTACACCCCCGTCAAGCGTGGCGATATCATCGTCTTCCGCTACCCCGTCGAAATCCAGCAGACGTTCGTCAAGCGCTGCATCGGTGTTCCCGGCGACCGCATTAAACTGATAGACAAGCAGTTGATCCTCAACGGCCACTCTGTCATTGAGCCGTACGTTTACCACAAAACCGAATACATCGATTCGTATCGCGACAATTTCCCCAGCGATCCCAACGTGCGCGTGGCCGATTCGGCCAGCGACATGCTTAATAACCACGTGGTCAACGGCGAGGTGGTCGTCCCGCCAGGCTTCTATTTCGCCATGGGCGACAACCGGGATTCCTCGCTCGACAGCCGCTACTGGGGCTTCGTGCCCAGTGCCAACATCATCGGCAAACCGCTGGTCATCTATTGGTCGTACGATGCTTCCACCGAAGCCCTCTCCAAACCCATGATCTCCATCGACCATCTGCTCGATCTGGCGCAACATTTTCCCTCCAAAACCCGCTGGCGCCGGACCTTTCGCCTGATTCGCGGCTACCCATTGAAATAACATGAACCGACATCATTACGGCCTCATCCTCGCCGGAGGGCGCGGTACGCGCTTCTGGCCGCGCAGCCGCAAGCGCTCCGCTAAACAGGTGCTCAATGTAGTCGGCAAACGCAGCCTGATTCAGGCCACGGTGGACCGGCTCACCCCGCTGATTTCTCCCGAGCGCCTCTGGGTCCTGACCAACCACCACCTCCGCGATATCATCATCAAGCAGCTCCCCGAGATCCCCAGGAATCAGATCCTCGCCGAACCCATGCAGCGCAACACCGCGCCCGCCATCGGCCTGGCAGCGCAGATTCTGCACTCCCTGGACCCCGACGCCGTGATGGGCGTATTCCCCTCAGACCACGTAATCGGTAAAATACCGCAGTACCGCGCCGTCATTAGGGCAGCCTTTAAGCACACGGCCGGCCGCCACCTGGTGGTGGTCGGCATCCAACCCCGCTGGCCCGAAACCGGCTACGGCTACATCGAATTCCCCCGCGGTTGCGCCGCCGGATGCGCCCAAGCCCTGCCGGTGCGCCATTTCCACGAAAAGCCCGAACTGCCCAAGGCCAAACGCTACTTCAAAGCTGGTAATTTCTTTTGGAATTCCGGTATGTTTTTCTGGCGCGCCGACGTCCTGCTGGAGCAATTACGCCTGCACGTGCCGCGCACCGCCACCGTCCTGGCATCCCTGCCCCCCTTCGGCTCGCGAACCTTCACCGCCCGCCTCAAGCAGGCCTTTCCGCTCTGCGACGATATCTCCATCGACTACGCGGTGCTCGAAAAAGCCACCGGGGTGTACGGCATCGCTGCCGGCGATTTCGGCTGGAACGACGTCGGAAGCTGGAATGCCGTCTACGAGCTTCTGGATCGCGACCCGCAGGGGAATTCCATCGCGCTGGAATCCATCGTCATCGATTCCCATAACAACTTCGTGGATGCCCGCGGCAAGGTCGTCGCCCTGATCGGCGTCAAGGATCTGATCGTGGTCGATACCCCTGACGCCCTCCTCGTCGCCGCCCGCGACCGCGCTCAGCAAGTTGGCGATATCGTCAAAGCCCTGGAACAGCGCAATCGGCACGACCTCTTATAATCTACAGTAAATACTCTGGTATTTACTTTGGATATCGGTCAGAGATATTCCAATAATTATGGGCCTTTAGTAAGAATATTGCAGAGTAGTTTCCGAATATTTTCCGTTATAGTAGGAGTACGCAGGGTGCCATATTGTGTGCTGCTTGTATTGCGGCAAAGAAATCGGAGCTTTTCGGCTGCTTCGCGACAGCGAGTTTTGCAGCGTCCTTCACCGTAAAAAATACGGCGAGCGATTAGGCAAGGCGCTGCAGGAAATCGCCGCGCCCGAACTGGCCCCCGCCGGAGTCGCCGGTTTTCTCCTCCAAATGCCCTTTCAGCAGGGCGATCTCATCAGCACCTTGATCCTCTGGCAAACCGGCCGGAATCGCATCCGGACCGGCACCCACTGGCCGCTCACCATCGATACTAGCGAAGCCGCTCGCGACCCTCTTCCCGCATGCGCGCCTGACGAATATCCGCCGCCGAGCCCGCGCTGGATGCCCGTGCCAACGGCCGAACCTGTCGCCGCCTTCGTCCAGGCCTCCGCCGCCTTCGCGCCCGCGTACACACTGCGCCTCCCCCGCTTCGCCGCCGACCTGGAGCCCACACCGCTGCTGGGCAATGCGATGCTTGCCCCGGCCCCCGCCCCAGAACCCGTCGCCGCCTTCGTCCATGCCTCCGCAGCCCTCGCGCCCGCGCACACCCCGCGCCTCCCCCGCCTCGCGGCCGACCTGGAGCCCACGCCGCTGCTGGGCAATGCGATACCTGCCCTTGCCCCCGTCCCAGAACCTGTCGCCGCCTTCGTCCAAGCCTCCGTCGCCTTCGCGCCCGCGTACACCCCGCGCCTCCCCCGCTTCGCCGCCGAACCGGACCTCGCGCCACTCCAGGATTCGGGCCCGAGGGCCTGCGCGGCGCTCACGGACGCTCCCGGACCGGCGTTCGCCCTGAGCGTGCCGCGAACCGGCGCTCCCCAGCGGGTGCTTGCGCCGCAATTCGCCCCGGATCCGCAACCCTTCCCCGTACCCGATCGGCCGCTCGCTCCGCCGGCAATGTCCCAACACTGGATGCCAACCCCGGCGGCCGAGCCTGTCTCCAGTTTCCTTCAGGCCGCCACCGCGCCCGCCATCGCCGCGCCTCTAGCGCTGCAGACGTCCGCTTTCGCCCTGCCTGTCGCCACCCCGTATGTGCCGTGGATCACCCAGTCGCGGTCCGCGCCACACGCCGAGCCGGTCATGGGCGAGGTCCGGCCCAGTGCTGCGAAAGCGCCGCTGGTTCCGATCTCCCAGGAAGCGGCCATTACCCTTCCCGCAATTCCGCAATTGGCGCAGGAGCCGTTCGCCGAGGCGAGGCTCACCGCTTCCACTCTCTCGCCGGAAGCCGTGGAACGGTGGCTGGTTGCCGCCCAAGCTGCCGTGCCGGTATCCATTGTGCGCGCGCCCTGCCGCAGCGTGGAACTGGCCGCGCCACCGGCTGTTTTTGAACCCGCACCGGCCATCTGTAAACCGGTTGCCAGTCCCACCCACGCCGCGTTCGAGTCTCCGTTGGTGGCTGCGGTGGCCGTCCCCATCGCGCCCGAGGACGCGCCGCGCATGCTGCCCTTCGCGCTGGTGGGGAGCCAGGCACGCACGGTTGCCAGTTTCGATGCCCAACGTCTGGCGCCGCCGGCGCGCAAACCGCATGCGGGCGCATCCAGGCTGGTGGCGCCCCACCCCATCCCCACACTAGTCGTGGCGCCGCCGGCCCAGGCCCTGCCGCTCGAGTCTGTCCTCCCGCGCCCTGGCCTACTGCCCATCGAATTCCACAGCCAGCGCCTGCGCAACGCCCCGCTGGCTCGCCCCGAGTGGCTATTCACACCATTCGCTCTCCTGCCGCCACGGTTCCTGTTGCGCCCGGTTTTGGAAAAGCTCGAAGAACCCGCCTCGCAGCAAAAAACCGCGCGCCAGCAACGTGAAGTCCTGAAGATGCCCGCGGCCAAGCGGCCGCCAACCGTGTTGATGGTTGCCTGTAGGATTGCGGCCGGATTCCTGCTGGCCGCTGCGCTATGGTTCGGCGTGGCCAACTCTCGCGGAAACCGCCAACTGGCCGCCCACGAAGAAGTCTCCTCCGGCGACGTTGCGCTTGCCGCCGCCAATAGCGCCAGTTCCGCGAGTATGTCCAACGGCGGCGCGCCGCCCCAAACCGCGCCGAAAGGACCAGTCGCATGGGTCCGGCAAACCATCGCCAAACGCGCTGCTCTCAAGGTGGCCGAGAACTTCCACGGCATGGAGAATTGGGGCAGCATCGCGAAGGCCTATCCCACCGGTTGGTCGCGGCATCCCGATGGCTTCGTGAACACCGGGGCATTGGCCCTGTTCCGGCCCAGCATAAAGTTCACCGACTACCACATGGAGTTCTTCGGCCAGATCGAAGCCAAGAGCATCGGCTGGACGGTACGCGCCACCGATACCCGGAACTACCACGCCATGAAGGTCACCGTGGTGGAGGCCGGCATCCGCCCCTTCGTCGCCCTGGTGCAGTACAACGTGGTGGACGGCAAATCCGGGCGCCGGACGCAGACGCCGCTCAATGTCATGGTGCACAACAACAAGCCCATGCAGTTCGCCGTCGATGTCCGCGGCAACCGCTTCGTGACTTCGATCGACGGCGAGGAAGTAGATTCATTCACCGACAACACGCTGGTGGCCGGCGGCGTGGGCTTCTTCAGCGAAGCCGGCGAGCACGCCAGGCTCTACTGGATGAGATTTTCGGCCAATGACAACTTCCTCGGCTACGTCTGCGCCATGCTCGGCGAAGGGGCCGGCGTGGCGAGTGCGGCCGAGTTGCGGAGACCAAATCCTCCCGGCGGCGCGCCCGTACCGGGCTTGCCCGGCGACCCGGACGGAATGATGCTGGCGGCCGTGTGGATCGGGCTGCCGTCCCTAGGTGCCACCCGGAAGGCACGATTTTTCAAAACCTGGAGAAGTGAACCATGGAATACGTGAGCGGAATTGAGACTAACGGTATGCCCATGCCGCCGGGTGTGACGGCTATTACGGACATCAAGGGCCAGAAGCGCGCCAACAAGACGCTCTCTAAGGCAGTGTCCCTGCACCTGGAGGGTAAGCTGGAAGCCGCCGGGCGGCTCCTCTCCAAGGCGATCGAAGACGGCGAAAGCGACCTGGGCCTCTATGCCGCGCTTGGCCACATCCAATATGAGATGCACGATTACGACGCCGCCGCACTCACCTACGCGGCACTTGCCGGCATCGACCCGAAGCATCGCACCGCGAGTTTCAACCTGGGCGTTTGCCACGGCAATCTCAAGCAGTGGAGCGAAGCTGCCGCGGCTTTCCGCCGCGCCTGCGACGCCGACGCCACACGGTCTGAGAGCATGCTCGGCCTGGGCATTGCGCTGATTCACGACGGCCGCCCCGCCGAAGCGCTCACGCTGCTGGAAAAATATCTCAGCCTCTATCCCGACCATGAACAGGCGCTCTTCGGCCAGGCGGTGGCGCTTCAGCAGACCGGCAAGTCCGCCGAAGCCGTGGAACAGTATCGCAAGGTGCTGGCCCGCAATCCGCGCTGCGAAGAGGCGCTCTCCAACCTGGTTGCCATGTTCCTCGAAAAGAAGGATCACGGCAGCGCCCGCCGCTACGCCGAGATGCTCGGCGAAATACAGCCCGATTCGCCCACGGCCACCGAGGCCCTCGCCGCCCTGGCTTTTCAGGACCTCGACTATGCCACCGCGGCGAACCACTGCCGCACGCTCGCCGAGGCTGCGCCAGACCGCTACGAACACTGGTTCAACCTGGGCGTGGCTTGTCACAAGTCGGGCAGTTACGAAAAAGCCGCTCAGGCGTACCGGCAGGCTGCCAGCCTACAGCCCGGCTTTGCGCAAGCCCACCTCAACCTGGGGGTGACGCAGCAGGAACTGAACGATCTGACGGGGGCTCGCGCCAGCTATGAACGCGCCCTCAACATCGACCCCTCTCAATCCGGCGCCCTGTGGAATCTGGCGCTCGTGCTGGAGCAGCAGGGCGAACGCCAGTGGGCCGAAAAGCTCTACGCGCGCATCAATGAGGATGCACCGGAATGGTGCGACTCCAACTTCCGCCTGGGCTACCTCCGCCTGTTGCGCGGCGACTACGCCGAAAGCGCCGCCGCCTTCGAAGCCTGCCTGGCGCAGCGCCCCGATTGGCCAGAGGCGCATCTTAACGCCGGCATCGCCTACGCGCGCAGCGGCAATGGTGAGGCCGCCCGCAAGAGCTTCCAGGACGCCCTCATGCTCCGCCCCGATTCCTCCGACGCCGTCCGCGGCCTCGCCGCCCTCGCCTTGGAGCAGGAAGATTTAATCGACGCCTACGACCAGCACCTCCGCCTCATCGAACTCGGCGAGCACGGGCCCGAACTCTTCTACAACGTCGGATTGATCTGCCAGAAGCGCGGCCAGATGCAGGATGCCGTTACCTTCTATCAGCAGGCGCTGAACGAAGATTCGCAGTTCGCCGAAGCCCTGCTCAATCTGGGACACGCCCTGATGTCGCTCGGCCAGGAAGACGACGCCCGCAGTTTCTGGCGCCGCGCCATCCGCGAAAAGCCCGAACTCGCCCAGTCCTATTTCGAACCGCCTGTGGGGTAGTTCAGCCGTCCCTTCAACGCAGAAACGCAGAGACGCGGAGACCGGCGCCGAGAAAACCAAGAACTGCGCTCTCTGCGTTCCAGCAGCTACCGCGTGATATTCTGTTGTTGGTTTAGTACCCATACATATAAGGAGAATCTCCATGAGAGTCGGCGTATTCACTCCGCTGCTGTCGCAACTGTCCGCTGAGGACGTTTTCAAGAAGCTGAAAGCTTACAACATCGATACCGTGGAACTCGGTACCGGAAATTATCCCGGCGGCGCCCACTGCAAGCTCTCCATGCTAGAGAACAGGAGCGAGCTCAAAGATTTCAAGAGCCTTTTGTCGGACAACGGAATCTCGATCAGCGCGCTGAGTTGCCACGGTAACCCACTCCATCCCGACAAGGACAAGGCCAAAAACGATCAGGATGTCAGCAAGCGGACCATCCGCCTGGCCGAGAAGCTCGGGGTCCCCGTGGTGGTGGATTTCAGCGGTTGCCCCGGCGATTCGCCCACCGCAAAATATCCCAACTGGGTCACCTGCCCGTGGCCGCCGGAGTATCTGGAAGTGCTCGCCTGGCAATGGGACAAGGTCGTCACGCCTTACTGGACCAAACAGGCCAAGTTTGCCGAAGATCACGGCGTCAAAATCGCCATCGAAATGCACCCGGGCTTCGTCGCCTATAGCCCGGAGACCATGCTCAAACTGCGCGCCATCGCCGGCAAGACCATCGGCTGCAACTACGACCCCAGCCACATGTTCTGGCAGGGCATCGACCCCATCGCAGCCATCCGCGTGCTGGGCGATTGCATCTTCCACGTACACGCCAAGGACACCCAAATTTACGAACGCAACCTGCCGCTGACCGGTGTGCTGGATACCAAAAGCTATACCGACGAGCGCAATCGCGCCTGGATCTTCCGCACCTGCGGCTACGGCCACGACGCACAGTGGTGGAAGGAATTCATCAGCACCCTGCGCATGTTCGGCTACGATTACGTGCTCTCCATTGAACACGAGGACAGCCTGATGTCGCCCGAGGAAGGCCTCTCGAAGGCAGCGACGTTCCTGAACGCGATTGTGATCAAGGAGAAACCCGGCGCAGCCTGGTGGGTCTAAACACAGGTGGGGCAGGCGATCGCATAGGTCGCCTGCCGGCTCACCGATTGCTACGCGCCACCCGGAGCCGGCAAGCACCCACTCAGCCGCTTACTGTTTGCGCTCGTCCTTGCGGTCCTCTTTCTTCGGCTCGCTCTTTTTTCCCTGTTGGCGCTCGCTGCGCGGCTCGGCGCGTGGTGGTTCCACGGCTTGTGGCTGCGGGCGCGGCGCTGGGGGCTGCACCTGCATGGGCGGCTCGCGGCGAGGTTGATCGGGTACCTGCGGGCGGGCGCGTTCCATCGGGCGCGGTGCCGGCTGCTGCTCCTGCACACGCGGGTCGCGGCGAGGTTGGTCGGGCGCTTGTGGCTGCGGACGCTCCATCGGGCGCGTCGTAGGCTGCTGCTCCTGCACACGCGGGTCGCGGCGAAGTTGATCGGGCGCCTGTGGCTGCGGACGCTCCATCGGGCGCGGCGTAGGCTGCTGCTCTTGCACACGCGGGTCGCGACTAGGTTGGTCGGGCGCCTGCTGGCGTAGGCGGTCGCTGCGCGGAGGCACGGCATCGCGCGTCACCGGAGGTTGGTACAGCGGCGAAACGGGCCGAGTGGCCCCGGGCATGGTGGGCGGCGCTTGGCGGAACATGGGGGCGCGCGGACGCTCCGTGCGCCGCAGCGCTTCGACGGCGCCCGGGTCGAGCGGGCGGCCGGGGTTGGCTTGCAGGGCATCGCGGCGGGCCGCGAAAGAGACCGGCGGTGGCGGCGGCGCGGTCCGCACCACTACGGCGCGGCTGTCGAAGCGCGACGGAGGTCCGGCGTTCGTCCCCTGTGGCCGGCCCATCACGCTACTGCGTTCCGGAGCGATGTTGGCGGTGGACCCGAAGACGCGGCCTTGCGAAATTACATCGCCCGTCACGCCGATGTGCGACGTGCGGACCGGGCGGGCGCCCACGAAGACATCGCGGGAAACTACCGTCACCGAGCCCTGGTTCTGGTTGACGTAACGCACATTGGTCACATTGATATTGGTGACATTGACGTGCGTGACGTTGACCTGCCGAACGTAGAATTCGCTGGACCGATAGGCGGGTCGATAGACTTCATGCGGCCCCAGCGGGAACCACGCCACGCCGCTGCCGCCGCCGATCGAGATCGCCATGCCGGCGCGCGGTCCGCCGACGAAGGCCACCAGCGCGGGTGCGTAGACCGGGCGCGCCATCATCGCACCCGGCACCCAGAACCACGAGCCGCGCAGGTTGGCCCAACGGCCGTAGTGGAAGGGCGCGAAGCCCCAGGGCGCCTCATCCACCCAGGTCCAGCCCCACGGCTCCACCCACGCCCAACGCCCGTCGCGGTAAGGCGCCCATCCGGCGTTGACGCGCGGCGCCCAGACCCAGCCATAATCGGGAACGTCGCTCCACGCGCCGTTGGCATCCAGATCCTCGTAGCCTATCATTTCGCGGGAAACGTGGCGCACGGATTGCGACTGCTCTTCGCGTTGGTCGCGCCTCTGGCACCAGAATTCGAACTCGTCGCCCAGCGGAGCGGATTCCATCTGGCTGTTGAAGTTGTCGTCGGCGCCGGTGAAGCGTGCGCTCTCCCGCGCGTGCAGCGTGAAGGCGCGCCCGCCTCCGATCGCTTCGGCATCGCCGCCGCGGACCGTGACCGTGGTCAGGTTGCGGTCGCCGTCCACGAAGAAGAGGTATTCGCCAGAGCGCAGCAGGGTCACCGCGGCGTTGGGAGTATCCACCTCAAAGGACTCGCCATCGCCTAGAGAGCGCAGGCGGACATGGAGCGTACCGCCCGTGAGGCTGAGTTGCACCATGCGGTCGTCCAGATTGAGGATGGCGAGCGCGGTTTCCGGCCCCATGCGCAGGGCCGTGGATCCCACGTGGAGTTCGGTGCGGGCATCGCGGTCGGCCCACAGGTGGTCGCCGTCGTATAGGGGATAGTTGATGGTGGCGGCGGTCCATTCATCGACTGAGCCCGGGCGGAAGGAAACGGTTCCGCTCATGTAGTTCAGCCGGGCCACGCGCGAAGGCGGGTCCTGTGCCCGGTCCTGTGCCCGGTACTGACCGAAGGCCGGACTGGCGGCGATGGCCACAAGAATTGCCAGCAATTCCGATTTGCGCATCATGTGCTCCTACTCTATATAAACGCGTGGTGGATTAAGACTAACTAAAGGATTTTATTAAAAAACCGCAACCAATGCGGGAACACATCGGTTCGAAGCTGATCGCGTGAGGTCGATTCAGTCCTGGAACACGCCGACGGTGGAGTCAAAGTGCGGGTTCCGGAATCCCAATTCCCACAAGCGCAACGCATCCTCGAAACCCGCTAGCCGCTAGTGCTGTGACCGCGAGTAAACATGCACCGTTTGAACCTGGAATTCGAAATATCGCTCACGCCATCTGAACGTGCGGCAGACGCTTTCGCCTGCCAACCGATTCGTGCACAGCTTCTCTGGGAGTGTTCTCTGTCCTAATCGCCCTGGGTGACCAGTTCCGGGACGGTGGAAACGGTGCTCTCCATAGCACCCGGCAGCGTCCAGTTGCGGCGCTCAATGATGGTCGGGGGTTCGTAGGTCTTGCCTTCGGCGAGACGGCGTTGTTCGCGGCGCGCGGTCCAATACAGGTAGGGGCCCACCACCGCGGTAATCACGCGGCTGAGCAGACCGAACTCGCGCCCGATTTCCTGGCGCACCGTGCGAATCTGCTCCGCAACTACGGGGTTGGTACGGCGGAGGTGGTGTTCCATCGCCCAAAGCGCGGCGACGTAGCCACTGCCCAAAGCGCGGGCCTCGCGGGCGAAGCGCTCGCGGACGCGCGGATCGGCGTCGTTCTTGTAGCGCCTGTAGCCGTCCAGGGTAGTGCGGCAGATGCGGTAGATGCTGGGACCGTTGCGTTCGAAATCGCGCCGGAAGGCGAAATCCAGCCAGTACTTGGACTCCTTCGCGGAAATCGCCGCGTGCTTGAAGTTGAACTCGTGCTGGCCGTGGATATCGGCCAGATTCACCCCCGGCAGCATGCGCCCCTGTTCCTTCATTTCGAAGAAGAGCGGCGTTCCGGGCACCGGTGTGTACAGCATGAACTGGTGGAAATCGGTGTCGTGCGCCACCGCGTGCTCCAGCTCGCCTTCAATGTTCTCCGGCGTGTGGTGTTCCAGTCCGACGATGGTCGAGCCCAGCAGCTTGATGCCGTGCTTGCGAAGTTCCGCGGTCAGCGTGATGGTGTCCGCGCCCTTCAGCTTGGTGTAGGCGGAGTGCGGTGATTCCAGCCCCATCCAGATCCAGGAGACGCCCAGTTCCACCAGTTCCCTTATGGAATACTGGCTGATCGCGTTGGCCGAGGAAAACACGTACAGCGACCACGCCTTGCGCCCGGCCTTCATGAATTCCAGCAATTCCATGGCGCGCCGTTTGTGCAGCAGGAAGTTCTCGTCCATCATGAAGAAGGATTTCACGTCGAGCTTGCCTTCCATCTCGCACATCACGTCGTACAATTCCTTGCCGGAATCGTAGAAGTTGAGGAAACGCCCCTTGCCGCCGAAGAACGCGGATGTGGTGCAGAAGTTACATCCCATGGGGCAGCCCACCGAGGGAATGATGGTGGCGGCAGTGGTGCCTTTGGTGATCGGCAGCGTGAGGCCCAGCGTGCGCGCCCCAAAGCCGGAGATGATTTCCGGATGGCGGATGGGCGCGGTCTCGTCCTCGCCCAGAAAACGCCGCATCCAGGCGATGCCGTCGCCACGCACAATCTGGTCGGCATCGATCAGCTCCGCAATTTCCGGGATGGCGGCCACGTGCCCGCCAACCACGATGGTGGACTCTGGCGACAGTTCGCGGACCATGCGGCACATCTCGCGTACCTTGCCGATGTTGACGATGATCGAGGAGATGCCCACGATGTCGTACCGGTTGGTGCGCAGTTCCTCGGCAAAGGCTTCGCGTGTGGGGAAATCCAGTACCGTGGTGGGCGCCGAGATATTCTTCTGGATCATCAGGATGCCCCACGAGCGGTGGAACATGCGCAGGGAGAACGGCCCCTGCTCGCGCGTCACCTGGTTGTGGTACAACTCCATCGGGTTGATCTTCCGGCTGCCGAATTCATCGTCCTGGGCGTAGGGGCCAAAGACGGAACTGAATAGTACGCGCGCGCGAATACCCTTGGGATGTGTGGTCATTTTAGATAATCCGTACCTAAATCCCGAATATAGCACCGGATATTGGCAATCCCGGCACTGCGACAAAAGAATTACATTTTTCCGAGCGCCAGTGGACGGCCAGATTGTGCGCCGGTCGCCATCGCGCGGTGGCGAGCGGTGCCATGGTGGGGTGCGCCCCCATCCGCCAACCTGCAACAATAGTAGTGATTCCTATGACTGAACGGCTCTATTACACCGATTCCTACCGGCGCGAGTTTCAGGCCCGCGTGGTGGAGCGCTCCCAGGACGGGCGCACCGTCTACCTGGACCGTACCCTGTTCTATCCGGCGTCGGGCGGACAGCCGTTCGATGTGGGGTCGATCGCCGGCGTCGCGGTAATCGAAGTCGTGGATGAAGAGGAGCGCGTCGCGCACCGTTTGGCGGCACCGCTCGCGGCGGGGGGCGCCGTGGCGGGCGAAATCGATTGGACCCGCCGCTTCGACCACATGCAGCAGCACTCCGGACAGCATCTGCTCTCGGCCGTGTTTGAGGAACTCTTCACACTGCACACCGTGAGTTTTCATTTGGGCGCGGAAAGCGCCACCATCGATCTGGAAGGTGGACCCGTCGAGCCGCGCATGGTGACGGAAGCCGAACGGCGCGCCAACCAACTGGTGTCCGAGAATCGCGCCATCGACGTGCGGTTTGAGGACGCCGGCGTTGCGCAGGGATTGCGTAAGGCCTCGGAGCGCGAGGGCATGCTGCGCATCGTGTCCATCGATGGGCTGGACCGCAGCGCGTGCGGCGGCACCCACGTCCGCACCACCGGCGAGATCGGGCCGATCCTGCTGCGCCGCACGGAAAAGATCCGGCAATCGGTACGCGTGGAGTTCGTGTGCGGCGGACGCGCGGTGCGGCGCGCAAGGGCAGATTTCGAGGCGCTCACCAGAATCGCGCAGCTCTTCTCGGCGCCGTTGGATGAAGTGGCGCCGATGGTGGCCGCGCAACTGGAGGCGGCGAAGGCGGGTGAGAAGGCGCGCCGCAAGCTGGAACTCGATCTGGCGGCCTATCGGGGCAAGGAACTCTACACCACTACCGAGCCCGGGCCGCACGGCATGCGGCGCGCCATCGAGCGCCTGGATCGCGGCAATCTGGAAGATCTGCGCGCCGTGGCGCAGAACTTCACGGCGCAGACGAAGAGCGTCTTCGTGGCGACCCTGAAGGACCCTCCCTCCGTGCTGCTGGCCGCGTCGGCGGATTCCGGAGTGGACGCCGGCAAGCTGCTGAAGGCGGCGCTGTCCGAGGCGGGTGGCCGCGGCGGTGGCAATGCGCGCATCGCCCAGGGCAGCGTTCCGGATGCGGCTTCATTGGATCTGCTGGTGGCAAAGGTCAGCGGAGATTGAGCGTTCCACCGCCGGTTAACAACGGATATTGAAGTCTGAAACAATGCAATACTGCGGATGCTTCCAGCGGTCATACGATTATTCTTCCGGGTTGTCCCTTTTCTGTGTTTTGCGGCGTTCGGGCAATCGGCGCCTTGCAGATCCAGCCTACGTAGAGGTTACGCTGGTTGGCCGCGGACGACCGCGCGCCCGGTAACCGGGTTGCCGAAGACGACTCCCGGCGCGGCAGCCACGCGGTCGATGGTGTGTTCCGCGTCGAACGGGAATTCGGGCGCCAGTCCCACGTCGGTGCGCTGGTCACCAGCTACAATTTCGGATCGAACTTCAACCAGGTCGCGTCGCTCGATACGCGCATTGAACTGGGCCGCAACTGGACGTTGCTCGGGCAAGCCAGCACCAGCGACACGCGGTTCCGCGGCGGCGCGCGCCTCGCTGGCCCCGGCTATTACACCTCGATCCGGAAGAACGGCCTGCACTTCCAGTTTGCATCCACCTACACGGACCGCAGTCCGGGCTTCCGTTCCGCTCTGGGCTACATTCCGCGAGTCGATATCCGCGAATGGATGCACACCGTACTCTACCGCTGGCGCCCCAAGAAGAGCTTCCTGGTGAGCTTCGGCCCCGGAATAACGGAGCTGGTGAACTGGAACCGGCAGGGCCAGGTGCAAGACTGGTTGGTCCGGCCCACTTTTACCCTGGAGCTGCTCCGGGCCACCACCCTGCGGATTTCCCGGACGGAATCGTTCGAGTTGTTTCAAACCACGGGTTTTCGAAAGAACCTCAGCGACCTGTCCTTGAGCACGGAATGGTACCGCTGGCTCGCCCTGAACGGTGCCATCTTC
>JANYAH010000121.1 GCA_025361425.1 Candidatus Solibacter sp. | reverse complement strand
CAGCCGCCCGTCCTTCAAGCTTATGAAGCTGTCGGCGTTGGCGAAGCGGCAAAACTCCACGCGCATTTCGGGCGCGGCGGTACGCGGCTTCAGCTCGCGAAAGACGCGGGCGTAGATTTCCTCCGGCGATTCAAAAAACAGGGAACTTTGCAGGCCCTGAATGTCGAGCACCCCCATGCTCCACCAGAGTAGCGCGGAAAAAGGGGGGCGGGGGACCGGAGCCAGGGCTACTGCCCGGCGGCGGTAGGGTTGAGCGCATAGCGTAGCGCCTGTTTGCGCTCTTCCGACCCAGCGAACAAATTGTCGGGGAATTTCCGGTAGGCCAGCATCTGGTTGTAGATGGCGCCTTCCCGACTCACGTTCAGCGCCAGACCGGCCATATATTGCAGCCGCAAATTGCCGTCGCGATTGATCTCCGCACCCGCCAGCCACGGGCGCAGATCGGGTTCCTGGCCGGCGTATGTCGCCAGCAACTGCACCACGCTGCCAAAACCCACCTCACGCAGGCTGCTCGCCGCCCGCGCGCCTTCGGGACGGTCCAAGCGCGCCTGCATTGCGTCCACGTCGAGCCTGGCCGGGTCCACCTGTCCCATCAACACCAGGTCGTAGCCGCCGCCCGCAATATCGTTGCCCCAGATGGTGCCGTTCGGGAAGGCGTCGAAGAAGGTCGCAATCTCGCTCTTCACCGTCTCCGGGTCGCTCTCATACAGCGGCACCCACTGGGTAATCACGCCACCCGGATTCAGGTGCTGCTTCACCAGTTCGAAGTACTCCTTGGAATACAGCGTGGCGCTGCCCTTCACCCAGGGGTGTATGGGGTCGCTGGTGATGATGTCGAATTTCTCCGTGGTGGTCAGCACGAAGTGGCGCGCGTCGTCATAGATCATCTTGGTGCGCGGATCGTTCACCACAAAGTAGTTCTGCGGTCCGAAATATTTCGTGGCGGTAGGCGGAATCAGCGGCTCCATCTCGCAGATCACGATGCGCTTCACTTCGGGATGCACCACGAAACTTCCCGCCGTAACGCCCGCGCCGAAGCCCACGATCAGCACAGATTTCGGGCCTTTGTGGGTCAGCGCCGGCAGGTGCCCCAGCATGCGTTGCAGGCGCATGTCGTAGGATTCCGTCGACGCCTCTACCTTGCCGCTCACGTGGAATTGAATCGCCCCATCGTCCCACTTCGTGATCGCAATCGAGGAGTTGATGCCTTCCCCGGTGTACAGCACCTCGGAGCGGCTGAACGAAGTCATCATGCGCCGCCCGTAAGCGATCAGATTGCCCGGTACCGGCGAAACGGTCTCCGCCAGCAGCAGTGCGACCGCCGCGGCGGCGCCTGTGGCCAGCGCGTTGGGCAAACGGAATGGCCGCAACAGCGGGATCAGCAGCAGCAGTCCGCTGCCCGCCAGCGTGGCGATCAATACCGCCTGGCTTGCCCCGGTCCCGATCCACGGGATCAGGATCATGCTGGAGCCCAGCGCGCCCAAAATTGCGCCGCCGGTGTTGGCTGCGTAGATGCCGCCCACCAGACGCCCGGGGTCGCCCTCCTGGCTCGCGGCCGCCGCCAGGGCCAGCGGAAAACTCGCGCCCCAGAGCAGCGCCGCCGGCAGTATCGCCCACAAACAGCGCACCATGTCGATCTGGAAGGTGTACCACGGGCTGGTGGAAAGCAGTGGATTGATCGGCCAGTAGGGCAGCGATTGCGACAGCATATACGCGGTCCAGGCCACCGCTCCCGCCAGCAGCATCTGGCTCCAGCCAAGCAGCGCCTTGGGGTTGCGCGCGTCCCGTGCCAACATGGAGCCGCCCGTGCTGCCAATCCCGATGCCCACCAGGAACACCGCCAGAATAATGGAGAACGTGTAGACCGTGGCGCCCAGCATCAGTCCGAGCAGGCGCGTCCAGATGACTTCCGCCCCGAGCGCGGTCGCACCCGATAGCGCGATGGTCACGTACACCAGCCACGCTCCGGCCGCAATCGCCGGCTTGGCGTCGTCGGCGGCCGTATGCTCCGGAGCCCGTTTGGCCAGCCAGAAACTCACCAGCCCAACCGTCACATTGATCGCCGCCGCCACGAAAGTGGCCGTCGCCATATCGAACACGCGCAGCAGGTAGAAGCCGGCCAGCAGGCAGCCGACCACCGCGCCCACCGTGTTCGCGCCGTAGAGCAACCCGAGCATGCCGACGCCTTCGGGCGACGCCTTGATCCAGCGCGACGCCGCGGGCAGCGACGCGCCCATCAGGAACGTGGGCGGCAATAGGCACAGCCCGCTCACTAAAGCGCGCAGCAGGATGGCCGGCATCCCGTGCCCCACTGCGGAGGTGTACACCGAATCCACCAGCGGCATCAGGAACAGCACCAGAATCCCGCAGGCGGCGATGCCGAGTTCCAGCTTGCCGTACACGCGCAGCGGATGCTGTCCGCCGAGCTTCAGCCGCGGCAGCAGGATACTCCCCAGGCAGAGCCCGCCCATGAAAGTCGCCAGCAGCACGCCGAGCGACACCGCGCTCGATCCGATCACCAGTTGCAGTAACTGGTACCAGACAATTTCATAGATCAGGGCGGAGCAACCGCTGCCTGCGAACAGCAGCAGGAGCAAGGGCAAATGACGGCGCGCACCGCCGCGGGATGCGGGTGGAAGTGAGTTCTGTGGGGTCAAGTCGCATGATACATCACCTTCACAGACTGAAGCCCCGCGTGCCCGGAATAGCTGCCTGCGACGGGCGTAAAGTATTTCCGCCGTTCTCTCGAAGATGCCCGTCCCAAGCCTCCTGCCTGATGGGTGCGGCCGCCAGATGAGTGCGAAACCGGCGTCCCGGTCCTAATCTGATTTCGGCCACTTCCGCGGTAAGGCGACAATACGCTGTTGTGGAACGCTGAGCGGGTCGAGAGAGTGTGGCGACAGCGAGAACGCACTTTCCGAGATGCTGGTTTCACGGCCCCGATCCTGCGGGCACGCACCTCGCAACCCTGTAGTTCACAGCTGTGCGAATTCTCGGGAGCAATCCCAGAAGCTGCGGTTCAACTTCCGTGTTGGCGGCCATCCGGCCTTCGGACAATTTCTCGCGCGTTACTTCTTCGCTTCGGGTGCTGGAGTGGCGGGCAGATCGGAGTTGTAAGTATCGACAATACACTTCCACTTCCCGTCCGGCTGCTTCTTCCAGATCTCGACGAGTTTGCCGGTATCACGGACCGGCGGTCCGCCCTTCGGATCCTCGATCGAGAGCGAGTAGGTTCCGTAAAGATATCCGAGTTCGCCGGATTTCGCGACTTCGACTTTCGAGACCCTCCAGGACACGGCTGTGTTGGGACCTAGCAGGCCAGCCCAGGATTCCCGGATCGCCTTCCGAACTGTAGCGACCGGCGCGTTGGGAGGAAGCAGCACTGCGTCATCGGCATAGAACGCGACGGTCCCCTCGAGATCATTTCTCGCGGCCGTGGCGGATCATTGCTCATCGAGAGCCTGGATTGCAGACGCATCCGCCGCACGGCTGTCGCCCGTCGCGGACGGGGCGCACGATGTGGCCACGAAGGCGGACGGGATCAGGACGAGCAGTAGCGCAGTTCGCATTTTCATTTTCACTGGTCAGACTCCTTGTTCCAATTGGCGGCGATACTCGGCCGCATCGAAATGGCCCTGCGAGGAAGCAATCAGGCCGTCGCTTTCGATACGCCATCGCTCAAAGCCGCTAATGCGGACCCTGTGCCCCGTCCCTCCTGGCCCGGTGTTCGTGCCCGAAAGAGTCCAGTGATACTCGGGTTCGTCGGCCTCAAGCCCAAGGTCGTCCATGACCACGCAAAGATCCGGGAAGGCAGCCATAAAGGACTGCGCCACTTGCGCGATTGCGTTCCGTCCGACGGCAGGAGGGCCATCGTTGACACGCAACGACGCGTGATGTGAGTAGAATGCCGCAACGCTCTCGGGATTTTGGCTGCACCACGCCGCTGTGTAGCGGGTCGCCAAGTCCTTCAGGTCGATCGGGTTAGGCAGCACAGGGGTCAAGTCTACCAAACCAGGACAAGGGAACGGATTTTGCGCCACCCGGAGAGAACCCGGAGAGCCCCCCCGGCAAATCCCAGCCGATCAAGTTCCCGTCTGCTGACGATCCGGGCTGATCGAGCGAGCCACATTTGCGACCAGTAAATGCTCCCGCACTCCCTCCGCAAGGGGTGCTACACTCCACGTGGGTTCAAATCAAGGGAGGCTGGAAACACATGCCGGCGAACGTTTCCTTAATCCTCAAGTCCCTGGCCTTCGCAGCTCTGCTCGCACAGACGGCAGCGGCCCAGAAGGCGGCGGCCCCGGCGGTGACGCCGCCCCGCGGTCCCTTTACCTGCACCGAACTGATTGGTCTTTATTCCAGCGGCGAGTGGTGGGATGGAGGCTTTTACGATGGCCTCGGCGATCTCAACACCAAATGGCAGGGGCGATTCTCCCACTACGGCTATACGTACGAATACGCCAAACCTGCCAGCTATGCGTGGAGCCCCACCAACGTCGGCGGGGTGAATAATGTCCGGCTGAGTGGCCCTTGCTCCCAAAACGGCGACGCGCCAGACAGGGTTGTCTATCAGGCATGGTCCTGGGAGTTAACCTCCGAAAAGGCCTGGGTAGATAGTCTGGAGGCCACGCTGGCGACCATTCGCGCCAAACGTCCCAGCGCAAAGCGAATCGACATCATGACCATCATTCGTTGTCCGATGAACGGCTGGTGCCATTCCGACAGACCCCCGCTTGGTCCCAACACCGACCATGACGCCAAAAACCAGGATTGTCATGTTCCGGAGTATGTGGACTCGGCTCTGGCAAAAGTGGCGGCGAACCATCCGCATCTGGTCTCCGTGACGCCTAAGTTCGAATCCGTCAGTTGCGCAACGCGGATCGACGGCATCCACTTGCACGAACAGAACGGACCGGCGGCCGCCTTCATCGCGGCGTACTACAAGGCCATGCCCTGACCGGGAGCCAATACTCAGCCGATGGCGGGATGGGCCCGCTCTTGCAATGATGCGACCGCCGTTCTCGGACCAACTTCCAGCAAGCGATTTTACACCCGGACTTTAGATTCTCATCCGCGTCTATCGGACCGCCTGGTGCTTACGGCCGAAGCGGCAGGTTGGCGCGGCAGCGCCACCAGACCAATAAGCTTCATAACCGAATCTGGACACTGCTCCGCAACGGCGACAACTCGTCAAGATGGACTACCGGATCCTCCAAATGACGGGAGCGGCGTTTCACGGGAGTGATCCTCCTGAGTCGGACCCGTTCCGGTCGCCTCGCAGCATTGTCCGAGTGGCGCGTATTCCGACCGGAGCCGCCCTCGTGGGCGTGGGTCGGTCCTCACAGCAAGGGTTCCGGTCGAATTACTAGCGCTTAGCCGGAAGACGGCCTGCGAGACGTCGTATCCCGTTCAACTCCGTAAAGAGACCACACAGGACAGCGCCAGCCACCCCGCCAACAGGGTAGTTCCATCGGACTGGAGCTCTTCCTCCACATCTCATACCGCGAACGGTTGGGTGTAGGATTTGCCAGTGATGGTCGGAGCGACATTCACGATCTCGGTGACGACCGACATCGCAAGGCTCGTCCCAAGAATGAGGAGCGCCTGGGCGAATTCACTGGCGCTATCTGGCGGGATGAGTGACTTCACGACCAACGCTGTCGGGTGAATAAACTTCGAGAGCACAGTATTCAGTTTGGCGAATACCTCGCCGCCCAGGGGATTCATCTCTCTGGCAGCGTCGGATACTCGCTTGAATTTCGTGTCAAGGGGATCGAAATCAGGGAAGGCCGCCAATATTGCCGGACGCTGGTTTTCAACCAAACAAATCTCAGGAGGCATCTGCGTTCCTAGCGCAAACACCTGCTGGAGGGCACGGATGATTCCTTTCGCATCGCGCACTGCATCCTGTTTGAAGAGGTCTGCAGTTTCCTGAGAGGTACAACAAAACTCAGTCCACACAGCAAGCTCAGCCAAATTGCGGCATTGCAGAGCAGAATACTGAACGTTTTTCTCGACCACAGCTATCCACAACCTCTGGTATGCGAGTAGGGCCTCGGCCGCAAGGCAATGAGAATGCCCGGAACTCCGTTGAAAGTAGCAACTCCCGCGTAACCCACTCTACGACGCCTTTCTCCGTTTGACAACCCCCAACTTAGACGGCGCCAGAGCTTCCAATTCTTTGATGAGCGCCGGAATCTGTTTGTATCCC
>JANYAH010000087.1 GCA_025361425.1 Candidatus Solibacter sp. | reverse complement strand
GTGACGGCCTCGCCGGTTTCCCTAGCCACGGTCATCTGTTTCCATTTCTTGGAGAGCTGCCGCCGATAAGCGGTGAAATACCGGCGCGCGGCGTCTTCGCTGTCCCACTCCGCCGCGTACAACAGCACCACGCCGCCGGCTTTCTTGTTCTCCAGCAGTTCGAAGGTGCAGCCGCGCCAGTGCGGTGCGAGTTCGGCCGCGTCCGCCTTGCCGGAATACTGTTCCAGCATGATCCCGTGCTCCAGTTCGCCGAGCGATCCGCCCACCAGGCTCTTGTAGCCTTTCGGAAGGTGGGGCTGGGGCAGGTCCGGCTGAGTCGGCTTCACGCCGCTGAAGTATTTCTCCGGGTGGAGAATCTGTTGCGTGGAGACGGGGGGCTTGAGGAAGACCTCGGTGAACCCCTTCTGGCCGTCGCGCTCGAAGACCGCATTCTGGAACAGCAGTCCCTTGGAATAGGGGAAGACAAGGGAAAGCCGTAGGTAGAGCGGTGATTTGTCGAAGACCGGGAACTGCCCCGCCGCGCCTTCGGTGGCGCTTATCATCATGGCCAGAAGCGCCGGCGAATCCTTGAGCGATTGCCCCGTCTTGCGCGCCAGCAGTTCGGACATCAGCCAGGTAGCCTGGCCTTCCATGACGGCGAGGCGTGCCGAGGACCCGTCATCGCTCTTGCCGCCCGCCTTGATGAACTTGGCTAGGTTGTAGCTCTGGTCGGCGATGGCGTGGGCGACCTCGTGGGCCAGCACGGCCTCTTGGGTCTCCGCCGACGTGGTGTCGGTGATGAATAGTTTCTTCTTCTCGTAGTCGTAGAAAGCGGCGGCCTGCTCGGTGAGCAGCTCGATCGTGTTTTTCGTAAGGTCGAAATCCGCCGGCACCAGGCCGAACTTCTTGAGCGTGAGCTCTTCGGCGCGCAGATCTTCGGGTTTGGCGACTTCCTTGACACGCTTGTTGAGGAACTCCTTGATCTTCGCCTTGGTAATGAAGTCGCAGGCCACGGCGTGCCGCAAGGGCATCCCCGAGACCTTGGTGAGTTGTTCGGCGAGCGGCGGAATCAGCGCGCAGAGTTTGGCGGAATCGCCCGGCTGAGCGGCCTCCGGAGATACCCCGGAGGCCGCCCCCAGCAGCGTCAGGAACAAGGCAAGTTTAAGCCGCAATCGGATCTCTCCTCAAGTGCCAGGCGAAGACGAGTGATGACACAAGCGCGAGCACGCCGCCGGCCGCCATGGTGGCGCGCGCGCCGAAGTGTCCGGCCAGGGCGCCGGCCGCCAAGCTGCCGAACGGTCCCAGACCGACCACGGTCATGGAGTACAACGCCATAATGCGCCCGCGGTATTCGTCGGGAATCAGGGTCTGTATGGTGGTGTTCGCCGAGGCCATCTGCCGCATCACACTGTATCCGATGAGCGGCATGATGGCCAGCGATAAATAAAAAGACGGGGAAAACGCAAAAGCGAGGTAGCAGGCGCCGGTGGTGAGCCCGCTGAACACCATCACTTTGCCCAATCCGGAAAGCCGCGTGCGGCGCGCCAGCGTCAGCGTGCCCACCACCGCGCCGATGCCCATCGCGCCCATCAGAATTCCCAGGCCGCGCGAGCCGCGATGAAAAATATCGTCGGCGAAAAACGGCATCAGAACCAGACCTGGCATGCCGGATAGCGTCGCGGCGCCCATCAGCGCGAGCACGCGCCGCACCGCGGAATGATGGCCGGCGTAGCGGAAGCCATCCACCAGGTGCTGCCACATGGGCGTGGCGGCCCTGGGCGCGGTGGGCGGCAGCCGCATGGCCGTCAGGCACAAGATCACCGCCAGAAAGCTGAAGCCGTTGACCAGAAAACACGTGCCTTCGCTGACTACCGTCAGCAGCAGTCCGGCGATGGCCGGCCCCACCACGCGCGCCGCGTTGAACACCGCCGAGTTGAGCGAGATCGCGTTGATCAGATCTTCCTTGCTGGTCATCTGGATCACCAGCGCCTGCCGCCCCGGCATGTCGAAGGCGTTGATCACGCCCAGCAGACCAGCCAGCACCAGCAACTGCCAGACCTGGACGCGTCCGCTGAGGGTGAGCGCCGCCAGCACGAAGGCCTGCACCATCGACAGGGTTTGTGTCACGATGACCACCTTCTGGCGGGAAAAGCGGTCGGCCGCGATCCCTCCCAGCGGCCCCAGCGCGAACACCGCGATCTGTGAGCAGAACCAGGTGGTCCCCAACAGAAGTTCCGAGTGGGTGAGGCGATACACCAGCCAGCTCAGCGCCACGTTCTGCATCCAGGTGCCCACCAGTGAGATGACCTGGCCGCCGATAAACAGGCGGAAGTTGCGGTGGCGCAAGGCGCGAAAGGTATGCGGGACGCGGCTGGGCGCCAACTCCGCCATCAACGGCAGAGCCGAATCATCCCCGATTTGTAGCGGCGGAACACCCATCCTCATCTTCCAGAATAATGCGCGGTACAATGGGGGAGCAATTATTCGTGCATTTTAGGAGAAAATCTTTTGGCGGACGATAAACTGTATCAAGCGGAGTACGTGGGCAGCGGCACCTTCAAGATCAGCAAGCCCAAGCGAAAGAAGATCAAGGCGCGTCAATCGCAGATCCGGAACCCGCGCCGCGGCTCGCGCAAGTAAGCCGCGCGCCACCGCCCTTTCGGGATCGGCCCCTTCCCATTTCAATTCAATTCACGTGCTATGAAAATCACGGAACTGGTCTTGCACCCGATCGCGATTGCCGATCCGCCCCTGCGTAGTTCCTACGGTCTGCACGCGCCGTTCGCCCTGCGCACCATCGTGGAGTTGAAGACAGACTCCGGGCTTATCGGTTTCAGCGAGACCTATGGCGGCGATGGGCCGCTGGCCGGCCTGGAAGCGGTGCGTGCCCGCGTCACCGGCATGGACCCGTTCCAGCTGGCCGGGTTGTGGCGGGATTTGAGCCGCGAGGCCGGGCATGCCATGGCTAACGCCCCCGGAGGCCGCTCGCAGACCTACCTGGTGCCGGGTGAGAATCCGTTGGACCGCCACGCGCGCACATTCGCAGCCATCGAGATCGCTTGTCTGGACCTGATCGGCAAAGCCACCGGCAAGCCGGTGTGCGATGTCATCGGCGGGCGCGTGCGCGATGAAGTCAGCTTCTCCGCGTATCTCTTCTATAAGCATGGGGGCGGCGGCGGAATTGGCGGCGACGCGCGCGAGGACGAGTACGGCGAGGTGCTTACGCCGGAGGCGTGCGTTCGCGAGTGCAAGCAGATGACCGCGCAGTACGGGTTTCGCGAGATCAAGCTGAAGGGCGGCGTGCTGGATCCCGCCGTCGAGATCGAAAGCATCCGCGCCCTGCGGCGCGAGTTCGGCTCGAAGTTTCCGCTGCGCATTGACCCCAACTGTGCGTGGAGCGTGGATACCACCGTGGAGGTGGGGCGCGCGCTGAAGGACGAACTGGCCGACGGCGGCTACCTGGAAGACGGGTGTGCCACCCTGGAGGGCATGGGCGAGGTGCGGCGGCGCCTACTGGCCGAGAACAACCACACGCCGCAGGCGAGCAATGTGGCGGTCACCTGTTTCGCCGACGTGCCGGTTGCGAAGCAACTCGACGCGGTGCAGATTGTGCTCTGCGACCCGCACTATTGGGGCGGTATGCGCAATGTGCAACACTTGTCGCATCTGACGTCGGTCCTGGGGATGGGGCTTTCGATGCACTCCAACACTCATCTGGGAGTCAGCATGATGGCCATGACGCAGGTGGCCGCGGCTTGTCCTAATCTGACCTACGCTTGCGATACGCACTATCCCTGGCAGACCGAAAAGGACGAGGTCGTGGCCGGCGGCCGCATAAAGTTCGTCAACGGATGCGTGCCGATTCCGGATCGTCCGGGGCTGGGGATCGATCTGGACTACGATCAACTGGCCCGCGGCCGGGAGCGCTACGCCAAAGTCCCCTTCCGCAAACGCGACGACACCGCGGAGATGCGCAAACACGTGGACCCGCACTGGGAACGCATCCTGCCGCGCTGGTAGGCGGCGCACGGCTGGGTGTGAGGTCGCAAGCGGGTTTGAACGAAGCCGCTGGAGCGGCGGACGCTACGCGTGGACTTCGAATGTAGTCGTGCTGCGGGGACTATAGATCACTGCCCCATCGCGCGATTTGCTGCCACCCACCTACGGGCACGAGAGACGGCGGCATTCTGGACGCCAAAATGCCTAAACCCGAAGTTCACCCCTACCGCTTGCTGTAAGCGGAGTCCGGCGGCATCGCAATATCGCAACCCATGATCAGTGGACCGCCGGGATAGTCGTTCATCCTGGAGAATGGAGGTGAGGATGCGTATTACACGAGGACCTTTCTGGCTTTCGGCGAGCCGCCACATACTGTCATACCGGGTATCGTTGGCGATTCTGGCCTGAGTTAGGGCCTGCAGATAACTCTCAAACTGTGCCTCGTCTCCGTAGTTGACAATGAGCCGGCCAGCGGCGACCAGGTCGTTTCCGACTATGTTCCTCATCCGGAGCGCTCGGATAGCTGCCGCAGTTGAGGCTGATAGCAGGCTGTGCTCACCGCTTTCCGCCAGCCACGAGGCCGCGTAGATGCTCCCCTGTTGGGGGCTCTGCAGTTCTTCTGACAAGAGATCCGCCAACTCGCTGTTGAACTCCGGTGTCAATGTCGTGTGGATGTGGGGAACAAACCGGTACGGAAAACTCGGGTCGCCGATCCAACGAATCAGTATCCGCGCTACTCTCTTGATCGCGTCTTGCTTTGGAATATCATGCAAAAGAAGCGATGCGATCTGTCTGTTGACAGACGCCCGTTCTGAAGGTAAGTTCACGATATCGGCTTTGCTGGTCAGCGCACTCGCAAAGAATACAGCGGCGACTTCCAGGAATCGAACACTCTCCGGCGCGAGACTCAGGTGCAGTTCCGCCATCACCTCTCCCATTAATCCTCGGGATGGTTGAAACTTTAGAAACTCCGCTATATCAAACATGTCCTCGACCGAACCACTCAACAGGACATTCGCAACCTCTCTCAGAAGGAATGCCTTAGCCGTCGCAGCAGGTGCGGTGCTCGTCGACCGAGCCACGCCCGGCAGAATGGTTACAATGTTTGGTTTCTCAACGACGCTCCAACCGGTTCCGTCTGATTTCACAGGTAGGATGTAGACGTTATTCACTCGAAGCACCGGCTCGCCAGGACCATCAACCACGGCTCGGGCGCCCAGCCCATAATAAGATAGGCGAATCTGATTCTTGTCCAGCGGTAGAAATGCCCGGATCACGCGAACTGTGGCAATCGCTGGCCCTGCATATTGGGGATACCTCGGGTTCGATCCCGGCAGTCTCCGGCGCTCTGCGATGGCTTCGACCCTCCCCACAACCAGCAGCGGGGCAGCGGCCAGTTGGTCCAGGCTCAACGATCGCGCCGCACTCGTTTCGGCCAAGGCAGCGACGACCACGAAAACTGCGGTGCAGCGCATAAGCTGTTTAGACACCAAGAACTCGCCAAAGGCTCCGCTTGGGGTTCAGCCCCTGCCTGCGCAACCCGGCGCCGTCGGCTGCGGACCCGGTAGACCGCCCACCATCATTGTAGATGCCGCGGTATTGAAAACTATAGGAGTCCCCGCAACCGCTGCCCGATAGCTTCCACGTCGAACACGCAGCCGCCCCACGTCCCACCGCTCGCGTCCTGCAACATGGCCCACAGCCGCGTCGCGTCCGGCAGGCGCGCGTCCGGCGCCAGATCGTCGCGTAGTGGACGCGCCGCCAACTCGCGCGCGCCTTCTTCCGCGTCGCCGTTCACCACCAGATTTACCGAACCCTCTAGCTTCACGCGGTCGATCGCGATCTCGATCGCGTCGCCTTCCCGCACCTTGCCCAGCGGTCCGCCCGCCAGCGCTTCCGGTGTCACGTGTCCGATGCACGCCCCCGTCGAAATCCCGCTGAATCGCGCGTCCGTGATCACCGCCACGTGCTTGCCGAACGCCAGATATTTCAGCGCCGACGTGATTTGATAAACCTCCTCCATTCCCGACCCCATCGGCCCGCGGCACATCAGCACCAGCACATCGCCCGCCACGATGCCGCCGCTCTTGATCGCCGCCATCGCCGCTTCCTCGGTACGGAACACGCGCGCCGGTCCCGTCATCCGGTACACGCCGTCCTCGCCCACTACGCTTGGGTCGATCGACGTGCTCTTGATTACCGACCCGCCGGGCGCAAGATTGCCCTTGGGGAACGTCACCGTCGATGTCAACCCGCGCCGGCGCGCTCCGTCCGGGTCCATGATCACGTCGTCTGGGTCCACGCCGTCGCGCTCCCACAACACGCGCCGCAGCGCCGCCCGCCGCTCCGAGTGCTCCCACCAATCCAGCGTCTCGCCCAGCGTGGAACCAGAGACGGTGAGCGCGTTCGTCTCCAGCAATCCCGCGCGCCGCAAATGCAGCATCACTTCCGGCACCCCGCCCGCCAAAAACACCTGCACCGTGGGATGCATCCGCGGACCATTCGGCAGCGCGTCCACCAGGCGCGGCACCTGCCGGTTGATGCGCGCCCAATCGTCCACCGTGGGACGCACCAGGCCCGCCGAAAACGCGATAGCCGGCAAGTGCAGAATCAGGTTTGTCGATCCGCCGAACGCGGCGTGCGTCACCATCGCGTTGTTGACGCTGGCAGCCGTCAACACATCGCGCATCGTCAGCCCACGCGCCTCTAGCGCCATCGCCGCCCGCGCCGAGCGTCTCGCCATATCCGTCCAGATGGGGTGCCCCGAGGGCGCCAGCGCCGAATGCGGCAGCGACATGCCGAGCGCCTCGCCCACCACCTGCGCCGTCGCCGCCGTCCCTAGAAACTGGCAGCCGCCTCCCGGCGATGCGCAAGAGCGGCACATGGCTTCCGCCGCGTCTTCCAGCGTGATCTGCCCGTGGGCGAAGCGCGCGCCCACCGATTGCACTTTGGCCGCGTCCTCGCCATCTTCCGGCAGCAGCGTCACGCCGCCCGGAATCAGCACCCCCGCCAGATCGCGCGCGCCGGCCAGCGCCATCATCATGGCCGGCAGCCCTTTGTCGCACGTCGCCACGCCCAGCACGCCGCGGCGCGTGGGCAGCGAGCGGATCAGCCGCCCGAAAATGCTGGCCGCGTCGTTGCGATAGGGCAGGGAATCGAACATCCCCGTGGTGCCCTGCGTGCGACCGTCGCACGGATCCGTGCAATAAGCCGCGAACGGCACCGCGCCCAGGCTCTTCAACTCCTTCGCCGCCGCGTCCATCAGCAGCGCCACTTCCCAGTGCCCCGTGTGGTACCCCAGGGCCACCGGCGTGCCGTCCGCCGCGCGAATCCCGCCGTGCGTGCTTAGGATGAGAAATTCCTTGCCGCCCAATAGCGCCGGATCCCAGCCCATCCCCGCGTTCTGCGTCCATCCGAAGAGGTCGCCCGACGGCCGGTGCAGCAGCATTTCCGGCGTCACCGGGACCGAACCTTGCGGCCCGCGCGCCTTCGACCGCACATCGAAAAGCGTTCCGTCGCCGGAATCGAGAATACGTTCAGGAGCAATAGCCATGCGGTCTGATCGTAGCAAAGTGAGATGCGGCTCTGCCGTGCGCCTCCGGGCGCAGCTTAGACGCGTGCGCTACAAGCAGATCCGCCAGCGTGACGCGGCTGACAAAGAATACCCCCGCAAGCCGGCGGTGGCAGGCTCAAGCCCAATGTCACTAAGTTTTCTTGAACCTGCGAATCCTGCGGAAATAGTGGGGCGGACCCCCAGGTCCGCGCGGGACGCCCCCGTCCCGCAGCCGGAACAACGATATCGGCATCTTGTAGTGCCGGAGCAGGCCGAGGGGGCGTCGGCCGCGGACCGGGGGGCCGCCCCACTATCAGTTCAGCCTCCCGCCACCGGTGGCACACTGGAGTCATGGCAACTTCCGATCCCCTCCGCAAACATCTGCTGGACCTGTTGCGCATGAAGGGTGCGCATCTCAGTTTCGATGAGGCCGTTGCCGGGTTTCCCGTCGCCCTGCGCTGTGCCAAACCCAAAGGCGCGCCGCACACCCCCTGGCAACTCCTGGAGCACCTGCGCATCGCACAGTGGGACATCCTGGATTTCTGCCGCAACCCCGCCTACCAGGAAATGAAATGGCCCGGCGACTACTGGCCCAAAACCGAAGCCCCGCCCGACGCCGTCGCCTGGGACCAGAGCGTCGAACAATTCCGCCAGAATCTGAAGTCCATGGAAAACCTCATTTCCCATCCCGGCGTGGATCTTACCGCTCGCATTCCGCACGGCACCGGACAGACGCTATTGCGCGAAGCGCTCCTCATAGCCGACCACAATTCCTACCACCTCGGCCAGTTGGTTTTCGTCCGCAAGATGCTCGAAGCAAACTGACGCGCCCTACCCGGCCGGCGCCGTCACGTGTGCAGTCGAGCCGTCGCTTTCCCACCGGCGCGCTAATGCCGCCGTCGGCTCACGCCAGACAATAACGCCATGAGGAGCGGTCGAAATTTCGCGTAAATCGCGGTTCGGGGCCGGAAACCAGGAGGTTCGCACCAGATCCAACGCCCGAAGTTCCTGAAAAAGGGCGATCTGGCGATCGCCCCCGCCCATCCTACTTCATCTTCTTCATATCCGACTCCACTTTTTTGAACCCCGCCGGCACCGCAAACAGCGAAGGGTCCGCCGCATTCGCCGAAAAGTTGGTCATTTCCGTGGTCATCTCAAGCAGCGATCCTGGCGCTCCCGACGCCTGTCCGCCCGCCGCGGGCGCATTGGCCGGAGCCGCCGGCTGCTCTACCGGCTTCTTCCTGCCAAATCCGCCGAGTCCCAGCCGGCCGCCGAGCGCTCCGCCCAGCGCGCCGCCTACCGATGGCCGCTCCACCTGCGCTTGCTGCTGCACCGGCGCCGCGCTGCCGTCGCCCGGCGCGGGCGCCGTACCGGGCTGCACGGCCATCCCCATGGAGATGAAGTTCTGCACGGGCATGCCGTCCAGCTTCGCGATTTCCTTGGAAACTTCGACCATTCCCTGGGACACCTGCGGGTTCGCCATGAACATGTTGCCGCCCGGAGTCCAGTTGAGCTTCTCCGCCATGCGCTTCTGGAAATCGCGCACTTCCTGGTAGCCCGGGATGCCCGGCGCGATCCACATATCGGTGGTCACTGCTAGGCCGCCTTTTTGCCCGCTCTCCTTGTCCGCGCCTTCCATCTCCATCTTCATGAGCATTTCTTTTGCCTCGAAGCCGGCTACTTGCTTGGTTTTGCCCGTGGCATTGGCGGAGACCTTGAACTTCACGTCGGCCTTTTCGCCCTTGTCGCCCTTCTGCCTCTGCTGCATCTTCTGCGACATTTGCTCCATCATCTGCTTCATCTCTTCGAACGTCATGACGGAGTACTGCTTCTTCTGAAAATCGATGTTGGTGATCGTACCGCTTGCCAGGTCGATCACGCTGGCGGTGTGGGATGTGCGGTGGACCATCTTGTCGCCCTTGACCGCGATGGTCGATTGAATCGGCTCCCGCGCCTGCTTGGAGAACGCGCCGGCAATGCGCATCAAGCTCATCATCATGCCGCCGGTGATGGTGCTGGTTTCCTGGTACGTAAAGTCTGCCAACAGACTCGAGCCCGCCAGCGCCATGATCCCCGCGATCGTTACGACTTTCTTCAACACGATAGGAACCTCCTGTAGGCTTCTATCGTAAGACACCGCAGTGCGCGGTACAATCGGTTTTTCGAGAGGAGAGTACTGTGGGTGAACTCACGATCCGGCCGACCGCGAAATTTATCATGCTGCGCACCGTCTTTTCCGTGCTGGTTTTCCTTGCCCTGGAGATCGCCTGGTATACCCAGTGGCGCGGCAATGACAAGTTTCAGTTCGTGCCCATAATCGCTCCGCTGGTGCTGGTTTCGCCCGCCCTGCGCGCCCTGCGCCGCCAGTTCACTAAAACCACCATCTCCGGCGACCGCCTGCGCCATGAGACCGGGGCGTTTTCCAAATCCACCCGCACTATCCAGCTCTCTAAGCTGCAGGATGTCCGCGTGGACCAGAGCTTCACCCAGCGCATGTTCGGCGTCGGCAATCTTTCCATCGAAACTGCCGGCGAAACCAGCCGCCTGACGCTCGAAGATGTGGATAATCCGCAGGCCGCGGCCGACGAAATTGTCAACCGCTCCCAGCACGGCACACCCGTTTGAAGCGCAAACTTCAGGACCGCACCGCCGTCATCACCGGCGCCAGCAAAGGGCTTGGCAAAGCCATGGCGCTGGCCCTTGCCGCCGAAGGCGCGCGCATCGCCCTGGTGTCGCGCGATGTTGAGAAGTTGGCCGCCGTGGCCGCCGAAATCGCCGCCGCGGGAGGCCGGGCCGCTGTCTTCCCGGCCGACGTGACCAATGAGGAAGATGTCCGCCGGATCGAGCGTGAGATTCTCGCGCTGTATCCCAAGGTAAATATCCTCATCAACAACGCTGGCATCAACGTGCGCAAGCCCATGGTCGACTTTACCCTGGAGGAATGGCGCCGCGTGATGGATACCAACGTCACTGCCGCGTTCCTGCTGTGCCGCTCTTTCGTGCCCGCCATGATGGGCCAGGGATACGGACGCATTCTGAATATGACCTCCACCATGAGTCACGTTTCGCTGCCCGGCCGCATCGCCTATGCCACCAGCAAGACCGCGCTACTCGGTATGACACGCACGCTCGCCCTGGAACTTGCGCCCGAGGCCATCACCGCCAACGGCATCAGCCCCGGGCCTTTCTCCACGGAGATCAATAGCGCCCTGATGGAGAATCCGGAAACCAACGCGCAGTTTCTCTCCTATGTCCCGCTGGGCCGCTGGGGGAAGGTCGAAGAGATCGGCCAGTTGGCCGTCTACCTGTGTTCCGAAGACGCCGGTTTCATCACCGGCACCGACATCCTGATCGACGGCGGTTGGACCGCGCGCTGATGGAGCGGCAATTCTTTACCCGTCCGATTTCTTCCGAATCTTAATGTCCAGCCGCTTGATCTTCTGATTCAGCGTCGACAACGGCACGTGCAAGCCTTCCGCCGCTTCCGTCTGGCTCCAGCTGCATTTCTCCAGCCGCTCAATGATGGTCCGCCGTTCGAATTCATTCACGATCTCAAACAGCGATGCATCGGCCGGCAGCGGACTCCCTTCCGCCCGGTTCAAGCGCACGCCGTTGGCCTGCAACAGCGCGTCCGGCAGCACGTCCACCGGCACGTTCGCTTCGCTCGCCAGCACCACCGCACGCTCCACCACGTTCTCCAGTTCGCGCACGTTGCCCGGCCAATTGTGCTCCATCAGCACCTGCATCGCCTCCGGCTGGAATTGCAGCATAGACTTGCCCGCCGCATTCAGAAACTTCTCATTCTCCTTGCAGTAGTACGTGAAGAAGTGGCTCAACAATGGCGGGATGTCCTCCTTACGGTCGCGCAGCGGCGGCAAGGCGATATTGATCACGTTCAGCCGGTAATACAAATCTTCGCGGAACTTGCCTTCCTTCACCAGTTGCGCCAGGTCCGCGTTGGTCGCCGCCAGAATGCGTACGTCCACGCGTTGCGGATCGGTGGCTCCCAGCGCCGTGAATTCCTTCTCCTGGATCACGCGCAGCAGCTTGATCTGTGTCTCCGGCCCTAAGGTTCCGATCTCGTCGAAGAAAATCGTCCCCCGGTCCGCTACCTCGAAGTATCCCTTCTTGGTCTGGATCGCGCTGGTGAAAGCGCCCTTCACGTGCCCGAACAGGGTCGATTCCAACAGCTCCGGCGGCAGCGATCCGGAGTTTACCGCCACGAACATCTGGTCCGCCCGCGGCGAGTTGGAATGGATCGCCTTGGCCACCAATTCCTTGCCCGTGCCGGTCTCCCCGGTGATCAGAATTGTGGACCGGCTGGACGCCACCTGTCCCACCAGGTCCAGTAGCCGCACCATGCGCTCGCTCTTGCCGATGATGTTCGGGAAGCTGTAGCGCTGCTTCAGCGCGCGCTTCAGGTGCGTGTTCTCATACTCCAGCAGGCGCCGCGCGATCATCCGGTCGATCTCGATGATCAGCTTGTCGTTGTCCCACGGCTTGCTGAAGTAGTCGTTGGCGCCCAGCTTCAGCGCGTCCACCGCCGCTTCCACGGAGCCGTACGCCGTGATCATGAAGATTGGCGTCTCCGCGTCGGTCTTGCGCACCTGTCGCAGCACATCCATGCCGGACATGTCCGGCATCATCAGATCCAGCAGCACCAGGTCGTAGGCCGTGCCTTCGAGTTTGTGCAGGCCCGCGGTGCCATTGTGGGCTAACTCGACGGTGTAGCCCCCTTCGAGGGTCAGTAAGTCGTAAAGGCCTTCGCGGATATCCAGTTCATCGTCGATGACGAGGATCTTGCCTTTCAGGCCGGGCGGGGAAATCTGGGGAGCGGTCATTTATGCGGCGGTTACCGGTTTCCTTACTGAGTCTGGGACGGCCAAAGGAAACTCCACCCGGAACGTGGCGCCGCCGCCCCGCCGGTTAGAGACTTCGATCAAGCCGCCATGCTCTTGAATAATACCGTAGGTTACCGAAAGCCCAAGGCCAGTACCCTTCTTGGCGCCTTTGGTGGTGAAGAACGGGTCGTAGATCCGGTGGAGGTTCTCTGGCGCAATCCCGTGGCCCGTGTCCGAAACCTCCACTCGCACACCCAGGCCTTCTGCCAACGAGCGCACTTCCAAAGTCCCGTCCGTGCCCATGGCGTCGCGCGCGTTGAGGAACAGGTTGAGGAATACCTGTTGTAGCTTACCCCCGTTGCCGTGCACCTGGGGCACGTTTGGGTCGAGGTCCGTCTTGATCCGGATTCCCGCTTTCGTGAACTGATGCTCCAGCAGCGAGAGCGTTTCCTGCACCACCTTGTTCACGCTGACCCCCCCGTAGGTTGTGGTGGAGGTCCGCGAGAAGTTCAGCAGCGAATTCACAATCTCGCTGGCGCGAAACGTCTGTTTGGCGATTTTTTCCAGGATCAGCGATTTCTGCGAGTCCTCCGCCACCTGTTTCGCCAGCATCTGCGCGTACGTGGAAATCACCGCCAGCGGTGTGTTCACCTCGTGCGCCACGCCCGCCGCCAGCAGACCGATGCTGCTCAGCTTATCCGCCTGCACCAGGCGCTGCTCCAATTCGGCGCGGTCCGTCACGTCGTCGATGATGATCAATCGGCCAATCTGTTCCTGGTCCTTCGATACCAACGGTGTGATCGCGATGTTCAGTGTCGCCTCGCTCAGCCGCGCCGCCGGTCCGTGGCCGTTGCCATGGCCGTTGCCGTTGGCGACCGCCGCCGCGGCCGCCGGCTGCAGCACAAATTTGTAGATGTGGTGGACCCCGGTCTCCCCGCGCACCCGGTCGAACTGCTCGGCGAGTGCCGCCGGGAACAGCTCCGCCAGCTTCCTGCCCAGCGCCTGCTCGCGCGCGATTCCGGTGAGTTGCTCGATCTGCGTGTTCCAGCTCTCCACCCGGTCTTCCAGATCGGCCGCGAGAATTCCCACGTTGATCGATTCCACTATGTTTTCGCTAAATTCCTTGAGCCGCTCATACTCCTCCACCTTGAGCTGCAACGAACGGTAGAGCGTTGCATTTTCGATGGCGATTGCGACATAACCCGCCAGCGTGACCATCAGTTCCATGTCCACGCTCGAGAGGTACTCACCGTCCGACGTCCGGCTCAGCCCGATGTAGGCGATCGTGCGCCCGCGCACCGTGCACGGCAGGTAGTATGTCAGATCCAGATCCGCGATGGTCTTGCGCACCCGGAGAGGCCACGCCCGCGATACCGCATCCAGTTGATGCCGCGTGCGCTCGAAAAACAGGTACGGTTCCGCCAGTTCCCAGTTGAGGAAGCTGAGATCCAGTTCGTCGTGGCTGGCAACAGCCAACCGCGGGTTGGGCCCCATCGCCTTCTGAAGCCGGAATGCCGTCCCTTCCGCCCCCTCCGCCAGCATGAAGAACCCCAGGTGCTTGATGCCGAGAGTTTCGAGCAAGCGCTCTCCCACCATCGCCAGCGTGGTGTCCAGGTTGGTCTCCGAACTCAGTTCCCGGGCGAACTCCACCAGCGTCCGCCGGTAGTCGTAGCGGTCGCGGTAGAAATGCCGGTCCAGCCGCTCCTGCATCCAGTTGCGGATCGGTTGGAAGAGGAACGCCGCGATCAGCATCACCGTCATCTGCCCGGTGCTGCCCAGATCTTTGAAGTTCTGCTTCACCAGGCTGCCCAGAGAGAACACGATGCCGTAAAAACCAGCCAGCACGCAGAGCGTCGCCAAAGTGTACGCATATCCGCGCCGGAAGATGATGTCCACGTCCATCAGCCGGTAGCGCACAATCGCGTAGGCCAGCGTGAGTGGAATCAGCACTACGCTCAGCACGCTCATCTTCATGTACGAATTCGGCAGCGCGCCCAACACGTACGGTACTACGTAAAACGCCGCGAATGGCAGAATCCCGCAAAACGCTCCGTTGCGCAGCCACTTCAACTGCTGCCGCACTACCATGTCTTCGGTCCGCTCGTATTCGAAGGAGAGAACCATCGCCCCGATCAGGTAGGGCAGCGTCCACGCCACCATCCACGCCCGGTCCAGCATCCAGCGCAGTTCCAGCAGCGGCACGGAGATCTTCATGGCGCCGGAACTGAAGGCCAGGAACACCAGAAACATCAAGGCCGCCGGCACGTAGAGCAGAATCGTGCGCACGGTCCCCCGGAACCACGGCCGCGGTTCCGGAAACGTCAGGCAGAAATGCAGGAACAAGGTCGGCGCCATTAGCCCCGCAATTAGGTTCCCGAAATAGATTACCTTGTCTAAAGTGTTGAATTGCCCGGTGTAGTGAAAGCACAGCGAGATGAAGCTCGCCAGGCACAGAATATAAAAGTGCCGCGCCTTCTGCGCGCTGCCTCGCCGGAAGTACACGAACAGCCCGATGATCAGGTACGCCGTCCCCACCGCGTACTGGTAGACCATCGCCCGGTCCAACGGCTGCTCCGCCACCACCAGCGTCGCCGTCAGTTCCACCCCGCGGCTCTGCAACCGGTACTTCGCCCGGCTCCACGCGCCAATCCGCGCCAGCACCCTGGCCACATCCGTCGCCTGCTCGATCTTCACCCCGTCGATATCCAGCAGGCGGTCCGTCCGGCGGATCCCCGCATTCAGGCCCGGACTCGCCGGTTTCACGTACAGCGCTTCCACGCTGCCCTGCCGGTCTACCCAGATCACACCGTCTTCCGCAAGCCGGAACCGGTTCTGCTGCTGAAAGTTAATAAACGCAGCCACGCCGGCCGCAAGCGTGAGGGTGGTGAGGATCGCGGTTGACAATTGGAACTTGAGTTCCTGGAACATAGGGGCCGCCGGCGCCGTCGAATCGAGACAATTATCCAAAATATTCGCTGCACGTGGGATGCCGCGATAAATTCAGACTTCTACAACCAGATTATTTTAATTTTCTGCAACTTACAAGCCACTCTCGAAAATCTCTCCGCTTTTTGGGAGAAATACACTATGTGGAAGTGTATCCGGCTGCCTGGGTCCCGCCTGCCCACGGCGCACCCAAGGTTTCCCCACGCCGCTGTACTCCTCTGGCCCGCTTAGGATGTAGGCGCAAGCGTAAAGCATTCAAATTCGTACATATGACAGTCCTAGACCAGCCGGCGATGGCGGAGGAATGCTGTACACTATTAGATCAGTGAGTCGCGTTTGGCGCTGTCAACCAGAATTGCGGGCCGCCTTGCCGGTCGAGGATGTCTTAGAGGTGCATTCATGAGAACGGCGCTCCTTTCGGTTTTGTTTACGGTCATTTCGACCGCCGCACCTCAACAGGATCCTTCCAAACCGATTGCCGGACAACCGCCGAGCCAGCATAAACCTTCGGACCCGCCGCTTTCGGTCCTGTGTGCTTCGGGGACCACCATCCAGTTGGGCGTGGCGTACAACTCCGCGGTGATCGCTTCGGGCGGTACCGGTGCGTACCGATTTGCCATCACCGGCGGCGCCCTGCCGGCCGGCATCGCGCTCAATCCGGCCACCGGTACGATCAGCGGCACACCTACCGCCGACGGCACTTTCTCCTACACGGTTCAGGTGACAGACTCGGCCGGCGCGATTGCCGCCACGGGCAGCACCCCTTGCACGCTGCAACTCCCGGTTGCGCCTCCCCCCGCGACCATCCAAGCTGCCAATCCCGCGGCTAATCCTCCCGCCCAAGCCGCCCCGGCAACCAGGCCGCCGGTCCTCGCGCAGCCGGAGATCGACCCCGCTAAACTGGCTTCGCCGCGCGATAAAGCCATCGGAAATGCCGCGCAGGGGCTTCCCCTCGACGACCATCCCTTTATCCTCGGCGCCGAGGATCAGATCGTGGTTCTGATTTACGGCAGTGCCGAGTTCAGCGGCGCCCACATGATCCGTCCCGATGGCAGAATCACCATGCCGTTCCTCGGCGACGTCATGGCCGCCGGCTTAGCCCCCGCCGAACTCGGCAATGCCATTAAGGAAAAGCTCAAGAAATACATCGTAGATCCCGACGTCAGCGTGCAGGTGACCACGGTCAACAGCAAACGCTTCTTCATCCAGGGCGAGGTCAACAAGCCGGGCCAATACACCCTGCTCGTCCCCACCAGGGTTCTCGAGGCTCTGGTCAATGCCGGAGGCTTTAAGGATTTCGCCAATCAGAAGAAAATCGTCGTTCTGCGGGCCACCGGTGAGCGCTTGAATTTCAACTACAAAGACGTGATCAAGGGCAAGAAAATGGAGCAGAACATCTTACTGAAGCCGGGAGACATTATCATCGTCAAGTAAGGCGCATCCCAGCGGTGCCTCGGCAACCGGCAGAGATCAAAGTTATGGCAGCACCACAGAATTTCGTGACCGTTACCCGGCGTCCCCCCGACGTCGAAGATTATATCGACATGTTCCGCCGCTACCGCTCCTGGCTGATCGGGCCCATGTTTGGCGGCCTGGTCGTCGCGGTCGTGGTCGCGTTCCTCTGGCCCGACACCTACGTCTCCCAGGCGATATTGCGCATCACTCCCCAGCAGATTTCCGCCAGCCTCGTCCCCACCGTGGTCAACATGCAGATGCAGCAGCGCCTGCTGCAGATGCAGCAGGAAATCCTCAGCCGGGGCAGTCTCCAGGAATTGATCCAGCGTCCGGCTCTCGATCTCTACCGCAAGGAACTCCAGCGATATCCCATGGAAGACGTCATCCAGGATATGCGCCTCAAGTCCATCCGTATTCTACCCATCGAAGCTCCCGGCGGCGGCCGCAACGCGTCGGCATTCACCATATCCTTCTCTTACTCTAACCGGTTCAAGGCCCATGCCGTGGTCCAAGAGTTGGTCACCAAGTTCACGGAGTCCAACGCCAGAGTGCAGAAGGACCAGGCGAACGTCACCTCCCAGTTCCTGGGCGACGAAATGAAGCAGGCCAAGGAAAGGGTGGACACCCTGGAACAGGCGCTGACGAAGTTCAAGATGGAGAATATGGGCCGCCTGCCCGAGCAATTCCAGGCCAACGTGGCACAGTTGAACACCTATCAGCTGATGGTGTCGCAGGCCAACGAAGGTCTCAGCCGCCTTCAGCAACAGAAACTCCAGATCGAAACCCAGATCCAGAACAACAACACCAACCTTAACTACTACAGTTCCATTCTCGAGGATCAGGTCGCCGTCGGCGGGCAGGTACAGGTCCGCAACGAGACCCTCAACCAGCTCAATCAGAGAATCATGAATCTACAGTCGGAGATCGCCGCCCTGACGGAGCAGTTGACCCCCAACCATCCCACCATCAAAGCTCGCATGGGCTCGCTGGCGGCTCTCGAGAAAAGACGCCTGGACATCGAGAAGGAAGACATGGAAAGACAGGCTGCCGCTCCGGCGGCCGGCCCGTCCATCAAACGGATTCCCAATCAGCAGGCATTGAAGGCCGTTCAGGATCTCACCGCGTCCAACAACCTACTCAAGACCGAAATGCAAAACCTGAGTGTGCAGATGAACGAGAAGCTCAAGCAGATGCAGGAACTGACGCGGACAATCGCCAACTACCAGTCGCGCGTCGAAGGCAGCCCGCAACTGGAAGGACGGTACCTCGGCCTCGCCCGCGATCTCGCGGTCGCCAAGCAGAGCTACGAAGATTTTCAACGCAAAAACCAGGTCTCCGACACCGCCAGGAATCTGGAAGACCGCAGAATCGGTGAGAACCTGGAAGTGCTCGATCCCGCCAGCGACCCGCAGTCGCCCTCCGAGCCCAACCGCCCCCAAATGGCGGCCATTGGCACCGGCATTGGCCTGATGCTCGGCATCGTGCTGGCCGGTGCCAAGGAGATGAAGGATACCTCCCTGAAGAATTTGAAAGACATCCGCGCCTATACCAATCTGCCCGTGCTGAGCAGCATCCCGCTGCTGGAAAACGCGCTCCTGGTGCGCCGCAAACGGCGTATTTTGTGGCTCGCCTGGTCCAGCGCGATTATTATCGGGTCTATCGCGATGAGCGCCGCGGCCTACTACCATAACTATGGCCAGGGCACATAGAAATGATAGGAATCGCCAAACCCGCCGCCTGGGGGAGAATTCATGAGTAGAGTACACGATGCATTGAGGCGGGCGGAAATGGGCGGCATGATGCCTCCCGAAGAGCCGCCCGTGGTTCCGGACCAGGTGGTTGCCGCCGGCACCCTTAACCCCGATCTTCATCTGCCCGACGGACCGGTCAACGGCGCGGCGACGGCACCCCCCGTTACCCCGATGCGGCTCAACATCCACCCCGGCATGCTCACCCAGGTCCAGGTGGTGCCATTCTCGCCCGCCCCGGAATCGCACCTGCTCGATCTGAACAACTCCCACGAAACTCCGTCCGAGGAGTTTCGCACCCTGCGCACCCGGCTCAACCACCTTCAGTCGCTGCAACCGTTACACACCATCGTGGTCACCAGTCCCTCGCCGGCCGAAGGCAAGACATTTACCGCCGTCAACCTGGCCCTGGCGCAATGCCACCTGGCGGAGAGTTCCGTCCTGCTTGGCGATTTCGATTTGCGCCGCCCTATCATCCACAGCCTTTTTCAGATCGACCGCGCTCCCGGGCTCAGCGATTTTCTCACCGGCCAATGTACTTTCGCCCAGGCCCTCCGCCGCGTGGAAGCCATGAATCTCTATCTGCTGCCCGCCGGTTCGCCCGTCAAGAACCCGCTCGAACTACTCAACTTGCGCCAGGCCAAGCTGCTCTTCGAGGAACTCCCCCGCAGCTTCGACTGGGCCATCTTCGATACCCCGCCGTTGTTGTTCTCAGCCGACGCCAACCTGCTTTCCACCATGGCCGATGGCACCGTCCTCGTGGTCAAGATCGGTTCCACCACCTTCGACAATGTGACGCGCGCCATGCAGTCTCTCTGCGAGAATAACGTCCTCGGCATCGTAGCCAACGGCGCCCGCGCTTCCGAACTCTACAGCAAGTACACCTACTACTATTCCAAGGCCGAATGACCGTACGGTCATCCCACGCGGAGGTCCGGCTCCCCGGCCTCATTTCAGGGATCCGCGGGAAACCTGTCCGGCGAAGCCCACTCGGCCCCCCCCTGGGCTACAATAGGGGGTCACGAAAATGAACCGCATTCTTGTTGTCCTTGCCGCGGGTGTCTCCGCGCTCTTTCTCGCATCCTGCAAGCACTCGCCGCCAGCAAATGTCGCGGCTGAGGTGAACGGGCACGCCATCACCATCGCCGAACTGGATAAGACTTATCAATCCAACGCCCAGCAGGCCGAAGGAGCCAGCGAAGACCAGATCATGGCGCAGAAGATCGATCTGCTCTCCAGCATGATCATCCAGGAGATCATGCTGCAGCGCGCCGAGAAACTGGGTCTGGCCGCGGTGGATGCGGACGTGGAGGCCGAAGTCTCCAAAATGCGCGCGCCTTATACCAAGGAAGAGTTCGAAAAACAGCTCTCCGCGCAGCACTTGACCCTCAACGATCTGAAGGCTAAGGTGCGCAGCAAGTTGACGGTGGACAAGTTGGTGAACAAGGAAATTACTTCCAAAATCACCATCACGGACGGCGATATCACGAGTTTCTACAACGCCAACAAAGCCAGTTTTAACCCGCCCGAGCCCACTACCCACATCGCGCAGATTCTGGTGACGCCGTTCCCCGACCCGAATGTGCGCAATCTCAAGAACAGTAAGGCCCAAAACGAGAAGGAGGCGCGCGCCAAGATCGAAGGACTCGCTGCCCAATTGCGCCAGGGCGTGGATTTCCGCACGCTGGCCCAGAATTACTCGGAAGATCCCCAATCGGCGACCAATGGCGGCGATATGGGGTTCGTGGGCGATAGCGATCTCGAACGCGTCAACCCGGAACTCCGCAAGATGGTGGTTTCCCTGCCGCAGGGCGGCACCTCGCCGGTCATCCCCACCCCGGAAGGCTTCCGCATCCTCAGGGTGATCACCCGGGAACCGGCCGGCCAGCGCGAATTGAACGACCCGCGCGTCCAGCAGAATATCCGCGACATGCTGCTCAACAGCAAAGATCAGATGCTCCGCGCCGCCTACTACGAGACCGCGCGCAACGGCGCCAAGATCGAGAATTACCTGGCGCGCAGCGTGCTGGAAAACGCCAGCAAGACGAAGTAGACTTCACCGCGGAGACGCAAAGACGCTGAGAAAAGCGCAGAGAACAGATAACAGATAACAGGGTTTGGCTTTCTCAGCGTTTTCCTCTGCGTCTCCGCGTCTCTGCGGTGAATGTGCTTCCGCGACTAGCCACTACTGCGTGCGGCCGATTTCGTAGACAAAAATGGTGTGTTCCATCTTGCCCACCTTGATTTGAATCATCTCCGTGGGTTTCCACCCGCGGATGGGGAACTCATTGGAGACTACCCGGGCGCCCATTTTGAGCTGCTTTTCCAGATGCGGGCGTAGACGGTCGTTGGAGTTGGTGAGGAACCACATCGTCACCACGTCCGCCGGACTCAGGTCCACCCGCAAGGCGCTGCCTTCCACGATGCTGACACGGTCGGCCAGTCCCAGGCCGCGGATGCGCTCACGAGCTTTGCGGACCAAATCGGGCATCAGTTCGACGCCTACGGCACGCGCGCCGAAATTCTGCGCCGCCGTGATCACCACCCGGCCATCGCCGCTTCCCAGGTCGAACACAGTCTCGCCCGGTTTGACGCGGCCGGCCTCCAGCATTCTGTCCACCAGGAATTGTGGGGTCGGGATGGCGGGCCCCAGGTTCTCAGCGGCTCCAAACTTCTGGGCGGCTGCGGGAAGCGCGGCCGACGCGAGGACGAACGCAGTGAGCAAAACCCGCATAACTTATCTGACGGGCGCACCAGTGCTTGCGGTTGCCGTCTTTCCGAACTTTAATTTTACTATACGGCCGATGATCTCCGTCCACGCAAAAAAGAGGTCGCGCGGTCGGCTGATGGTGAACTCGGCGCCCTTCAGCGTTTTCACCGCGGATCCGATCGCATCGCGCCACGGATTGACCTGCGGGTTCAGGTTGTAGTTCATGTAGAACACCGGAAACTTCAGATCGCCGACCTCCCTGAAGGATTCCTGCGGCAGACCGCCTTCCACGGTAACTTTCGGACCGGCGATGATTACGGCGTCGGGCTGCTCCTTGCCGTCTTTGATCTCCTGCGTGATGAAACTGGTCAGGAATTCGGCATCGCCGTGCTTCTGCGCCAGCCGTTTGAGATCCACCGTGCCGAGGTTGAGCGAGTGCAGCGCCTCGCCGAGGGCTGGGAAATCGATCTGCGCGGCCGATTCCTGGCGGTAAATCACCCGCTGCTCCTGCATGTTGAAGGCGACGATGCTGAACTTCGTAATCCGCGGATCCCGCGCCATGTTGCGCAGGATGGAGATCAGGGCGTGGGTATCGATGGGCTGGAGCGTGGCCGAAAGCGAGTCCTGCGGCGCGAAGTTGACCATCACCTTGATGTTGAGCTGGTCCGCCTGCGTTTCCCGTGCTACCGCGGGCTCCTGCTTGAAGGGTTCGGTTTCGGCGGGTTGCACGGCGCTGGCCGGGATGTCGAGCGCGATCTGCTTATCCTTCGTGGGCAGCACCGCTTCGCTCTCCCAATTGAAGGAGCAGACACGCTCGCTACGGTCGCGCATCAACCAATCGACATGGTATTTGCCCTCGCCCACATCGAAGGTTCCAGACAGCACGGCGCTGCCGCCGGCGTCGGATTCGATCGTCGGCACATTAAAGTGATGCGAGAAATAGACCGCATCGTCAGGCTTCTGATCGGGCGCCACGCGGAAAACCATGGTCAGCAGGTTATCGCTGCCGGCGAGGTCCTTTAGCGGGATGCTGACATCGTAACCGGCGTGAAACTTCAGGTCGAACCCGAGTACCGGTTTGACCGGTGTGACGGTGCAAGGAACGTCTTTACGAACTTCCCTGGCTTCGAGGATCGCCGCGTCGGAGGTGAAGAGTCTCACCGCGCCACCGGGCCCGGCGGCTGGCATCAGAACCTGGGCGGAAAGACAAGTGCATGTTACCACCCACGCACAAGCGAAGGTTTCCGCCTGCCTCCTCCGTCCGTTACAAAAGATCCATTTGGGTAACATCGCCATCGCTGGGCAACACCTGCATCGACAGCGTTCCTATCACACGGTAACGCTGTGTCCGTATTATGGCGCAAATTATTGCGGCCGTAACGGCCAAAACACGCTTGACTGGTAAAAAGTACCATTGCACAAGGTAAACATCGTCTGTTTCGACACGGCCCGCGCGGAGTGGTGCTGGAAGAGTTTCCACTTGCCGCGGCGCACTACCCGCGAGTTGGTGCGGCGCGCTGCGCGCACGTTAGCTAGACCACAGCCGGGCGCCGTTTCACGCGATGGCGCGAGACGTATGCCGCGCCCTCGGGGGCCCGCTCCGGTTGCAAGTCACACTGGATCTCATCCAGCATGCCGATGGCGTGGATACAGTCCGCCTGGAAGCCGCAAGCCTGCACGGCGCGGCGCACTTCATCCAGGCGGCCTTCGTAGGCGGGGAATTCCACCAGGGTGACGGACTCGGTTTCGTCGCGCCCATCGGCGTAGCGGTAAACCAGGGCCGCGTCGTGATAGATCTGCGGGTTAATCGGGAAACTTACCAGGGCCAGCGCCTCGAGCAGCGATTCCAGGCAGTGCGGCTCCACATGAATCGAGACGGAAACCAAGGCTCCTTCAGCAGTCGAAAGCGAAGGAGTAACTGGCGGTGTTTTGGGCCAGACGCTCATCGAATCCTCCAGCATCCGGCGATGGGGGCCTGCCCGCCCAAACAAAAAACCCTGGGGCCAAAAAGGCGCCAGGGTCGAAATGTTTTTCGAACAGACCGACTCGCCTTTAGCACTTTTTTTCGTGGTTGCAATTAGCAGGGCTCAACATACCCTAAATCATTCCACGTCGTCTTCAGCCTATCACCGGAGCTTACGGGGAAGCAAGATTTTTATTCCAGATTTTTAATCTATGCACGGCGCGGCCTTTCCTGTAAACTCCTTCTAATGAGATACCGGTTGCTTGTGCTGGCGCTGGGGTTCGCCACCGGTTGCGCGGTCCGCTACCCGGCGGTGGTCGCTATGCGCGAACAGCAGTTTCGCAGCCACGACACGGCGGTGGCGCTGCCCTTGGACCAGGCGGCGCGCGGGGAAGTGGCGAGCTTCCTGGAGCATGGGGGCAACCGCTTCGGCCGCAACCCGGCACCCGACCCGCAGGCGGCGGGCCACCAGCAAATCCTCGACGCCCTGGCGGCCCCGGGCAACCTGAAGATCCGCGCCAACCTGGCGACCTCGGACTTTTGCGCCATCGCCGCGGCGCTTTGCCAGGCGGCGCCTATCTTCCGCAAGCGGATCGCGGTGACCCAGGTGATTGATGCGCGCAACCGCGGGCCGGAGGTGCCGGACCCGCTCGCGGTCTGCGATGACGAGTACTGCTGGATCTTCCGCCAGTCGGGTAACCTGCTGACGCAGCTTGTGGTGGTGCGCAGCGTGCGGCGGTCGCAGCCATGAGCCTGCATTCGGATCTTCTCGGGCGTCTACAGGCCATCGCCAGCGTGCAGCTGGTGGCGCGTCTCCGGGACGACCGGCTGAACTTCCCGCAGGCTAACGAACTGCACGTATTTATTCCGGACATCCACCTGATCACCGCCGCGCGCCGGGTCGACGGCGGATACCGGTACGGCACGAACCATCCGGCGCTGCTCGAAACCGTGGTGAAATCGCTGCGCGCCTTGAAACTCGCTTCCGCCCCGGCGGGCGAAGTGGTGGTGTATCAGATCGGCGACCTGTTCGATCTGTGGCGGCAGGTGGACGGGCTGGACCCGAACGCCAACGCGGCATCGGCGATCCAGAACGATCGGGCGAGTCTGTTGGTGGCGCTGCGCGATCCGGATCTCAACGCGCAGTTCCTGCTGGGCAATCACGATTACGATCTCTACCGGTTTCCCAACTTCGACGCGTGGCAGCGGTCTTTTGTGCTGGCGCCTTCCGTCCTGCTGCTGCACGGCGATGTCTTCGACTGGGTGGAGAAGCTACCCAATGAGCTGAAGAATCTGGTGCTGTTCCAGTTCACGGCTTCGCACCCGGCGGGAACGGCGGATCTGGAGAAACTGCGCCCGCTGAACCGCAAGCGGCGGGCGGGAAGAGATTTTCGCGACTTCATTCACAACCAGGCTCCGGCGCCCACCGGGAACTGGCGCGCCGCCGGCGATGACGGGCCGAACTGGAACGTGCAGGTGGAAGGCGCGGCGCCCAAGGAGATGCTGCTCTACCTGGACGCGGCGCGGCAGAAATGCGCCGAGGCCAATCGCCAGTTCGGCAGCGCGCTGAAGATGACGGTGATCGGGCACACCCACCAGGCGCGGATCGCGGTGCACGATACGGGGGGCGAATTCTTCGCGCTGATGGATTGCGGCGCGTGGATCGAGAATTGCCATACGGCGGATGATGCCACGCCGCGGCCCAACGCGCAGATCGCTGCGCTGGGAGCGAACGAGGCGCGGATCTATCAATTGGCGCCGCTGGGCACAGCCGGCGAGTAACATCGACAGCAGACACAGCGGCAAGTTAGATCGAGATAGCGCAGGACTACGACGCCCCTCTTACAAATGTGCCCAGGCTGCCTCTTCGTCGGGCGTTTGCAGTCTCATTTTTCGGTGTAGGAGACGTTGAAGCCTTCGACTAAGATGCGGGGTTTCTCGCCCCGGGTGTCGGCGTCGCGCAGTTCGGTGGTGATGCTGCGCCGCTCGCCGGGCATCAGGGGGACGTAGCCGTCGCTATAGATGGCGGGCAGGATGCGGTCTCCGGTCTTCTCGCGCACGGCTTTGAGGCGCACCATGAGCGCGGGATCCTTGGATGCGTTGGCGAGGGTGGTGCTCAGGAACCAGCGATCGCCGCGGCGCTCGGCGGTGGTGGAAACGTCGATGATAGCCTTGGGGAGCGCGCGCAAGGCGCGGTAGTTTTCTTCCTCCACACCGCGCCAGTAGAAGTTGTCGGAGACCAGTTTCTCACCCTGGCGAAGTTCCAGACGGATGAAATGGACGGGCGTGAGGCCAGCGGGGTACTCGATTTTGAAGGGCGCCACAGTAGTGTCTTCCGCGCTATCGAGCGTGGCGGATTTCTCCCATTTCACCGTACCATCGGAATTGAGCAGCTGGACGCGGGCGGTGAGGCCCGGCGCCGCGCCGGCGCTGTAATTAACCACTTCGATGTTATCGCTGGCGGGGTTCCACTGGATGTGCAGGGGCTCGGTCGCTTTCTTGGCGCCGAAGTAGCCGGCCGTGGGCTCGTAAAAGTAATCGTAGGTCTGCCAGACGAAGGACGGCCAGCAGGAATGGCTCATCCACATGAGCAGGCCCATGCGGTTCTTACTCTGCGCCTCGAACATGGCGCGGTGGCCTTGGTAGTTCTCAAACTGGGCGAGCCAGAGCCAGTCGGCCACATTGTTGGCTGGGCCGTAGCTCTTTTCAATGCGCGCGCGGAAGTTGCCGCCGTTTTGCGCGCCCGCGTTGGTGAATTCGTGCATCCCCCACATGGAGCCCTGCGGCCACATGGCGGATTCCGGCATCATGAGGCGCAAACTGTCCAGGGTGACGATATTGGGCATGCCCATCTCGCTATGGAATTGCGGGGTGGCGCGCTGCGAGAAATAGTACTTGGGGGACTGGGCCTCGTAGGGGCCGTGGCCGCTGACCACGTCGTCGGCCGAACTGGGGATGTAGTGTATGCCGGGATGGAAATCGGCGAGCGTTGCGCGGATGCCATCGTCGATAAACTTGGGCGGATACCCCTCATTGCGGCCCACATACAGGCCGATGGAGGGGTGGCTGCGGATGCGCAGCACGTAATCCTTGACGTTCCGCAGGAACATGCCATTGTCGTTGGGGTCGGGGCCATCCCAGGGATTCGCCAACCAGAAATCTTGCCACACAACGACACCGTGACGGTCGCAGGCCTCGTAGAACTCGTCCTCGCCGATCTGGCCCACCCAGTTACGGATCATGTTGAAATTCATTTCCGCGTGATAGCGCACGGCTGCGTCGTATTCGCGGGCGCGGTAGCGCAGCATGCTCTCGCCGAAGCCCCAACTGCCGCCCTTGGCTATGAAGCGGCGGCCGTTGATCCACATCTGTAGGGCGCCACCTGTCTCCGAGTAGGTGAACTGCCGCACGCCCGCCTGGAACGTCTTGGCCTCTGAAACGGCGTTCGGGCCGGTCTCAAATTGCAGACTGACGTCGTAGAGATTGGGCTGCCCGTATCCGGCGGGCCACCACAACTTCGGGTTGCTGAGTTCAAAGGTGTGCTTGACCTGTTTCGATTGGGACGCTGGGAGAGTGACTGGCAGATGGAAGGCCTCCGCGCCGAAGTGGCCGCGCAGAGTACCGGAGACGGGGGCGGCGGAGTGATTGTTCAGCGTGGCCTCAATGGTGACGCTGGCGCGGGTGGTATCGGGCAGCGGCAGAGAGGAGCTGACGAAGGCATTCTCCACGGTCACGGGGCCGGTGGCGTCGAGGTAGACTCGGTTCCAGATGCCGGTTTCCCGGCCGCGGATGCTGGGGATCCAATCCCACCCGATGGAAGCGTGAAAGGTGGGATTATCGGCCCCAAGGGCGCCGCCATTCTTATCGGTACTCTGAATGGTGGCTTCCTTAATGCTGCCGGGCGTGGCGGTTTTGAGGATGCGCACGGCGAGGACGTTTTTCCGGCCGGGGAGAAGCTTGGCAGTCACATCGAAACGGGCGCGCATGAAGCCGCCCTCAATGCGGCCGAGTCTCTGACCGTTCAGGAAGACTTCGGCTTTCCAATTGATGCCGTCGAAGTTGAGCCAGACGTTCTTGCCGGAAAACGAGGGCGGCAGGGAAAACTCGTTGCGATACCAGAAGTCGGCCTGGAAAAACGAGTCGGAGACCATCATCTGGTTGTCGGAGAAGTTGGGGTCGGGTATGGCGCCGGCGTTCAAATAGCTGACCAGGACGGTGCCGGGGACGGTGGCGAGTACCCACTTGGAATCGTCGAAGCCGGATCTGGCGAGCGCGAGGCCATCCGCTTTGACCAGCGAATCGCGCTCGACGCGCCAGCCGCCGCCGGAGAGTTCAAGCCGAGTGGCGGAAGGCTCCGGGCCGGGCTTGGCCCGCGGGACCGGGCCGCCTTTGCCGAAAACTTCCAGCTCGCTGAGAATGTAGCCCTCGGGCGCGGCGGGCCTCTGCATGAGGATGCGCACGTACCTCGCCTGGGCTGGCGGCGCGAGCTTCAAATCGTCCGTAAGGCCGGAGGCGGGCAGCGCGGCGACAGGTTTCCACTGGACGGAATCGTCGGATACCTGGAGCGAGCCTTGGGCGGCGCGGCGGATCCAGTAGAGCATGACGCGGTCGAATGTGCACGAGGCGCCGAGGTCGACGTAGACCCACTCCTCGCCGGCGCCAGCGCTTTTCCAGGCGCTGGAGAACCGATGCGGTCCACCGATTTGGACGGGTTGGCTGCCACGAAACAGTGAGACCTCGGTGACATGCCAGGAACTCGCGCGGGGGTCGGAGAACGCGATGCGGTAGAAGCGGTGGCGCGAGGGTGCGCTGAACTTGATGGAGGGGCGGATGTCGCCCGAGGGCCGCGACATGCCATCGCTGTGGCCGAGTTCGCTCCAGGCGGCGCCGTCGTCGGAGCCGGAGACAATTGAAGACCAGATCTCGGGCTCGCCACCGGGCGCCTTCACGGCGCCGTCGACCTCGATGCGGTCGATTTCGAGCGGCGAAGCGCCGCCGGCCACCTCCAGTTGCACCCAGGCCTTGGGACCCGAGAGATCTATCGCAGTCACCCAATTGCCGTCCAGGATCCATTCGCGCTCGTTCTTCTTGAAGACGCCGTGCTGGCTAGTGGAGGTGGAGACCCAGCGAGGCAGCGCCGTTTCTTTGATGCCATCGGTGACTAACTGCGCGGTCAGGTTGTAATCGTAACTGGAGGAATGGTAGGCCGGGCGGTGCAGCGCCAGGTTACGGTACGTACTGGAATCGATTCGCACGGCCGGCGCGAAGTTTTCCTTCGGATTGCCGGGGTAAACCCCGACGCCGAGCGTGTAGTCCTGAGCCTGCAGCGTGAGTGCGATGAGCACGAGGAAGAAGAGGCGGTTCATCATTGTCCTTTCCGGTGCGACGGCTCCAGACGCGAAGCGGCGTAGTGAGCTTTCACTAGGATAAATCAGATAGTGACCTCCGGGTTGGATTACATAGGGTCTTACCGGGTCCAGCTAGTAGCATGTTGACATGACAGGCCACCAAAGTCGATGGCCTGTCTTACTGTTTCTTATTTGGGCAGCGAGTCGCCCCGGCTGATCACCCAAGGGTTGCTATAAGCAGCCTTCAGGCGTTCTGCCTGCCGTTCTCGCCCGCCTTGCCGGGCTCATCCTCGGTAGGCCGTAGCATGTGCCAGCAAAAATAAATAATGGATCCCGCGGCGGCCTGCTTCTTGGCCTCCTCGATCATCAGGTCCCGATGGATGATGGAATCCTTGTCCTCGCCGTCCAGAAAACCGAAATCCGAACCCCAGATGGCCGGATACTTGCCGGTGGCGGCGAACACCTGGTCGGTATCCTGCGACCGTTGATTGGGAAAGTTATGCTGGCCCGACAGGATGCCCTTGCCCGACATCCCGCACAAGGTTTTCAGCAGCGCGCGCGCCTCCGGTGTCGTGTTGGGGTTTACCGGGTCACAGGTATAAGGGGGCGGCGGCGCGGGCCTTGCCGAAATCCCCGCGTTGAGTCCGCCGCGCCCGCCCGGAGTGGGCTGGCCAGGCGCTGGGGCGGTCTGCGCGCCCCGTCCCGCCGGTGCCTGCTGGACGGGCGGCGTCTGCTGGGGTGTGGCCGGCGGCGCGGCCTGGGAAAATGCGTTCAGGGCTGTGCCAAGCGCAGCCCAAGCAACAAGTGTCGATGTTCGCATATTGTTATCTGATTCTTCAGGAATATCACAACCTGCTGCGATGTCGCTCTCTCGGCAACGGTGTAATTTCGAAGGCCGTGCAATACGCGCACAACACCTTGCCCCACCAGGCGCCGGCGGCAGCCAAGAATGACGGCCGCACCAATGCCCCTATCCGGGGGCGATCTCGGTGATTTCCAGCACCAGGATGGCGCCGCACTTGCCACACACCACGCCGCCGTCTTCGGTCATATAGACCGCATTCGAGGTGCACTTGGCGCATTCGGTGGTGGGGTCGGTGGCATCGGGCGGCGGCTCGGGCGGAATCACGCCGCTGATTGTGCCGCCTTTCAGCGTGGTGGCTGGTTCGAACGTCGTCCCGCAATCGGCGCACACGTGGTTGTAGCAGCAGTTGGGCGTGCAACTGTAGAATACATCCGCGGAGCCGCACTGCGGGCAGGCAATCGCCAGCTTGCGGGTTTGGATCACGGCTTGGGGCCGATCAGCACCTTGGGCGTCGCGGTGAAATCGGGGTCGATCGCCACCTTGGTTTTGGCCTTGAGTTCCTCCAAGAATTTGCGGCTGGCCTCATTTGCCAGATTCTTTTCCAACTCCGGGCGTAATTCCTCGAACGTCTTCGTGGGCTTCCTTTCTTCCACCTTAATGATGTGATAGCCGTAGGTCGTTTTTACCGGTTGGCTGAGTTCGCCGAGCGGCAGCGCGAAGGCCGCCTCCTCGAAAGAGGGTACCGATTGCCCGCGTTTGACGAAGCCGAGATCGCCGCCTTTGGCACTGCTCCCCATGTCATCGGAATCGGTGCGCGCCAGGCCCGCGAATGCCGCGCCTTGCAAAATCTTCTGGCGGATTTCCTGGGCTTTGGTTAGCGCCTGGGCATCGCTCAAGTCTTTCTGCCCCGGGGCCACGCTCAGGGGCGAGCCCTGCATGCGGATGAGAATATGGTGCGCATGAATCTGCTCGTACTCGGATTTGTGCGTCTCATAATATGCCTTCAGCAAAGCCTCATCGTCCCGGACCTTGCGCTTGATATCTTCGTCGGTATGACTGGCCAGGATGCTGGCGGTTGAGAACATGATCTGGTTCTTGTAGGCCTCGGTTTCGGTCAGCTTGCGCCGCCTGCCTTCCTCGGAGAGAAGCACTACGCGGACCACCTGTTCGATGAACTTGTCGCGCCCTGGGCCATTGGCCCACACCCGCTGATTGTCAGGATAGACTTGCAGAATCTGATCCACCTGCCCGGCGGTGAGTTTGAAATCGCCCACCTGGATCACCACTCTGTCCGCCGGAATCGCGGGCGACGCCACTATTTCGAGCGGCAAGGTGACGCCCCCGTCCCCGGTGATTGTGGGGCCGGCGGGCGGGGAGCCGACCAGCGGAGTGGCCGGCGCGGGAGGCGGAGGGGATGTTTGCGCCACCAGGCACAGACCTGCCGCGTAAAGGAAAAGAATTCGAAATAACCTCATAAAATCATGATATCAGCGGCGCGGACAGGCCTACCCGGCGGGCTCGATAACCGCGCTCATGGATCCCTTGGAACGCGGTAGGCGCCAGTCCGGTCCGTAGGCGTGGATCTGGCCGCGGGCGAATTCGGCCTCGCGCAGTTCGCAGGTCATGACCACGGTGCGTTTTGCCCGATCCACCTCTTCGGCGTGCCGGTAGGCCTGGTCCAGCGTGAAGATGAAAATTTTCTGCAGCATTTCGATCACGTAATCATACGTGTGATCGTTGTCATCCAGAAGAACGACACGGTACAGAGGGACCAGTTGCTCCCGCTCCAGGATTTCAACCTCAGGGGACAGCGAAGGGTTCGCCATGGTAACAGCCGCGGGGGCCGTATTGTTCAGTATGCCCTATTGCGCGCCGCGCGACAACAGCATCGCCTTGAAGGTGTGGAAGATAATGTAGGTGTCGAGGGCCAGGGACATGTTCTTGATGTAGTACAAGTCGTATTCCAGCTTGGTGATGGTGTCTTCCAGGGTGTCGCCGTACTTGTAGTTGAGCTGCGCCCAGCCGGTGATGCCGGGCCGCACGCAGTGGCGCTGCCGGTAGTAGGGAATCTGTTCGTTGAGCGCCCTGACGAACTCCGGGCGCTCGGGTCGGGGGCCCACAATCGACATCTCGCCCTTCAGCACGTTGAAGAGTTGCGGTAACTCGTCGAAGCGAATCCGGCGGATCATGCGGCCGACCGCCGTCACGCGCGGATCGTCCTTCTGTGCCCATACCGCACCGGTGCCGGCCTCCGCATCAATGCGCATGGAACGGAACTTGTACACGGTGAACAGCGCACCATCGAGGCCGACCCGTGTCTGGCGGTAGAGCACCGCTCCGGGGGAGGAGAGCCGGACCGCCAGGGCGGTCAGCAGCACAATCGGGAAGGAGAGGATTATCCCCACCACGGCCGCGGCCATATTCGATATCCTCTGGTAGAGCAGGTTTTGAGGGCGCGGTCCCAACTCGCCCGAAAAGATCAGTTGCGAAGGCCGGATTTCTTTCAAACAGATGCGCCCGCACACGCGCTCGTAAGTGTTGGCGGCTTCTTCGATGATGTTCCCGGCCAAACGCAATTCCAGCAATTCGCCCACCGGCATGCGGTTGCGCCTCTCGAACATCCCGACCACGATGCGGTGGGGCCGCGTGGTACGAACCATGTCGTGCAGCGATTCCATGGGGCCCAACGTCTTGCCGCCAGGGAGCGCGATGCCGGGTTCGTGCTGGTCGTCCAGATAGCCGGCGATCTCCAGGCCGGTCTCCGGGTGATCGGCGATGTACTGGCCGATGTCTTCGAGCAGCGGGCTGCCCCCCACCAGCAGCAGCCGGTCCCGGCCCACCACCTGAAACACGAAGGCGCTAAACAGGATCCGCCAAAAAAAGATAGCCGCCACTGCGATGGCACTGCCTTCCAACATGACGAAGGCCGGCACGCGCATGTCGGCGTAGAAGTAAGCGATCAGCGCCTGCGTGAGGAATGCTCCGCCCATCACCATGCAGAGCTGTTGCAGCAGCACGATCCGCGATTTGACGTAAATCTGGGAATAGAGATCGTGCAAGTGCAGGCCCACCAGAATGCTGAGCACGACCAGTGAAATCCGGGCGAGCCCGCCGTCGTATAAGAGAAACACGGTGGGAGCCACGTCGAGAGCGATGTACGTCGCGAAGATGAAGGCCGAGGTTACCAGCAGAACCTCTGAGACCAACAGCGTCAGCGCGCCAACTGGTATAAAGACCTTAAACAGACGAATCATCGGAAGGCCGGATGCGCGAACAGCGGCAAGGTTAATTATACTCGGGATTGTGGAGTACTTCACCCAATTCAACTACTGTGACTAAAATCATTTACCTCGATTATCATGCCACGACACCGGTGGATCCGCGTGTCCTCGATGCGATGCTTCCCTTTTTCGGGCCGAAATTCGGCAATGCGGCAAGCGGGACGCACAGCTTTGGATGGGAAGCGGAAGCCGCCGTGGAAGTGGCGCGCAAGCGGATCGCGGACCTGGCAGGGGCTGCCGCGCGCGAAATCGTGTTTACCAGCGGCGCCACGGAGTCGAACAATCTGGCCCTGAAGGGCGTGGTGACGGCCGCCGGTGTCGCCCGGGCGCATATCGTGACTGTTGCCACGGAGCACAAAGCGGTGTTGGACACGGCAAGCACGCTGGCCGAGGCCGGTTGCCGGGTGACCGTTCTCCGCACGGGAGCGGACGGATTGGTGAACCTCGCTCAGTTGCGCGAGGCCATCGGGCCGCAGACGGTTTTGGTCAGCGTGATGTACGCCAACAATGAAATCGGCGTACTCCAACCGGTGCGCCAGATCGGCGCGATCTGCCGCGAGAAGAACGTGCTGTTCCATTGCGACGCGGTCCAGGCATTCGGCAAGTTTCCCGTCAGCGTGGACGCCGACCACATCGATCTGATGTCGGTGACCGCGCACAAAATGTACGGGCCGAAGGGGGTGGGCGCGCTCTACGTGCGGAGGCGCAATCCACGAGTCAGCCTGACGGCGCAGATGGACGGAGGCGGGCACGAAGGGGGAATGCGTTCGGGGACCCTGAACGTGCCGGGTATCGTGGGCTTCGGTGAGGCGTGCGTGGTGGCGGCGCGAGAGATGGCGCAGGAATACGGACGTCTGGGGGTTTTGCGCGACCGCCTAAGGCAGCGGCTCGAAGAGGGGCTGGACGGGGTACACGTGAACGGTTCCATGGAGCACCGGTTGGCGGGCAATCTGAACGTGAGTTTTGAGCGAGTGGACGGCGATGCCCTGTTGGTGGCGCTGCCAGATCTGGCGGTCTCCGCGGGCAGCGCCTGCAACTCCCATGGTGGCGCCGGCAGCCACGTGCTGCACGCAATCGGGGTGCCGGCGGAGCTAATCCAATCGGCCACCCGTTTCGGGCTGGGGCGATTCACTACGGAAGAAGAGGTGGAATACGCCGCGGGGCGTGTCGTGGAGGTGGTGCGCAGGCTGCGTGCGCAAAGCCCGGTGTAATAGGCGTCGCAAAAACAACCTGCGCACCGCGGGCATTTCGCGTGAGCCCTACTTTGAACTCTTGAAGGAATAAGCCAGGCTTCGCCGGGTTCCGGAAAACTGAACACACCGGCGACGCCCGTCTAGGAAATTTGCGGGATCGGCTCGCGGAACTCGCCGCGGAAGATTTCGCCGAACAGCCCGAGCACCGGAGCGTGCAGCTCGCCATTGTCGGCCAGCAGCGTTTCCGAGGAGGCCACCCGGTGCGGGGCGCCGTGCATATCGCTGACCGCGCCGCCCGCCTCCGTCACCAGCAGCGTGCCTGCCGCCATATCCCAAGGCTTCAATCCGAACTCCCAGAACGCGTCGAGCCGCCCGCTCGCCACATAGGCCAAATCGATGGCAGCCGAGCCGGTGCGCCGCACTCCGTGCGATGCCATGGCCATCTGGTGGTAGAAGTGGATGTTCACGTTCTGATGCCGCTTGCGGCTGGGAAATCCCGTGGAAGCCAGGCTATCCTGCAGCCGTTTGGCGCCGGACACGTGAATCCGCCGGTTGTTGAGGTAGGCTCCCGCGCCGCGTTCCGCGGTGAACATCTCCTGCCGGATGGGATCGTAAATCACCCCGGCGACAATCTCGCCCGCCTTTTCCAGGCCCATCGTGACGTTGAACATGGGGAAGCTGTGGGCGAAATTGGTGGTGCCGTCCAGCGGGTCCACAAACCAGCGGTATTCCGAGGGGCTCTCGTGACCGCCGCCCTCTTCGGCCACAATGCCGTGCGAGGGGAAGTGCGTCCGCAGTCGCTCCACGATCAGCTTTTCGCTGGCGCGGTCGGCCTCCGTCACCAAATCGAAATCGCCCTTCAGTTCGAAGGCCACGTGCCGTTCGAAGTAGTTGGCCAGTAGCGCGCCCGCCTCGCGCGCGATCTCCACGGCGGTTTCCAGGTACGCCACGCCCTACAACTCTTCCGTGAGGTACTTGATGTCGTGCTTAAAAATAAAAAGGTTGGCTTCACCCTTTCGGGTCAGGCGGATGAAGGATTGGTCGTAATACTCGATGCTGCCAACCACTTCCTCTCCGTCTTCCAGCTTGACTCGGACCAGCGTCGAATTCTCGATCAACCGTTTGAGATACTGCGCCTCCTCAAACGTTTGTTCCGGCGCGCGCGCTTTTCCTGGTGGTGGCGTAGTGGCTTCTCCTAACGCTTCTTTGTCTGCTGCCTGTCGGGGGACACTGTGACGCGGTCTTCCGGGGAAGCGCCGCGTCCGCTCTCGACTCCCCCATAATAGCCGTTGCGTGCCGAAACCCGCAAATCCGGGCCCTTCACGCGCACTTCCAATTTATGGAAGCGGTCCTTGCTCGAAGGGAGATTTTGCGGATAATACCCCAGCAGATACTGGGTGCGCAGTTCGGTGATGATGGCGTTGAATGCCTTGTCGAGCTCCGCGCCAACGGTGGGCAGGAAGGTCCGCCCCCCGGTGCCTTGCGTCATGAATTCCAGAGCGTGTTCGCCGCCGATATTGCGTCCGGCGTCGTTGGTGATGGGCATGACCACGATGGCGTAGATCGCAGCGTCGGCCAGTTGCACCGCTTCAAGCGCCTTGTGGACGTTGACCTTGCTGACGGTGTCGCCGCCGTCGGTCACCACCACAATCACCTTGCGCCCCTGGCGCGGTTCTAAGCGCTGTGCGCCCAGATACACCGCATCGTACATGGCGGTGCCCGCCTCGCCGTGCAGCAATTTGAGACGCGCATCCAACGCCTTCAAATCCCGCGTGAACGGCTGCTGTTCGCGAACCTCCCAGTTGAAGGTGTAGAGCGCGGCAGTGTCTTGAAGGTTGCCCTCGCCCAGCAACGCTCGAAAAAAGCGCGACGCGGAATCGGCCTCGTACTTGAGTTCCTTGGAGGTGGAGCCGCTGGTATCCACCATCAAAACCACCGACAGCGCCTGCTCGGTCTGGTGTTCGAAAACCGCGACCTGCTGTTTGACGCCGTTATCGTAAACCTCAAATTCGTCTTTGCCGAGGGTGCCCACAATCTCGCCGGCCTGTGTCTTGACGGTGGTGACGATTCGCACCAGGTTGACGTCCGTGCGGAACACGGTGGGCTGCTGCGCCACCAGCGCCCCGGCGCACAGCGTGGCCGCCAGCCAGCGTTTGACACACCTAACCCGCCGAGGGGATTTTTTCATCCCACTCTCCTTCCACCCAGACCTCGCCGTCCACGAAGTGCTCCTTCTTCCAAATGGGGACCACTTTCTTGAGCCGGTCGATGCCCTCCAGCGCAGCCTCGAACGCGGCGCGCCGGTGCGGCGCCGTGACCATCACCGCCACGCTGGTCTCGCCGATCAACAGGCGTCCCAGGCGATGCACCATGGCGACCCGCTCCACCTGATGCGCGGCGACCAGTTCGCGGCCAATCTGCGCCATCGTCTTGAGCGCCATCGGTTCGTAACACTCGTAATCCAGACACCTGGTGGGCCGCCCTTTGGTGTGGTTGCGGACCGTGCCCTCGAAGGTCACCACCGCGCCCTCGGCGCCGGTCAGCAGGCGCGCGATCACGCCGCGGACATCGATGGGGTGGCGGGTCAGGGCGAAGTAGTTCCCCGCTTCGCAGATTTCCATGGGACCGGTATCACACCCGCCGCTCACGGGAGGCAGGAACGCCACTTCGTCGCCCTCCGCCAGCTTGGTCGCGGGGTCGGCAAACTCCTGGTTGCGCGCCACTACAATGCTGCGCGCCAGTTCGCCGAAGCGCGGAAAGCGCGCCGTGTAACTGGCGAACACCGTGTGCAGATCGGCGCCCTCGGGGAATTCGGCCTCTTCCCGGGACATCCCCACAATATCCCGCAGCATCCCAAAAAACAGTACACGCGCACGCATAGTAAGTTGGTAACTCTCAGTCTAACAGACGCTTCCGGACGGCCATCCGGTTGCGCCGGGTTATAATCGTTCTTCTCCATGGCTGCCGTTACCGAATCCCGCCTGCGCGTGCGCTACGCCGAAACCGACCAGATGGGCGTGGTCTACTACGCAAATTACCTGGTTTGGATGGAAGTGGGCCGGGTGGAGCTCTGCAAATCCTGCGGCTTCAACTACCGGGACATGGAAATTGAGGACGGCATCTTCCTGGCGGTGGCCGAATCCCACTGCCAATACCGCTATCCCGCCCGCTTCGACGACGAAGTCATCGTCAAAACCTGGATCGAGAACGCCACCACCCGGATGGTGACTTTCACCTACGAAATGCGCCTGGCTGAAAACGATCGCCGCCTGGCCACGGGCTATACCCGCCATGTCTTCGTTTCCCGCGCCATGCGCCCTACCCACCTGCCAGAGAAGTACCACGCTCTGTTCGGACTCGCCTGAAGCGCGTGGGATGAGTCCGAGCCTGATGCCACCTGCTTACGCCACCTTCTGGGCTTTCAGACAAGGGATATAGGCGAAATCGGAATTCATAATGTGCTTTTCCAGCCAGCCCTTTATGAATTGCAGCACCTGAACCGCCATGGTGGCCCGGCCGGAATTGAAATCGGTTTGAAACGCCACCACCTGCTTGACCAGCGCGTCGTGCTCCGCTTTGTGCTTCACGAAATCCGGATACTGGTGCAACTTCATGAGGCCCTCTTCGTAGGCGAAGTGTACCGCGGTGTACGCAACCAGCCGGTCCAGTATCCGCCCCAGAACGCTCTTTCCCTGGCCGGCGCTCATGGCCGTGTACAACTCGCGGCCCAAGGCGAACAGTTTCTGATGCTGGGTGTCGATGCTCCCAATGTTGACGGCATATTCTTGTTTCCACTCAAACATGCTCAATATATCGGCCGCCGGGGCACCAAACTTTAGATCGGCGGCTCTACCCATTGCGCCGTCTCTTCGCAATGGGTACAATCTCTAGTGAGATATAGGTGATTGCGTCCTCCAACCCCGATGCACAATTCCGTCAAAGGTGAATACGCCCTCCAGGCCATCCTCGATCTGGCCTCCCGGCGGGCCGGTGAACCCATCCGCATCGCCGATATCGCCCAGCGCCAGAAGATTCCCCAGAAGTTTCTGGAATTGATTCTGGCCAGCCTCAAGCAGGGTGGATTCGTGGAATCGCGGCGCGGTGCCGAAGGCGGCTATCTGCTCGCCAGGCCCGCCGAATCGCTCACCATTGGCGAGGTGCTGCGTTACGTCGAGGGCCCCCAACAGGGTAAGAGCCGGCACCGCCGCAATGGCGACGCCACCCCCTTCTCCGACATGTGGCAGCAGGTGGACCATGCCATCGCCAGCGTGATCGACAAAACCACCTTCGCCGAGCTCCTCCGCGCCTGGCACGAGAAACAGAACAAGTATGTCCTCAACTGGGAGATCTAACCTTGCGAGTCTACGACGATAATTCGCTCAGCATCGGCCACACCCCGCTGGTCCGCCTCAACCGCGTCACCGATGGCGGCAAGGCCACCATTCTGGCTAAAATCGAAGGACGCAACCCCGCCTACAGCGTGAAGTGCCGGATCGGCGCCGCCATGGTGTGGGACGCCGAAAAGCGCGGCGTGCTGCGCCCCGGCAAGGAACTGGTGGAGCCCACCAGCGGCAATACCGGGATCGCCCTGGCCTTTGTCGCCGCAGCTCGCGGGTATCCCATCCACCTGACCATGCCCGAGACCATGTCGATCGAGCGCCGCAAGGTGCTCAAGGCCCTCGGCGCCAACCTGGTCCTCACCCCCGGCTCCGAGGGCATGTCCGGCTCCATCGCCAGAGCAGAGCAGATGGCCGCGGCAGATCCCACTCGCTTCCTCCTGCTCCAACAGTTCAAAAATCCCGCTAACCCCGAAATTCATTTCCGTACCACCGGCCCCGAAATCTGGGAGGATACCGATGGCACTATCGATGTATTGGTCTCCGGCATCGGCACCGGCGGCACCATCAGCGGTATCTCACGCTACATCAAGAAGGATCGCGGCAAGAAGATCCTGTCCGTCGGCGTCGAGCCGTCCAATAGTCCGGTAATCACCCAGCACCTGGCCGGCAAACCGATCGCACCCGGACCGCACAAAATCCAAGGCATTGGCGCCGGATTCATTCCCGACACGCTGGACCTGACGATGCTCGACCAGGTGGAACTAATTACCAATGAGGAATCCATCGATATGGCGCGCAGGTTGGCCAAAGAGGAGGGCATTCTTTGCGGCATCTCCTGCGGTGCGGCGGTGGCTGTCGCCGTCCGGTTAGGCAAATTACCGGAATTCGCCGGTAAGACGATTGTGACCGTGCTGCCCGATGCCGCCGAGCGCTACCTCAGCACGACTCTCTTTGAAGGAATGTTCGATGAGTAACCACCCAAGGTTTCTTTTGGCGGGCGCGCTTTGGGTGATAGGGGTGAGTGCGCCCGCCGTCGTAACGGGGATTTAATTAGTAGACGACGCATGCCATGGACAAAGTTACAAGGGACACTCGTTATTTGTTGAAACTCATGGGTGTCTGTTAGATAGCCCTTTCGAGCCATGCGAAAACTTGTATCACTCCTCTTGGCCTCCTGCACCCTCTGTGCCCAGAACCTATCTCCCGCGGGGGCCGCCCCCGTGGTTCCAGCCGCGCCTGTGGTGCTGGAAAATTCCGGCAAGGCCATGCTGGTGCCGTTCCGTTGCACCGAGGAAGACGTCCGCTCGGCCGGACTTACCTGCTCCGAACAAGACCCCTGTCCGGTCTACCTGGAACTGGCCGCCGTGGAATCCACCGGTATCCGAATCTTCGCCGCGGGCAATATCCATACCGCCACCGCCACTCTCTACACCATCCTGCTGGGCACGGAGGACAACGGCCAGACCTGGCGCGAAGTCCACCAGCGCGTGCGCGGCGCCGGGCTCGACCACCTGCAGTTCGCCGATGTTGAAACCGGCTGGATCAGCGGCCTCTCCTTCGCTCCGCTCCCCCAGGACCCGTTCCTCCTCAGGACCACCGATGGCGGCAAGACCTGGCGTTCCCACGCGGTCTTCAATGAGCCCCGTTTCGGCTCCATCCAGCAGTTCTTCTTCGAGGATAAGAAAAGCGGCTCGTTGGTGATCGATCACGCTCAGGGCTCGGGCCGCGACCGCTACGAACTCTTCGAGACCAACGACGGCGGCGAAACCTGGAATATCCGCGAAACCAACGTTAAGGCAATCCGCATCAGGCGCGCCCCGGTGACGCCCAACCAAGACTGGCGGGTGCGCGCCGACGGCCCCACCAAGAGCTTCCAGTTGGAGCATCGCCAAGGACAGAAATGGACCGGGCTCGCTGCCTTCGCCGTGAATCTGGCAGCCTGTAAACCCGATTAGCCCCACCCATGGGGTGTAAATAAAGTTGCTGTACAGTCCACGCCCCGCGCGCATTTCTGACACAGGGTGCGGCAATTCCGGCTCATTTGCCCACGACTATCGGTAGAAATCTCCAAGAAAAGCCCAAGAATCAGACTGGCCCCTCAATTGCTACTCCAGAAGTAGGAATGGGGTATCGCTTATGATCGTTGCTTCGGGACTCGCAATCTTTGTGGTGATTGGTCTGCTACTTTCCATGATGCAGTCGCCGCCCCAAATCGGCCGCTAGCACTAGAAGTAGATGCACGGAATTGCGTCGTTCCGTACGCCGAAAATTCCCACGCGGAACAGCATCGCCGCCAGCGCGTAGACCGGCATGCGCGCCCCAATCGCCCGCCCAAATCACCCCCAATTTTCCTTCCCGGCCGCCACAACTAAGGCCCCCGCCGCCAGGCAGAAATGTCACGGGTAGAAACACCATCCAATTCCACAGGCCGCGGTAAGGGAGATTCCTTTTTGCGTGCGGCAGTCAAACGCCTGTAGGTTCAGAGCGATCCGTACTTGGCGTACGCTTCCTTGACGGACACCCCGCGACGCAGGTCTGCCCGCATCGCGCCCTCGCGTTCGAAGACGTTTTCGGCAGCGGCCAGGATATCTAACGTGATGTCCTTGGGCACAATCACCACGCCATCAATGTCACCGA
>JANYAH010000063.1 GCA_025361425.1 Candidatus Solibacter sp. | reverse complement strand
GCGGGCTGCCTCCGCGCAGCGGCAATGATATGCTCTGTTTAGAGGGCTGGGATGGACTTTCGCAAGACACTTCGCCGGGCAGCTTGCGGTTTGCTCTGCATGGGTGCCCTGTACGCCTTCCAGCGGCCGTTCCGCCAGTTCCCCGGAGTGGAGTATTACGCCTTCGATCTCACGCCGGATTGGCAGGAGAAAACCGAGTTTGCTTTCGCCCGCCTGATGTTCCCTCCCGGGCCGTTGAATGGCTATCGCGGACGCGACGCGGAATGGCACCAGGGCATTTCGCTTTGGACCCAGGATTACCCTCGGGCCGACCGGCATTTTTCCCAGGCGGTGCGCCGCCTGACCCGGCTCCATACGCGCAGTGTGGAACAACCCGTGAACCTCGACGAAGGCGACGCCTACGATTGGCCGTGGCTCTACGCCGTCCAGGTGGGCGAGTGGGGCCTCTCCGATGCACAAGGGAAGTTGCTGCGTGAATACTGCCTGCGCGGCGGCTTCTTCATGGCCGACGATTTTCACGGCCAGGCCGAGTGGTACGAATTCGAGAGCCGGATCAAGAAGGCGTTTCCCGAATACCCGATCCGCGACATCGAAGACGCCGACGCCATCTTTCACACGGTATACGACCTCAACGATCGCTACCAGATTCCGGGGCAAGCGCATCTGTACAACGGTTATAAGGGCGGCGCCGACGGCCGCGGCGCGCACTGGCGCGGGGTTTTCGACGAAAAAGGCCGCGTCATGGTGGCAATCTCTTATAACTCCGATGTGGGAGACGCGTGGGAATATGCCGACGACCCGCGCTATCCGGCGAAGTTCGCCGATCTGGCTATCCGCCTCGGCGTCAATTACATCATCTATTCGATGACGCATTGATGTGCGCCGCGGTGGCACAGGTGCCGCCCTCTCGCCCGCCAGCCCTTGCCGGCCCGGCATGGGTCCACAGCGCGATCGCCAGGCGGCGCATCATTTGACCTTGGCCAGAACCTTGCCCAGAATCTTCACCGCCTGATCGACCTCTTTTTCCGTGATGATGTACGGCGGCAGGAAGCGCAGCACCGTGTCGTGCGTGCAGTTGATGAGCAGTCCATCCGCCATAGCATCGAGCACTATCTGTTTGCCGGAAATGTGCAGTTCCACGCCCAGCATCAGGCCAAATCCGCGAACTTCTTTAATGCACGCGTGCTTGCGGGCCAGTTCGTTCAGTTCCACTTGAAAGTAGCCGCCCACGCGCTGGATGGAGGGCAACAATTCGTCCAGAATGTCGCAGAATTCCAGCGCGACCCGGCATGCCAGGGCGCCGCCCCCGAAAGTGCTGCCGTGCATCCCGGGCTTGATGGTGGCAGCGGCCTTTTCGTTGGCCATGATGACCCCCAGCGGGATGCCGCAGGCGAGCGGCTTGGCTGTCACCATCACGTCTGGCATGATGACAGGGTGGGAGCGCTGATAGGCGAAGTACGTGCCGGGGCGTCCCACTCCGCACTGGGTTTCGTCGGCGATCAATAGCGCGTTGTAGCGGTCGGAAAGTTCGCGCGCCTTGGCAACGAACGCAGGCGTCAACGGATTGATGCCTCCCTCGCCCTGGATCATTTCAAGCACGATGCCGGCGGTGCGATCGCTGAAGGCTGCTTCCAGCGCCGCGATGTCGTTGGCTGGCACGAAGACGGCGCCAGGAACCAGCGGTTCAAAATCCTTGCGGTACTTGGGTTGTCCGGTAATCGAGAGCGCACCAAAGGTGCGGCCATGGAACCCGTTCTCCAGCGCGATCACCTGGTATTTTTCGGGGTCTATGGCGCGGCCGTGGGAGTGCAACATCTTGAGGCCGCCTTCCATCGCCTCGGTCCCGGTGTTGGCGAAGAAGCAACGCTGTAAGCCGCTCATCTGCGCCAGTCGCTTGGCCAGCGGGCCTTGATACTGGTGATAGTAGAGATTCGAAGAGTGGATCAGCAGTCCGGCTTGTTCGCGGATGACCTTGATCAGGCGCGGGTGGGCGTGACCCAGCGCGTTGACGCCGATGCCGGAGATGAAGTCCAGGTAGCGCTTGCCGGCCAGATCGTAGAGGTAGCACCCTTTGCCGCGGCCCAACACCAGCGGATACCGCGCATAGTTTTGCAGCAGGTATTCACGCTCCAGCTCCATCACGGCTTGAGCGGAAGCGTCCAAAACGGGAGGCGCGGCGGTAGTCATTTACTCATCATACACGCAGCGCAATTGGGAGGGCGGCGATGCGCCTCCGGCGTTATAGGAGTTGCTCCAGTAGACCGATCAGATACTCCTGATCGAACGGTCCGGAGCGGTAGGTGCGGGCATCGAAGAAACGCCACATCTTTTTATGCTGTTCCAGGGTATAGAAAATGAGCTGCTCTTCGATGATGTCCTTGTCGAGCAGTTCCTGGTTGAACGCGCGGACGGTGCCTTCCAGGGTGTAGGGAACGCGGAAGTCCTCGGTGGAAACCAACTCGGGAGTCGCCGAAAACGAAACCTGGAGGATCCGGCCACGCACGTTGATCTGCATCAGGTTCACCAGGTTCTCCTGAAAGGAGGTGGAGCCGTAGCCGGGCGGATCAAGTGCAATCTCAGGGCGCGCGAGCAGGCGGTTGACTGAACCTGCAAAATCGGCGCAGATGGCGTGGAGGTCCGCGGCCGCCGCCTGGCGGAGGGCCGCAATCTCCCGCGCGCGGCGCAGAAAGGCTTCGTCTTTCTCGGCAAGAGCGTCGATGCTCTGGGCCAGCCGCTTCAGGCGGGCGTCCCGAGCTTGGGTTTGGTTTGCGATGCGAGCCACCACACTAGCTTAGCGACGACGGCTCGATTCCTGCAATTCCTCCAGCTCAACCAGGTACAAAACGTCAATCTGCAGACGGTGGAGCACCTCGTCGGCTTTCTCGATGGAAAGAATACGTTTTCCTTTCAATACGTTGTGCAGATGGGGCTGGGAAATTCCGGTATGGCGGGCAAGCCCGCGTTCGGTCGCCGCGCCGCTGCGCACCCGTTGGCGAAGCTCTTCAAGGAGACGCTGCTGCAAATCCTGGAATGTCATTAGTTGGCTTCAAGGCCTATTCCTTTCGGAAATAGGGTATTAGGAAAACTCCTAAGAACTATAGGTATTAAGATAAGTAATAATTCTCAATAATTTTAGGCGAAAATTGCTCAATACTATGAAGATAAACGACATATATTGGGTTAACCGGTTCCAGTACCCATAGAAGTACTAAACTACGTATTAGAATTCATTGACGTTTTTGTATTTAGCGATACATTTGAGAAAGCTGTTGTATCCATGGTGAGCGGACAGCTGCTAAAGCCCGCATCCAGGAGGACATTCTCAAAAATGCAGTGGGATCGATCGAGTACGATTGGAATGGCGACTGAAACTTGCAAGTACTGCGAAGGCAATGGGACGCGGGTTGTCTACAAAACCAAGGCATCGCCATGCAATTGCGTTTTTCGGGCCATTTTTCGGGTCTGCCTGACGCGTTTCCGGGATTGCGTCGCCAACGGGACGCCCTTCGGAACGATTTCATGGGAATTCTGCGGCGGCCCAGGCGGGCGTCGCGTTTATTCCCGGAAGCAGGAAGAGTATATGGCCGACTTCTGTTTGGTAAGCCGGCGCATGCTCGATGACGAAGATCATCGCCTCTTCCGGTTTTACTTCCTTTTGGGTGCGGACTGGCAACTCTGCGCTCGGCGGCTCAAGATGGACCGCGGAAACTTTTTTCATGCGATCTATCGGATTGAAAGGACACTTGGACGAGCTTTCTCTGAGATCCAACCGTACCCGCTCTATCCCCTCGACGAATACTTTGGCGGAACCATCCGCAAGGACGCGGCCCGCGCGTTTGATGCAATCCCCGCCCAGGGCCGGCTGCACCTCCGGGTACCATTGCGCTTAGTCGCCTGATTCAGGCTCCCCCCCCGGGGACGGCGTTCCTCCGTCCCCTTTCCCCTCCCCCGTTCCCTTTACAATGGGTAGTCCGGCCCACATTCCATGGACAACCTCACGCATACGGCAATCGGTCTGTTTCTCAGCAGGATCGGGCTGGGACGTTGGAGCGCGCGCGGCACGCCCATCGTTCTGCTGGCCGCCAACATCCCCGATATTGACGTGGTAAGTTCGGCCGGGGGCACGCTAAACTACCTGGCGTACCACCGGCATCTCACGCATTCCCTGCTCCTGATGCCGGTCATGGCGCTGGCGGCGGTGGTAGTGGTGAGACTGGTGGGGCGCCGGCCGGTGTGTTGGACGGGGGCGTTTTTCGCCGCCCTGATCGGCGTGGCATCGCACCTCGCGTTGGACTGGACCAACGTCTACGGCATCCGCCTGCTGCTTCCCGTTTCCAGCCAATGGCTACGGGCGGACACCACTGGCGTGGTGGATCTGTGGATCTGGGCCGTGCTGGCGCTGGGCATCGCCGGACCGTTCCTGGCGCGACTGGTGGGCTCGGAGATCAGCTCCGGCGCCCCCAAGGAGAGGCACCACGGCCGCGGCTTTGCCTGGTTCGCCCTCTGGGTGGTGCTGCTTTACGATTGCGGCCGCGGAGTACTGCACGCCCGCGCCGTAGCCTCGCTGGCAGCCCGCATGTGCGACGGGAGCGTCCCCCTGCGGGTGGCCGCCATGCCGGACGCGGTCAATCCCTTCAAATGGCGCGGTATCGTCGAGACACCCGGTTCCTACGTGATCCAGGATCTCAACGTGGCACTGGATCCGGGCAGCGCGCGCGGCGCCGTCTTTCACAAACCGGACCCCGAACCGGCGATCGACGCGGCGCGCCGCACTGCCACCTTCCAGGAATTCCTGCGCTTTTCCGCGTACCCGCTGTGGCGGGTTACGCCTTACCCAGCCATGGAAAACGGCAAGCTTGTCGAGGCCTTCGACTTGCGCTTCGGCACACCGCTGGCGCCGGGATTCATGGCGCGCGCGGTGCTGGATTCGCGCATGCAGGTGGTGGAATCGTCCTTCCAGTTCGGCGAACTACGCCCCAGGTAAGGCAAATCCGCCCGCCCGTCTAAGGTCTTCGCTCGATGGTTTGCACTCCCGCCCACGGGCACAATTGAGAGGTGCATGTAATCGATCAAACCACCGTGTTGGACCGGCGGCAACTGCGGGACATTACCCTGGACGACGACGAATTGATGCGCGAGGTGCTCACCGCCCTGCTCGACGACACGGGAAAACAGATCGCCCTGCTGGATCTCGCCATCCGCGCGCGGAACCCACAGAGGACCATGCAACTGGCGCACTACTGCAAGGGTGCGTGCGCCAACGTGGGCGCCAATGCGGTGGCGGCGGTGCTGAAGCGCCTGGAACAGGAGGCGGCACGCGATTCTTTTGCGGACTGCGCTGTTTCCCTCTGCAACCTGACGCAGGAACTGGAACGCCTCCGCGTGGCTGCCATCGAAGTCTAGGCAGCCCGCACTCCATCCACCACCCGCCTTTCCTCCGAGCCTTCCGCCCGCCTCTCGGACGACGCGTGAATCCAGATAATTCCTTCGATCTTGTTTTGTGTTTTCTGCTTATCTCTGTGTCTCCGCTTCTCTGCGGTGAATTGCTTTCCCCGGATACCGCACACCCCATCGGTACAATGGAGAAAGACCGACACATGCCACGCACCCACATCGCCATCATCGGCGCACCCCTTGATCTCGGACAGGACCGCCGCGGCGTCGATATGGGCCCCTCCGCCGTGCGCGTCGCCAACCTTCACACGCGCGTGGCCTCGCTCGGCTATGAGGTAGAGGACTGGGGCAACATCCCGGTCGAACAGAAGGAAGCCTGGCCGGAGGGCGATCCGCACGCCAAGTACCTGGCGCTGATCGCCTCCGCCTGCCAGGCGCTCGCCTCCCGGGTGGACGAGGCACTGCGCGGCGGACTCCTGCCGCTGGTGCTGGGCGGCGATCATTCCGTGGCGGTGGGCACTGTAAGCGGCGTTTCGAACTACTTCCGCGCTCGCCAACAAAAGGCCGGCATGATCTGGCTGGACGCGCACGCCGACATGAATACGCCCCAGAGCAGCCCCAGCGGCAACATCCACGGCATGCCGCTCTCCTGCATTCTGGGCGCCGGCCCCGCCGAACTGGCCGACCTGTTGGGCTACCGTCCGAAGATCGATCCGCGCCATGCCGTCATCGTCGGCCTGCGCGACGTGGACCCGACGGAGAAACCGCAGGTGCGCGAGTCGGGCATCCGCGCCTTCACCATGCGCGACATCGACGAGCGCGGCCTGCGCACCATCATGGAGGAGGCCATCCGTATCGCTACCGACGGCACCGCGGGATTCCACCTCTCGCTGGACATGGATTTCTGCGACCCGGTGGATGCCCCCGGAGTCGGAACCCCGGTCCGCGGCGGCGCTACCTACCGCGAAGCCCATTTGGCATTGGAAATGATCTGTGATTCACGGCACATGGTCTCCATGGAGGTGGTGGAGGTGAACCCGGTGATTGACGAGAGGAACCGCACCGCCGATCTGGCTGTCGAATTGATCATGTCCGGCTTGGGAAAACGCATCTTATGAAAATACGAGTAGCCGTGATTTACGGCGGCCGCACGGGCGAGCACGAAGTCTCGGTCCGTTCGGCCAAAGCCATCATGGCCGGCTTGGACCCGGCTAAGTACGAGACTATCGAGTACTTCATCGATAAGCAGGGCAAGTGGAGCCCGGGTCCGATTCTTCCCGAGCCCGGCGCCCATCCCGGCATCGACGTGGTCTTCCCCGTCCTGCACGGCACCTTCGGGGAGGACGGCACGGTGCAGGGATTGCTGGAATTGGCCGACCTGCCCTACGTCGGCGCGGGCGTCATGGCCTCCGCCGTCGCCATGGATAAGGAGATGATGAAGCGTGTCTGTAGGGAACGGATGTTGCCAATTGTCGATTATGTGACAGTCACGCGCGATTGCCCCAACATCCTGGACGCCTGCCGCCGGCTGCCGTTTCCGATGTTCGTCAAGCCTGCCAATCTCGGGTCTTCGGTGGGAATTTCCAAGGCCCACGACGCCCGCGAACTGGAGACCGCCTTCACCCTGGCCGCGCAGTACGACCGCAAGGTGATTGTGGAGCTGGCTATCGTCGGGCGGGAACTGGAGTGCTCCGTGCTAGGCAACCAGGCGCCCATGGCTTCCCTGCCCTGCGAGATTCTCCCCTCGCGCGAGTTCTACGATTACGAAGACAAATACCTACTGGATCTGGCGCAAACGCAGGTGCCCGCCATCCTGTCCGCCGAGCGCACCGCGGAGGTGCGACATCTGGCCGTGGAATGCTATCGCGCGGTGGAGTGCGAAGGCATGGCGCGCGTGGATTTCTTTCTGGAGAAGGAGACCGATCGCCTGTACATTAACGAGATCAATACCATCCCGGGCTTCACTTCGATCAGCATGTACCCGAAGATGTGGGAGCATAGTGGGATTGGCTTCGGCGAACTGCTGGACAGGTTGATCGCGCTGGCCCTGGACCGCGACAAGTTGAAGAAGGCCACGCGCTTCACGCGATAAGACCCCTGATGATGCTTCGCCTCACCACAGCTTTGCTCTGTTCCGCCACCCTTCTCGGGGCGCAGGGCGATCTAGACAAGCAACTGCGCAGCATCATCGGCGCCTACGCGGTCGCGGCGGAGAATGCCGCCGACCCGGTCAACTCCGAACAGGCCCTATACACCGGCGCCATCCCCGCCATGTTGCGGAAGCTCGATCCGCATTCGGTGTTCTTCGACCCCGAGCAGTTCGAGCAGCTCAAGCGCATGGAAACCGCCACATCCAAGGGCTTCGGTAGCGTAGTGTCGGTTCTGCCCGGGCGCTTGATCGTGCTGCAAACCATTCCCGGGACACCCTCGCAGAAGGCGGGCCTCGCGCCGGGCGATGAGATTCTGGCCATTAACGGCTACATCATCGGGCAACTCGATACGGATCAGCTTCCGCAGCTCCTGGAACAATCGCGCCAGCGGCAGGCGCGCCTTGATGTGCGGCGTCCCGGCGTTCCCAGCCTGCTGCGCTTCACCCTGACACCGGAGGAAATGCAATCGCCCTCTGTGGACCGCGCCTTCTTCATCGGCGCCGGCATCGGCTACATCCGCGTCACCAGTTTCGACGAGAAGACCGCGCAACAGGTGAAAGCGGCCATCGAAAAACTGGGCGGCGACAGACTCGCCGGCCTCGTAATCGATCTGCGTAACAACCCCGGCGGCGTGCTGACGGCGGCAGTACAGATGTCCGCGCTGTTTCTCCAGCCCGGGATGAAGATTGTCACCGTGCGCGGCCGTCACGTGCCGGAGACCACCGAAACCGTGCCCAGCATCGCCGCGCCCTACGGCTTCAAGCTGGCGATTCTAGTGAATGAAAAATCGGCAAGCGCCGCGGAGATTGTTTCCGGCGCCATGCAGGATCACGACCGCGCCACCATCCTCGGCGTCGCGAGTTTCGGGAAAGGCTTGGTGCAGAGCGTCTTCCCGCTGACCCAGGGTACGGGCCTGGCGCTGACCACGGCGCTCTACTATACGCCCAGCGGGCGCTCCATCCAAAAGCCGCTCGACGCCGCGCGCTTCGGGCTTGCCGCCACTACCGCGCACCCCAACAAGGAAAGCGAATTCCGCACCGACAAAGGGCGGCCTGTGACCGGCGGCGGCGGCATCCAACCGGACATCGTGGTGTATCCGCCCGCCACCAACCGTCTTCGCAACGTGCTGGATGCCAGCGCCTCGTTCACGAATTTCGCCACCGAATTCCTGCGCACACACAAGATCGACGCGGAGTTCGAGGTCACGCCGGAAATGCTCGATCAGTTCCGCGTCTTCCTCTCGGACCGCGAGATCCGGCCCGGCCTCGCCGAGTGGTTGGCGGAACGCGAGTTCGTCTCCAACCGCTTGAAGACGGAAGTTTTCAACCAGGCCCTGGGCGTGGAGAAGGGCGATGAAGTGGAAGCGCAGCGCGACCCCGTCATCCTCAAGGCGCTGGAAGCCATCGCTTCGTAGTGGTCTGCGGCAAGCAGAGTAGCGAGTATGCCCTTTGACCGTGGGGCAGCCAACCCTGGCGGCAGCCGGCCTTCAGCCGGCGCTGGCGGAACACGCAGGCGCGCGCTTGGCCCGAAAAAGCCGCCCGAAAGGCGGCTGCGGGCAAGATTGCCCGCCCCACAAAACCGGCAGGATTTCGGCCGCACTCCCGCTAGATGTAAGCGATCACGTCAATCTCAACCAGCGAGTTGCCCGGAATTCCACCCGCGGCGGCAATCGTAGTGCGCACCGGCGGCTCCGCCCCGAAGCGGCCCAGAAACGCTTCATTCATGCCGGTGTAGTCCTTCAGGTCGTTAAGATAGACGTTGCACTTCAGGACCTTTTCCATGGATGAGCCGACGCTCTCCAGTTGCTTCTGGATGGAATCCAGCACAATCTTGGTGTGAGACTTGATATCGCCCGGAACGTGTGCCCCTACACCTGCGATGAAGAGCAGATTGCCATAGGCAACCGTGCTATTGAAGAGCGGCGGCTTGGCCGCCGGCGCCGGCTTCTTACCATCCTTGTAAAGCACCTTCTTGGTGGGCTTGTCGGTCTGCGCCGCGGCGGGCACTGCCACAGCCACGGCCGCTGCCGCGGTGGCGACCCCACGTCCCAGGAAATTCCGTCGATTCGTCTGTTTCATACCATCTCCTTTTGGTTACCCGCGCCTTACGCCGTCGTTCCGATACTGGTGCTTCTCCGCCATCCACCGGGCTTCGCCATACTCACCCAGCGCGACGGTTCCCGACATCTTGCCGCCCTCGGCGGTTCCCGAGAACTGGAACGTAACGCGCGTGCCCTCGGTAGGGAGGGAACTCTGGAAGCGCACGGTATTGGCGGCAACCGTGCCACTAAGTTCTCCGGAGGCGAACTCTCCCCGATGCGTCCCCATTAGTTTGCCGGCGTCCTGCTCCAGCACCAGGGTGTGGTTCACCGAACCGTGAACAAAATCGAGACGTACGTCCCACTGGCCGGAGAGGGCTGCGGGCTGGCCTGACGGCGGAGGCGGAGGATTCTCCACCTTCGGCGGTTTCGACAGCAGCGCGTAGAGGCGGTCGGCCACCACCTTCTCGTCGCCCGCCATCATCTGGTAGGGAACGATGGAGACGGTACTAACCATATTGCCCGGGCGCGTGCCGCTGGCTCTGGCGACGACAACGCGGGGATCCGTATCGAGCAGGATCTTGGCGGCTTCCTGCCCGGTGATGCCGAGCTTGGCTGCATCCCACTGCACCTGCAATTCCGGCGTGCGGTTGGAGAGGTCCGCCGAAGGCTGGCTGATCTTCGCCGTCACGCCGTCAAGCCGCTTCACGCTGGTTGCGATGTGTTCGAGCCAGGCTTCCCACTGCGCCCATTCGGCCTTATGATCGCGTTTGACCCACATCTCCACCGCGGCCAGCATCCCCATGATTTCTTCTTTGCCGACTTTCAGGGAGCGTCCGAAAGCGTGGTGCGGCGCACTGTTGACCCAAGCTCCCTGGAGTAGACTCTTGTCGCCGAGAAGCAGGCCGGCGGCCTGCGGACCGCGGATGCACTTGCCGCCGCTGTAGGCCACGGCATGGGCGCCGCGCTCCAGGTGAACGTTGGGCTTCACGGTGAGAATTTCGGCCGCGGCATCCACCAGCACGGGGACGTTTTTTCGTCTGGCCGCCTCGGCAACCACGCGTGTTCCCAGCGGCCCGTCATCGCCTGGTCCCGCCAGGATGTAGACCATGGCAGTACGCTCATTGAAGGCCGCTTCCAACTCGGCCTTATCGTGTACCACGATCAGTTTGACGCCCAGCATGCGGATGGCGTGGTCGTAGACATTATGCGAATAGGCGGGAAGGATGGCTTCGCTCTTCAATCCGGTAAGATTGGGCAGCCGCTGCATGCGTTCCGGATTGCCGCCGGCGATGGCGGAAGCGGTGAAATGCGTAATGGCGGCGCAGCAACCGGCGGTCACGATTCCCCATTCGGCGCCGGTCAACTCGGCCAGGCGCTGGCTGACGCCATCCATCAGCTCATCCATGTTGACGAAGCTGCGCGATGCCTGGTCCATGGCGCGCTTGACTTCGGGTAAAGTCTGCGAACCGGTAATGATGGTGAACGTGCCGCGGGCGTTGATCACGGGCCGCACGCCGATGGAGCGGTACATGCCGGCGCCGAGATCCAGCGGGGCCGCCACCGCTTGCCGCACACTGCCACCCAAAGCTTGCGCCGCCGCGAGCAATCCGCCTTGCCGGAACAGATCCCGGCGGCTATATCCAGCCCACGGTTCTTTGAGCTTTTCCCAGAACGCTTGTGGCATAATCTTCCCTTTGGCTGCGCCTCAGTATACACCCTGTTTCCAACCGAAAACTACCGCTTACTTGGCTCCGCGAGGCGGGCTCGGCGCGGATCTTCTCTGCGGCATAATGCCATCCCATCGCGGATCCCCAGTCTGCATGTAGTCTTTCGGCAGCTTGTCCCAATCCGTGCGAGTTATGCCGTTCAGGTCATAGACCACCTTGCCGTTGCGAACGGTGAGCTCGCACACCAGTTTCTGCGTTGCCTGAAGCCTTGCACCGTACATGTCGGTAAACCCGAACCTGCCGCTTGCCCGGCTCAGCACCGCCACATCGGCAGGTGCGCCGACGGACAGATTGCCGAGTTCCTCGTGCTGGATCTCCCGCGCCGGATTCCAGGTGGAACGCCGGATTACGTCATCCATGGAGAGGCCCATGGCCAGGAACTTATCCATGACGTTCAGCATGTCCTTCATGCCGGAGTTCATGCTGCCCACGTGCAGGTCGGTGGAGATGGAGTCCGGCAGAAAACCCTGCTTGAGCGCCGGCACCGCCACGCGCCAGGCGAAACTACCGTTTCCATTGCCCACGTCGAAGATGACGCCGCGCTTGCGCCCCGCCAACATCCCCGGATTGAGATTGCCGGATTCGTCGAGTTCGTGACGCAGCCCGGAGTAGCAGTGCGTGTAGATGTCGCCCGGGCGCAACTTTGTGGTCAGAAGATCGGCAATCGGGCGCTCCGGCCGGTCAGATCCGAAATCGACCATCACCGGTATCTTGGCGATGGTACCCGCCTCCACGGCGCGCTCCACCGGGGTCCACTCTGGTCCGGTCCAGTGCGCCGTTTTGATGCCTACGATCAGGCCCTTGTGGCGCAACGCCATCGCCGCCGCGGGCGCGGCTTCCATGTCGCTGAGATCGTTTTCGTACTTCGCGCCGCGCATTCCATTTCCCACAATATTGAGGAACGCCAGCACGCGCGTTTTGGAGCGATCTACGATGCGGTCCTTGAAATCTTCGAAATTACGCCATCCGGCGCAGCCCGCATCCGCCACGGTAGTCACGCCCACGCGAAATGTGAAGCCGTCCGGGTAGAGGCTAAGATCCCCGGCATAAGAGCCGCGCTCTCCGGTGCCGGTGAACACGTGCGCGTGGATGTCGACTAATCCCGGCGTGACGTACAGGCCGGCGACGTTGACCACCTTCAAAGCCGCGGCCGGATCCAGATGCGCGGCCACGGCCGCAATGCTCCCATCTTTGATGGCCACATCACGAACCGCGCTGATGCCATTCTTCGGATCGATCACATGCCCGCCCTGCAGGAGCAAATCATATGCGGGCTGGCTGAACCCATGACCCGTTATGCACATCAAGGCCGTCAGACGCGCTGTACTTGAAATAAATCGCATAGTTGAAGTCACCGCGACAGATCCACTACCGCATAAGTCTTCAATTCCGGAAGCGTGAACTCGGTGGCGTCGGGCTCCACACTGTAGTCCAGCAGTTCGACGCCCGCGCCATCCGCGAGCCACAACTGGTGTTTGGGATACTGGCCGAGCACGCGCACGCGAATCCCTTCCACCTTCCGGGCCACCCCCGCATAATTTAACAGATGAAGCCGGACCTGGCGTCCAGAGGCGGTAAGCCGGGCGACCACGACAGGGCTGCCATAAACTCGCACGGACCGTTTCTCATCGGTCAGGTTATAGCGAACCGCATGGGCCACCATACCCGGGTTTTTGGCGTCCTCCAGAGGATACTCGCGGGTGCCGAGTTTCACGTTCAATTTCAGGCGCCGGTCGGCTGAGGTCACCAACTGAAACAGCAGATTGTTACGAACCAGGAGGTTCATGACTTCGCCGGATGCCGCCGAGCCATCGTCGATGTAGCCGATGTCGGCCACCGGCTGCAACGGCTCTCCCGTGATGGTGCGCAGAAACTCCAGCATCTGCGCCAGGGGCTTGAGCCCGTCGGCATCGGTCCGGATCATGGCATTGGCGCCATAACAGAAGGCCTCCGCCGCGGCCAGTGCTGCCTGCTTGCCGGTGACGTCGTAATAGAAACGGCCCTGCGGGCGGCGGATAAACCTCCAGCCGTTGGCCACCAACCACGGAGCGTTCGTCGCCGACGCCACATTCATGCGGTAATTCACCGTGGGCGCGAGCAACTTCACCGCGCCTTCGAGGCCCGCCGCTTCCGCCGCAATCCCGGGGATGCTCTTCCAGGACGCCAGACGCGCCGCCGGCACGAGTATCCGGTCAATGCCGGCATCGCGCAGCGCGGGCGCGGTGTCCGCCGCGCCATCCCAGAACAGCGCCGGCAAAGCCGCCAGCAAGAGAAGCATCACAGTTCGATCGCCTTAAGTTTGATCTTGCCGGAGTCGAAGACACCCAGCCCGAGTTGCGCCGCGTACTCAACGTGGCCGGGCTCGCGGATGTAGTGGTTGGTATTCGGGTTGCTATTATCCTTCCCCACATGGGACATCGAACGGTCGAAGATGGTGATGGCGCCTTCGGCCTTGCGTTTCTCCTCAATCGCTTCGATGAGTTTGTGGTCCATCGCTACCGGGTCGGTGCCGAACATGAGCTGTTTGGGATAGAAGCGGAATTGTGCCATATCGCTGAATGGGCCGGCATGCCAGACTCCGCGCAAGCCATCCATGATATTCAACACCACGCGGGAGCGCACCGGTTCGACCGCGGCGAGAGTGCCGATAAATGACCGGGTATGCGTCTTCTCGGAGTTGTGCGAACGGGCCACATTTGAAAAGTTGCCGTAGGCGATGTTCTTCAGGCAGCCCGTCACGCCGGAAGCCTGGTGCTCCTTCAGGTTGGGCACGTTGACAATCTTGGTGAGGGTTTCGGAAACCAGGCGTACCAGGTTCGACCGGGTATCGTCTTCGCCGAAGAAGCTGGTTTCCACATAAGTCTTCGGGTCGTAGTTGAGAATCGAACTGCGCGTAGTTTCGGCGGCAAAAATATTCACCTCCGCGGGCAGGTACTTGCCGTAGTCCACGCTCCGCATCTGGTTTTCAAAGCGCTCGTACACGTAGATTTGTTTGGCCGGCACGCCGGCGGCCATCAAGTTTTCAGCGATGCCCGCCACTACCTCGGGACTGGAACAGATACGAGGCGCGCCCGAGCAGTTCACCTTGATGCCGACCACGTCTTTGGGCGAAATGAAGCGCGCCCAGGCGTCTTCGGGACGGGCATCGCCCGTGAGCGTCTTCATGCCACTGGCAATCATCTGCTTGACCAGTTCGCGATTGACCTTGCCGGAACCGGCGTCGATTGAGTTCGCGGAATGGACTCGGACCACCTGGCCCGGATAGGGCCCCGGCATCCCGGGCTGCGCCGCGGGTTTATAGGGGGTGACTACACGATAGGCTGGTTCGTCCGCCGGACTGGCGAGCAGCGGGGCGGCGGCAGCGACTTGCAGGAAGAGTCGTCTATCCACGGTGCCGAGTGTACAACACCATCGCATCCGGGTCAAACCACCCGCCGGGATGACCGGCTACGGATTGCGCAGCCGGAGAGTGCCAAACGCCAGGGGAACGTGAAAGGAAGTCCCCACGGGAGGGCGCCATGCATAGTAGGCCTTCTTCTGGCCGGAGCCTGCAATGCGGAACAGGCCCAGGCGCAGTTCGCGCCCCTCTTGCGGCGCACGCGAATCGATGGCGCGGAATGGAATGCGCATCTCGCCATACCAGACCTTGTGCTGCGCATCGATGCGGCCTTTGACCGTATAGCCGGAGTTCCACGCCATCCCAGGCTGGGTCGCCGGGTGGTCGCGATCAATGTCCAGATCCACCCATTCACTCTGCGGCGATACCTGGAGTTCCTTGTACCGGGCGATGTGCTCGAAGTCGGAACCGATGAAGGCTTCGGCAACATCCCACTTCCATAATTCCGGGGTCTCGGCGGCGGGGTTGGGATCCGGCTTCAGATTCAACTCGTCATAGGGACAGATGAACAGTAAGTAAAGATACTGGCTGCTCCACCGCGAGCGGATCTCGGTGGGCGCTCCGGGGATGGGTTGACCCAGATAATTACGGTCCGCCGTGACGTGAGGAGCGCTGGACCACAATTCTGAATTCGGGTCGCCAGTAAGCGCGAAATCGCGGCGGGAGTAGGCGCTTTCGAGCACAGCGGCGGGATCTGCCGCCGCCAGAAAGAGCAGGAATGTGAGCAGCGTATGCATGGGTCAACCTTTCCCGCGCGCTGCCGAGAGCTTTTGCAGCGCCTTCCATTTGACGTCGTCCACTGCGTCATCGGAAAACAGCGATACGCCCGATGCTCCCGCTTTCAGAGCCACTTGCACGGTCTCGGTGAACACGGCTTCCGTCATCCCCTGCACGAACAAGCCGCTGTAGACCGGTTGCTTGACCGCTGTGACGCCTTCGCGCGTCTGCTGTCCCACCCATTCCGGGCCGGCGTTGTAGAACCCGTTATAGAGCATGGGCAAAAAAGCGTCGAGGTTCCACTTACCCCAATCCTGCCGGACCATGGTGCGTGCCAGGCGCGGTCCGGGGAAAACCGCGGCCGTGATCTTCTTGCCCTTGGCTCGCGCGGCCGGCGCCAGATAGCCGTTCACCAATCCGGTAACCATATCGCAGCGGAACTGTAGCCACGGCTCCTCCAGTTTGGGGTCTTTCATCGTCATCGGGTCCGCACCGTACTTCTGCTTGAACTGGTTGCGCTCGTATTCGGTAAAGCCGTAATCGTAGGGCGGATACACTTTGTCTTGTACGATGTTGTATTTCTTCCACAGGCCGGAAGGTAGAATCGCGTCCGGGTGACGAATGTAATCCAGGTGAATGCCCGTCAACTCCGAGATATTGGCGAGTTCCTTGACGGTGCCCTGCACGAATTCGCGAACCTCGGGGCGGCCGGGATCGAGGAACTTGTAGTAGGAGACGTAGGCCGGCTTGTCGACCGCCGACTCGCCTTTGGCGTTCACGTTGTACCAATCCGGATGGTTCTTGATCACGTCCTCGATCATGCAAGGCATACACCACATCCAGGCATGCACCTCAATCGATTCGGCGCGCGCCAGGGGCAGCAGCGTCTCCAGCCAAGCGGTCTTGACCGGCAGGCGGGTGCTGCCGAAATAAGCGTTCCTGCCATCGTAGATCTCCGGGATGATGGCGCGAATTCCGGATTCCCGCATCAGCGCCAGACGGCGCTTCCAATCTTCGGCGGAACGCCGGACGGCGCCTCCGTTGGGAATCCACACCCAATTCTTGATTTCGCTGGCGGCGCAGGCAAGGCTGGTTCCAGCCAGGGCCGCTAAGCTTGTGCCCGCCGATTGGACAAAGGCGCGTCTAGTGAGTGGCATGTGCCTATGGTATTACCGAATGCCGCACGCGAGTAGCTGCCCTACTCCTGCGCGAACTGAGATTGTTGGGGCGCCTTGTATCTCACGTTCAGGTGCGGTGTCTCCAGCCGTGCGTGGTCCTGGACCTTCGACGTCAGGCAGCTTTCCAACATGCCGCTGACCAGTAGCGTGCGGTCCACGGGGTAGGGTGCCGCTCCGCTTTCGATCATCTGCTCAACCTTGTGCATTAGACACGCGGAGTAAGTGACGTTCGGTTCCGGAGTCAGCAGGAATTGCGTGGATTGCGTCCGCGGGACGCCGCTGAGGCGCGCGGCAAAATTGAAATCTTTGATGGCACCGTCGAGCATCAGCATGGTCGCCTTCAGACCGTCGCGATATTCAATGAAGTACGCGGCCGGCTTCTTCGCCAGAGTCCGCAACTGACCCGACGCCACCAGGTCTTGCGTGCGGCCGTCTTCCACCGTAAGCCCGAGCGGCGTATCGCTCCGCGAGAGCGCCGAAGTCAGCAATGCCTTTGAATACCGCCCTTCATCGCCAGCTTTCCAGACCGCGTCGCCTTCCAGCAGTTGCACGGCTCTCACGCCGGTCTCGCCGCCGCGCCGCCGCTCCACCATGCATTGCAGGCCTTCCAGCGCGTGGAAGTCCATCGCGTCGCTGCCGCCGACACCCACCATCAGCGCTTCCTCGATCTTGCAGCCCAGCGGCAGATCGATGGCCGGGAGCCGCCAGGTCACCGGGAGCGACGATCCGGCCAACATCGGGAACCGCAGGCGCCGCGAAGCATCCACCATCGACTTAGCTTTTTCGAAGCTATAGGAAAGGTGCTTGTCATTGTAAACGGGCACCGCGCGGCCGTCCTGCTCAAACACCTTGACGCACTGCTCGAAGAACTCATAGCGCGGATACAGCGTTTGCCCCTTTTCGTTGCGTGGGTAGTTGCCGTGTTCGGCGATGGTCAGCACCGCATCCACAGCCAGTTCCTTGCCGCCGCATCGCAGGGCTTCAGAGATTGTGGGATAGACTTGGAAACCGAATTCCCTCGCGCGGTCGCCGCTCAAATCGCCCTCCGGTTTCTGGTCCACGTAAAGCGACACCACCTTCATATCGGGCTTGTGCCAGGCGCCGCCGTACGGGTAGCCGACCAGGAAGCGGTCGCCCATATGCTGAGCGTGCGAGAGGTAGCGGTATACGGTCGCCACAATCGCGATGCGCTTCGGCTGGCTGGCGGGGGCCGCGGCGGCCAGCGTGGTGGTCTGAAGAAAACTGCGTCGCGTCAGCATCGTCAGGTTCTCCAGAAGGTGGATTCTTTCGCCGGTTGGTAGCGAATTGCAAGGTGCGGCGTCTGGTAACGCGTCTGCCCGCGGAAGAGACTCTCGACGCCGGCCGCCGTCAGCCCGGTAGTGAGCAGCGTCCGCTCCAAGGGAAAGGGTGCCTTGCCGGTCAGGTACATGGTCTCGCAGTGATTTACTTGTGGGCTGAAGAAATCGGCCAGTGTGGTTCGGCCATCCGGCATCGGCAAGTACATCTGGGTGGACCACGGTTGGCTCCGGCCATTCACGTACGCGGCGAAGTTGAAGTCCCGGACCAGTCCGTTCATCATCAGCACGGTACACTTCAGACCATCGGTATGCCGATAGCGGTACGCCACCGGATCTTTCACCAGCCGCCGCATATCCTCAACGGTGGGGAACACATGGTTGAAGCCCGCACGGGCCGGCACCAGCGTGTGGCTGCGGCACAGGGCGGCATCCATCAGCGGCTTGGGCCAGACACCCTCGCGCAATGCCTCCCAGAATTTGTCGCCGCGGTAGGCCTGTATCCACTCGACTCCGGTCTCGCCGCCGCGCCGCCGCTCCACCATGCATTGGACGGTTTCCAGGCCGTGAAAATCGTAGCTATCCACGCCGCCGTAGCACAGGCACAGCGCCTCGCCGATGCGCGCGCCCAGCGGCATCTCGACGGAGGGCGTGCGCCACGTCACCGGTAGACTGGACCCGGCCATAAACGCAAATCTCATTTCGCGGGAGGTGTCGTACATCTTGCGCGCCCATTCCCAATTCCACGACAGGTGCTTATCGCTGAAGGCCGGCACTGCCCGTCCGCTATCGCGAAATACCTTTACTACCTGCTCGAAAAACTCGTAGCGCGGGTACTTCGTCTGCCCTCTTTCATTGCGCGGGTAATTGCCGTGCTCGCCCACAATCACCACGCCATCCACCGCCAACTTGCTGCCGCCGGCAGTCAGGGCTTCGGCGATGGTGGGATAGATTTTCATGCCGGGGTGGCGCGACGCGCGCTCGCGGCTCAGGCCGTTCGCGCCAACTTGATCGACGTAAAGCGACACGACATCCATGGGAGGATAATGGTGCGTGCCGTTCCAGCCGTAACCATCCAGCAGGCGGTCGACGATGTGTTGGGCGTGCGAGTACTTGAAATATGCGGTGACAATGGCGGCGAGTTTCGGACGCACCAAATTGCTCATGGCTAGATTCCCGAGTAGCAACGATTATATGCCAGCAGCGTGCGGATTGGTCGTTCTGGCCGCCGCGGCCTGGCTGAGCGCGCAGACCCCGAACGGCACAGCCGTTTCCGAAAGCGCGCGAGCACTGCACGCCCGCGCGCTGGTTTTCGATGGCCACATTCATGCCGTGGATCGCGAGTTCTATCACGGCGGCGACATCGGTCAACGGAAACCCGACGGCCAGTTCGACCTGCCGCGCGCCAAAGAGGGTGGACTGGGCGCGCTGTTCTTCTCCATCTTCGTGACCGAGGACTACTATCCCGCCCGCCTCGAAACCAAGCAGGCGCTGCGTATGCTGGATTCTGCCATCGAACAGATCGGGCGCAACAGCCAGACCATCGAAATCGCCCGCACCGCGTCGGACATCGAACGTATTCACGCGAGTGGAAAGATCGCCGCCGTCCTCGACATTGAAGGCAGCTTCGATCTGGATGGCGACCCGGCCGTGATCCGCCAGATGTACCGCCTCGGGATGCGCTCAGTGCAGCTTTCCGCCCACAACTGGACCAGCAACTACGCGGACTCCTGCTGCTCGGCGCCGAAATGGGGCGGGTTGAACCGTCGCGGCATGGAAGTGATTCGCGAAATGAACCGCCTCGGCATGGTGATCAACGTCTCGCATGCTTCCGATGAGGCCATCTCGGCGGCCATCGACGCAAGCACTGATCCGGTGGTGGCCACCCATCACGGCTTGCGCACCGTCAATGACATTCCGCGCAATATGCCGGACTCGCTGCTGAAGAAACTGGCGGCCAAAGGCGGTGTGATGGGTTTCCAAATCGGCAACGAGTTCCACAACCGTAAGGCGTTCGACTGGGGCGCCGCGCATGCGGGCAAAGCGTTCTGGGACACCAGCGCCATCTTGCAGCGGGGCACTCAGGTGCCCATTGACGATCTCGACAAAATCGTGGGGCCGCAATTTCCCATGCGGCCCGCCGATATTCCGCAGGATATCCGGCTCACTGTGGACGAGTGGGTCGGCGTGGTCGCCCGCGCCATAGATCTGGTAGGCGAAGACCACGTCGCCCTGGGCAGCGATTTCGATGGCGGTCCGCCATTGCCGCGCGGCATGCGCGACATACGCGACTTGCCGATGATCACCGACGCCATGCTGCGCCGCGGCTACTCCGAAGAGCGGATCCGGAAGTTCCTGGGCGGCAACCTGCTTCGCGTGTTTCGCCAGATCACGGAAAAACGAAGGTAGTTGGGCTCTTGATCAACAACGGGGGCAGACCCTGATCCCAGATTGGTAAAACAATCTTGGGAGACATGCTTTGACCAACGACGAGATCATGTTGGGCCTGCCCGACTATCAGATTAGCGGGATTGAGAAAAACAGTGGGGAAG
>JANYAH010000005.1 GCA_025361425.1 Candidatus Solibacter sp. | reverse complement strand
GTGGCGTTCGGCCCCAACTGTATGCAGCGCCCAGTTTTCGGCGACATGGAATTCCGCAACAAAGGCATGAGCGAAGACTGCCTCTATCTCAACGTGTGGACGCCCGCCAAATCGGCGTCGGACAAATTGCCGGTGTTGGTCTATTTCTTCGGCGGCGGGCTGGTGGCGGGCGACGGCTCCGAGTTGCGGTACGACGGCGAGAGTATGGCCTCGAAGGGAATTGTCTCGGTAACCATCAGCTACCGCGTCACGGTCTTCGGTTTCCTGGCGCATCCCGAACTGACTGCCGAAGCCCCGTACCACGCTTCGGGCAACTACGGTTTCCTGGATCAGAATGCCGCGTTGCGATGGGTGCAGGGGAACATCGCGGCGTTCGGCGGAGACCCGAAGCGGGTTACTATCGCGGGCCAGTCTGCCGGATCGCGCTCGGTGACCGTGCAAATGATCTCTCCCCTTTCGAAGAACCTTTTCGCCGGTGCCATCATGGAGAGCGGCAGCATGGTGCAGGCCACCAAGCCCCCGTCGCTAGCCGACGGCGAGAAACACGGGATGGGATTCATGGCCGCGGCCGGAGCGCGGTCGCTCAAGGACTTGCGTTCGATGCCCGCCGCCAAAGTGCTGGAATTGACCGTGAATCCTGCCTGGGCGCGTTTCGAGGCGGTCGCCGACAATTACCAGGTACCCGCCAAAGACTTGATCGGATACATGGATGCGGGAGAACAGGCGCACGTGGCGCTGCTGCAGGGGTGGGTTTCGGAAGACCGGACCGCACGGTCTTTGCTGGGAGACAATCCGCCGACGTCCGAGGGGTACGCGGCAGCCGTGCGCAAGGCGTTCGGTGGCGATGCCGAGCGTGTGCTGGCGCTTTACCCCGCTGGCAGGACCGAAGATCAGGTTCTCGATGCGGCCCGAACGCTGGCCACCGATCAGGGGATGGGCTACAACATGTGGCGTCTTGGCGAAGGCCACCGCCAGTCGAGCGGGAAACCGGTGTACCGCTTCTTCTTCGCGCGCCCGCGCCCGAAATTCCTGGGAGCCGCCAACCAGACGCCGGGCACCGCGGGCGGCATCATCACCAATTCGGCCGCTGCATCCGCCCCTCCGAAGTGGCGCGGCGCCGTGCACTCGGCCGAGATCGAATACGCGCTTGGCAATCTGGCCAGCAACAAGCACTACGCCTGGGAGCCGGGCGACTACAAGCTCTCGGAACTGATGGAAACCTACTTCGCCAACTTTATCAAGACCGGCGATCCGAACGGCTCGGGGCTGCCGAAGTGGCCCGCCTACGGGCCCGGCGAAGGCTTCCAGATCATGAACCTGAACGTCGAGTCCCGCACCGTTCCCGAAGCGCGTTCGCGATACCTTTTGTTGGACCAGGTCCTCCGCAAGAAGTAGAACTGCACGCACCGGAGCTCGCAATCTGGTTCCGGTGCTGTCTCGAAGATGACTTACTAATCAATGAGCGTGCTTTCTAAGTGCGCGGCCCCGCAGCCAATCAGCCGCGTGTGTGCGGTCGACCGTCGTGAAAGGTTCAGCGTCACTTAGCGCAACCGCTGCCCGCGCTTGTCCCGCTTCCGTTGAAACGCCTTATCGCAGGGCGCCGGTTAGCGCGCCGTGGTTGCCGCCTCCAGCGCGAGATACCGGTCGCGGTCCCCTTCGAGTTCGACTTGGGACTTCACATCGATGCGCATACGCTGGTAATTATTGTCGACGCGGTAGGCTGGCCAGTTCGGTAGGCCGGGGCCGTTCGGGTTGCCAGTCTTGATGAAATTCACGAAGTAGGCCTGCGTCGTTTTGGATACTTGGTAGTCGGCGGGCTCCCAGGCGTAGCGCTTGTCGAGATCCAGGTTGCCCATGGCGTATTGGATCTCGGCGGAATGCGACGCGCCGCGGGGGGCCTGGGGTTGCTGGGCGGGCGCAGCGGGCGCGGGTTCGCCCGGCATGCCGAGATAAGCCGGGCGGGGGCGGGCGTACAGGTAGCGGTATACCGGTTTGCCGCCAGTCTTCATCTGGAGTTCAGCCCACTTCCAGGTGCCGTACGAGATGAAGCGGGCGCTGGCCAAGTGGGTGGCGGCTTCGTAAACCTCATCGGTGGTGCTAGCGGCGTAGGCCTTCAGCACCGGGTCGGCCTTTTCCCCATAGAACCTTTTAATGGCGTTGGCGAGGGTTTCCGGCGTAGGGTCGCCGGTGCCCAGAACGGAGCGCGCCGCCTGCTCCTGGGTGTTCGAACCCTGCAGCAGGGGCACCTTGGCCTGCTCGCCCGCTTCGAAGATCGCCGTCAAGGATTTCGAAAGGAAATAACCGTCCATGGCCGTGCTGAAGCGGACGCCCTGAGCTTTGGCGGCGGCGTCCTGAATCTGCACCGCGGTCATGGCGCGAAGGGCGGCAAGCGTGTTCACGCCAGCGGCGGTGGAGAATTGGACGCCATTCTGTTCAGCCTCGGCGAGAGGCTGCGGCGGCAGGCTGGCGATTGCGGCGCCGCTCTCGCCGATGGCGCCGGCCATCAGGTTCCTCGAAAGCGGCGAAGCCATGAGCGCGCTGACGGAGATGGAGCCGGCCGATTCGCCGGCGATGGTGACGCGCTTGGGGTCGCCGCCGAAGGCCGCGATGTTCCGCTGCACCCACTGGAGGGCGGCCACCTGGTCCAACAGACCGTAGTTGCCGGCGGCGCGGTGCGGGGACTCCTTCGTCAAGTCGGGATGGACGAAGAAGCCGAAGATGTTGGTGCGGTAGTTGACGGAGACCGCAACCATGCCCTGGCGGGCCATGCTCTCGCCATCGTAACGCGGCTCCGAGCCGTCGCCGTTCTGGAAGCCGCCGCCGAAGATGTAAACGAGAACTGGAAGTCTTTCATTACCCGATTTGGCGGGGGTCCAGACGTTGAGGTAGAGGCAATCCTCGCTCATGCCGTTGCCGCGGAACCAGTAGTCGGCGCCGGGTGAGGTACGCTGCATGCAACGGGGGCCGAACTGGTCGGCGTTGCGGGTGCCGGTCCAGTTCTTGAGGGGCTGCGGCTCCCGCCAACGCAGGTCGCCGACGGGCGGCTGGGCGAACGGGATGCCTTTGAAGGTGCGCAAGCCGTCTTTTGGCGCGGCGGTGGATTCGAGAACGCCGTTCGCGGTCTTGATGCCGTTGGCGGCGAAAGCCGGCAACACCGCGGCGGTGCAGATAACGATGGTGGAGAAGAGAAAGCGCATAAGATGCCTCATCGGAGATTTCCGCCTTAGGAACTCAACAACTGAGTGTCGCCGATTGTGCATCCGGGGTCAACGCCGCAATCGGATCGCCGACCAGCTGACGGACGAACCAGCTAAGCTCACAGGGATTTAACTCGTATGGATTCGGATGCTCTCTTGTCGTGTTTCGCTCTGTAGATAAGTACCGCCGTCCGGGCCACAAGCAGCATCCCGATCGCGGCTGGCCAGAATGGCCCTAGCGAGATCCACGCCGCTCGCGGGCCCGGTACTGCGCCCGCGCCAAAAGAATACTCGAACTCAATCGACCTCTGCGCCTGGTCCCGCTGCTGCCGCCGGACCACAAGCCCGTCCGAGGGAGCCGCAAGGCAATTCACCAGGTATGCGCTGATTTGCGGCAGATGCCGATTTTCGAAGCGCAACTGGTGCCCGGTGCGCGCCGTGCGCAGTTTTATGCCGATCGTGCCCAATCCCTCCCGCATGGCTTCAAGAGTCGGAAAGTTGCTCTCGATCAACGACAACGGCGCTTGTACGCCATCCACTCGCAACTCCTCCTCCCGTGCCACTCGGCCCTCATAGGCCCGCTCTTCGCCCTGGGAAATCCGTCCGTCGCGATCCTGGTCGATCACAGCCATCAATACCGGCAGCATTGCAACGCCCGGCGTCAACCGGATCTCCACGTCAATGCCGTCCCGCGTCACGCCGATCAGGGTGGCCTGCAGATACTCGTCCAGCCGGCGTGCGGCCGCGCCTCCCACCAGACTCAGCGCGAGCTGACGGCGCTCGACCGCATGTTCGACCAGATTGGCGGCTTGAGCCGGATCGTCAAAGGTAAGACGGTGGGGGTGAAGATCAACCTCACCGGCGCGCTTACCTACCGGTTAGGTTGCCGGCCTCTAGGCGAAACCCACTACACGCACCCGCAGGTGATCGCGGCCGCAACCCACCTGATGGGCAAGGCCGGGGCGCGGCGCAACCGCATTCTGGAGAGCCCCTGGTCTAGCGCCGACCCGCTGGACGAGTACATGCTGCTCGCCAACTGGGAACCGCGCGACATCCTCAACGCCGCGCCAAATGTGGAGTTCGAAAACACCAATTATCTAGGACAGGGCCGGAAGTATTCCCGGCTCATGGTGCCCGGCGGCGGCGATATCTTCCCGGGCTTCGACCTCAACCACTCCTCCGAAGACTGCGATGCTTTCGTCAGCATTGCCAAACTCAAGGAGCACGCAGTGGCGGGTGTCACGCTCTCCATGAAAAATTGCTTCGGCATCACGCCGGCCACCATCTACGGCACCGGTTCGGGCAAGGACGAACCCACCGAGCTGCCGAGCGGCGGACGGCAGATCATCCACTCCGGCGCTCGCCAGCCATCCAAGAGCGCGCCGCAGGAGAAGGACCTGACCACTCCCCGACAAGCCGGCTACCGCGTGCCGCGCGTAGTGGTGGACCTGGTCACGGTACGGCCCATCGATCTTGCCATCGTGGACGGCATCAAGACCATGACCGGCGGCGAAGGCCCTTGGGGGCGCGAGGTGGAATTGCAGATCGCCGTCAGCCCGGGCGTGATCGTGGCCGGCACCAGCCCCATTAACACCGATGCCGTGTGCATGGCGGTGATGGGGTTCGACCCGATGGCGACCCGGGGCACGCCGCCCTTCGAGAACGCCGATAGCATCGTCGCGCTTGGGGAAGCCCGCGGCATCGGCACTCGCGATTTGAGCCGCATCGAGATTGCCGGCATCTCGGTTCGTGAAGCGCGGTTCGACTTCGCCGGTATCCGGCAGCAGCGTCTGCGGAAAGCCACCGCCGGGCGAAAAGGTTAACGCATGAAGACCAACCGACGCAGTCTGCTGAAAACCCTCACCGGGGCCGGAGCTCTGGCGGCTGGAACGACCTGCGCCTTCCCGACGGCACCGTGATCAAGCAATAACTGCGTTGATGCGCACGCTGAAAATCCGCGAGAGCAGTTCCACCGGCTTCACGCTGGCGCAGACCCCGGTGTACGCCGCCACCACCGCATCCGCTTTGTCAAGGTAGCGCTCCGCCGTGCGCCTCAGCGAAAGCCGCTCAGAATTTAATTTCCTTCCGGCAGGATCTCGACGTAATCAAGGGCGGCAGTTTCGCCACCATCCTTCAGACCTTCGATGCGAATCTCATCCCCTGGCCGTAGAGCGATGCCCCTGATCACCCGCCGCGACGACGAAGAGGAATCGATCCGCCGCGTGGGCAGACGGTCGGCGGCCTGCCACTGGTCCACCATCTGATTGCCGACCCAAGCCCGAAAACGCGATACGCCGTCGATCTGGTCGAAGTACTGAACCCGTATGGTGTACCACCCAGACGCGCCCGCGTGCCGCAGGCTCGCCGTGCACGCGGCGACCGGACACGATACGGCCTTTCCCCCGGAAGCCGCCTCCCACGGAGTGACATCCCGGACGGTGTAGCCATCGAGTTTCATCGACTCGGCTTCGAAGCGCCCCGGCTGGGGGCCCACGCGGCCTTTGGCGTCCGCAATACCGGAGGCGCGCAGGAACCAATTATTGACGGCATCGCGCCAGACCTGCGCCTGGCCCACCTGATACTCCAGTTGCGCCAGGATATCGTCGAAGCGGCGGTCGTCGATCCGGCCCTTAAGGGACTGCCATTCGCGCACGTATCTTTCGACCGTGACCGCTCCCTCGTAGTGCGAGTCGTAAATATACTGGATCGCGGTCTTGCCGGAATGCAATTGATACGTATACGGCACGTGGTGCAGAAAGAGCAGCAGATCGTCGGGGCAGGTCTCCAAAGATTCGTAGATTTTGGCCACCGCGGGACGGTACTGGCCGATGAAGCCCGTCCCGTGCGCCACGGTTCTTTCCATGCCGACGCCCTGGGCATCGGCGTTGTGCCACTGGCCCCAGCCGTTGCGCTCCGAGGCTTCCACGCTGACGCCATAGTGGTTGCCGACAATATCGGTAAGGGTCTGGAGGCCGAGCGGTCCGGTATAGTTTTCGTACGTCCGCCACGAACTGAGTTGCAGGGAAGCGATGGTCTCCACCGTCCTGGCATCGTTGCCGAAGGTGAGTTTGGTCCATTCTTCGGCAATGCGCTGCGCGCTCAAATCGGGATTCCAGGCCAGGCGGCCGAACCCGTAGAGATTGGCCTGCGAGAGGTGGTTGCCGCACCAGTTCTCGTCGAGCCCGATGTTGGCGACGCCCACGAATCCACCGGTGGGCCGGCGGAAGGTCTTGCCCGCCACCAACGCCTTTACCGGCGTGGCGCCATCGCGGGCGTGCATGTCGAAATCGAGCACCTCTTTCCACATGGGGACTAGGAACACATTGTGCCGAGCCTGGCCGAAGTACTCCTGGGTAATTTGCAGCTCGATCGCCTGGTTGGTCTTTTCCAGGGCGCCAAACAAGGGAGAGGCAGGTTCGCGCACTTGAAAATCGATGGGTCCGTGCTTGATCTGCACGATCACGTTATCGTCGAACTTGCCGTCCAACGGGTGGAAGTTGTCGTAAGCCGCGCGGCCGCGGTCGTTCTTCGGATTGGTCCAGTCGGCGTGATGGTCGTAGACGAAACCGCGATAGAACAGCAGGCCGCCATGCGATTGGAGGCCGCGCGCCACCACGTTGGCCGCATCCGCATGCGTCCTGCCGTAGGTGGAAGGGCCAACGCGGCCCTCGGAATCCGCCTTAAGCACGAAGCCGGCGAGGTCGGGAATCGCGGTGTAGAGTTCGTCCGCCTTGGCTTTCCACCACGCCGCCGTGCGCGCATCCAGCGGATCGAAAGTATCGAGGCCACCCAGGGTTTTGGGACTTCCGAAATCGACCGCCACGGCCACGCGCACACCCCACGGACGGAAGGCCTCGGCGATCCGCGCCACTTGCGGAAGGAAGTCGCTGGCCAGAACGCGCGGGTTGGCGTTGACGTTACTGATGGAACAGGCATTGATGCCGAGCGATGCCAGCAGCCGGCCATAGTCGCCCACGCGGCTCAAGTTATCGCGCGCGTGGAGATTCTCCCAAAAGATGGAGCGTCCGCCGTAACCGCGTTCGACGGAACCATCCAGGTTGTCCCACTGGTTGACCCAGCGCACGGCGGCGTAAGGCGACTGCTTTTCATTCAGGCTGGCGATCGGCTCGCCGAGGCCGATTTTGCGCAGGAAGCCGAACACGCCGTAGAGCACGCCGCGGTCGTTGGAGCCGGTGATCACCGTGTAAGAGACACCGTTCGCGGTAGCCGTGGTCAGCCAATATCCATCCGGTGGAATCTCGGCATCCAGGTGGAATTGCGGAGCGAGTTCGGCGAGGGTGCCGAGGACGATCGCGTTTTCGGTGGGCAGACGGGCCGGTGTGCGTATAGTCCGGGCCAGCATGCCGCGGATTCCGCGGAGCAATTCGCGCTGCGCGCTCCGCGCCACGGGCGAACTGCCGTAGGAGACCATCGCGGCCGGGAGGCCAGTGCGATATTGAGTGGCCGTGGCACCCTCTAATGGGGCGTACCGCAACCAGGCTTCGGCGCCGTTTTCCGCGTGAAGACCCAGAGCGGATATCAGACAGGCGATCAGATATAGTGTGCGGAGCATAGATATGCTGCGTCCTCAGAAAAGCATCGAAACCTGCCCAACGTCACCGCTTCGTACAAGCGCAGAAACAGCCCAAAAACGTAGGTTCCGGCAAAGTCACGTCCGCCGCGCAACCTTCCCGAATGTTGATATTTTGTTTCATGGTACAACAATCTTCAGCAGTGACTGGTTGGCTGCATCCCGGCCATATTCACCATTGCATAAGGAAAGATACTTCATGCTGCCCCAACAGTGGGAAATATTTAAGCGCGCGGCCCGCCGCGAGAACATGGACAAGATCCCGATGGCGCTGATCGTGGATAGCCCGTGGATTCCCGGATATCTGGGTATCAAGCACCTGGACTATTTCCTGGACCCGGAACTGTGGTTCGAATCCAATCTCAAGATCATGCGGGAGTATCCCGATATCATCTTTATCCCTTCCTGGTGGATGGAGTACGGCATGGCGGCGGAACCCTCGATCCTCGGTTCCAAGATCAAATTCTGGCAGGATAACACTCCCAGCGAATACCACACGTTGTACCGGCTGGAAGATATCGACAACTTCGCCGAATACCAAGTAGAGTCGGACGGCTTCGCGGCGCTTACGCTGCATCGCATCGGCATGGCCCGGCAACGCATCTTGGACCACGGCTACATCCTGCCGATGGTGACGTCGCGCGGCCCGCTGTGCACCGCCGCCTTTGTCCGCGGCACCACCCACTTCATGATCGATTTGGTGGAAGACCCCAAGGGCGCCCACCGCCTGATCGACCTCTGCACGCGGGTCATCATCGACTGGCTAAAGGCGCAGCAGAAAGTCATGGGAGACCGGGTCGAGAGCATTTTCATCCTGGATGACATCGTGGGCTTCATCAACGAAAAGCACTATCTGGAGTTCGCGCACCCCTACCTCAAACGCATATGCGACGCCTTCCCGGCGGACTGGGTAAAGCTGTATCACAATGACGCCGAAGTGAACGCCTGCCTGGACCACCTTCCCGACGCTGGATTCAACGTGCTCAATTGGGGCAAGCAGAAGCACATCATCGAAGTGAAGCGGCGGGTCGGCGACCGGATGTGCCTGATGGGGAATGTCAACCCGCTGGAAATTGCGGTCCGCGGCACTCCGGAAGAAGTGAAGGAGGCAACGCTCGAAGTCCTGGAGGGCTCTGGCGGCGAGGGAATTATTCTTTCCCTTGGCGGTGGAGTGAGCCCCGGCATGCCCCGTAAAAATATTCTGGCAATGTTGGAAGCGCTCCAGGAATTCAATGCCCGGCGCGCGGCCGGCGTCATAACCGTTTAGGGGGTCACGAAGGTCGATTATGCCTTAATGAATCAACATCAACTATCACATTGAGGTGGAGCGGCACTACTACAGCGTGCCGTACGTGCTGGGAAAAGCGACTACGTTGACCCAGCATCTCTTTCCAAGCGCGAACAAGGTCGCCGCGGAAACGCTTATCCGCAATGCGGTCCACGAGGACGGCGGCCCGCTCATCCACAACGGCTGGGAAGACGAGCAAAGATCCTTCGACTCCACCTATCGCAAGTTCTAGCCCTTCCTCGCTCAACCCCAGCGCTTAGCCCGCAAGTTAGCCACAGATTTCCCAGACAAGCCAATCTTATTCAGCAGGCGCCGATCCGCGGTCTGTAGGTGAACACTGGGAGCCACGGCCCGGATGAAACATCCAGTCAAAATCACTGTTTGCCTGCGCGTCGCGTCAGTTCTTTACTGCTTTACCAAACGACCACGAGGGATGTTGGTGCACTCCGCAAATGCTGATTTGCGCGCGCAAATGGACCGGAGTTCGTTTCGGAGTTATACTGGCAACCAACGGGGAATTTAGGAGATAAGTTATGCGACGGATGTGCCTCGGATTTGCCGTGGGGTTCGCCATGTTTGCAACCGCGGGGATGGCCCAACAAGGGCCTTACAAGGTGCTCAAGACGGCCAAAGTTGGTGGCTTGGGCGGCTTCGACTACATCTATGCGGACGGTGCCGGACGCCGGCTGTACATTCCGCGCGGCGCCGTGCAGGGAGAGACCCCGACACCAGCCCGCGTGACCGTCTTTAATCTCGATACGCTGACGCCAGTCGGTGACATTCCCAATACCAGGGCAAATGGCGCGGCGGTCGATCTGAAATCCGGCCATGGTTTCGCCAGCAGCAAACCGGTCGCGATGTGGAATACCAAAACGCTGGCTCTTATTAAGACCATCGATATCGACCCAAAGTGCAGCCCGGACGGCATTCTTGCCGACCCGTTTAACCAGCGCATCTACGTGCTCAGCCACCCGACGATGGACGCGACGGTAATCGACGCAAAGGACGGCACCGTGCTCGGTACGATTGATTTGGGCGGCGCGCCAGAGCAGGCGGTCAGTGACGGCAAGGGACATATCTATGTCGTCATCCAGGATAAGGCCAACGTCGCGGTGATCGCCGCCAAGACGATGAAGGTCACCGCGCATTACGATTTCGGGGACAAAGGCAGCCGGTGCAACGGGCTGGCGCTGGATATCAAGAATCACGTGCTCTTCGCGGCCTGCGGACAATCGGGAATACCGGCTGTCACGCCGGCGCAGCCCATGATGGTGATTCTTAACGCGGACGACGGCAAGATCATCACCTCGCTGAAGCTGGCCGGCGGCTCTGATGGCGCGGTGTTCAATCCGGCTACGATGGAAGCGTTCAGCTCGCACGGTAACGGCACCATGACGATCATTAAGGAAAACAGTCCGACAAGCTTCGCCGTGGAGCAGGATCTCCAGACGATGGCGGGAGCCAAGACGCTAACGTTGGATACGAAGACGAGCCACATTCTGACGATGGCCGCGGAGTACGGCCCGCCGCCACAGGCCACGCCACCCGCGGGGGGAGCGCCGCCGCCACAGGGACGGGGCGGTCGAGGACCCGCTCGCGGCCCGATGTTACCGGATTCGTTCTCGATTCTTGTAGTGGGTAAGTAGGAAGATACCGGACCTGTGTGCTCAAGGACAAGCCCGCTGTTGCCAATGCGGTACGACCGGTCTGGGCCATCGGACGGGTAAACGAGTCTTGCGGGTATCCGCGTAGAAAGGCCCAGGAGGTTTTGTGCGGGGTGGAGTTACCTCCGGATTACCGGATCCCGGACCGCAAGGCCCTGCACTTTTACTGTTCCGTACTTGCGAGTGAAGTCGCCGGGGACTAGACTGCTTCCATAGCCTGGTATATTGTCGCGCGCAAGATCTGACAATGTAGTGTGAGAGCGCGACCGGGGGTCGCGCGCGGACGAGGGCGTCCGCCCCACTTCGGCGATGGGGCAATAGCGCAGGAAGGAAAGGTTTGCTCATATGTCACAGCACGGATTCTCAAGACGGTATTTCTTTTACGGATCGCTTCTGGCGGGGGCAGTCCCGCTCGGCGGATTCGGCAGTACCCCATCTCTCAAGGCGCTGGGATACAAATCGCCCAACGAAAGACTGAACCTCGCCGCCATCGGCGCGGGCGGACAGCCCGCCGCGGATTTGATGCAGGCGCAGGCGGGCGTGGAGAACGTGGTGGCGCTGGCGGACGTCGATTGGGAGCGTGGCCGGGAGTCGTTCGAGCGGTTCCCGAAGGCGGTCAAGTTTAAGGACTTCCGCCAGATGCTCGACAAACAGGGCAAAGAAATCGACGCGGTGGTTGTGGGGCCGCCGGACCACATGCACACCATCTGCGCCATGGCGTGCATGCAACATGGGAAGCACGTTTATGTGGAGAAGCCGCTGACCCGCACCTCGTGGGAGGCCCGCCTTTTGACGCAGGCGGCGGAAAAGTACAAAGTGGCTACGCAGATGGGCAACCAAGGCTACTCGCACGATGCCACCCGGGTGGCGTGCGAGATCTTCTGGTCGGGCGAGATCGGCGAAGTCAAAGAGGTCCACGCCTGGACTGGCCGGCCGAGTTGGCCGCAGGAGATGGTGACCATCCCGGCGCCGACACCCGTTCCCGATTCACTCGATTGGGATCTTTGGCTGGGCGGCTCCGCGGCCCGGCCGTTTACGACGGGCGATGAGGGATACAAGACGTTCGTGCAGGAGCGGAATGCGCGCGGCGGCCGCGGGGGCCGCGGCGTACCGGCAGGCGCTCCCGTGGTTCCCGGCGGGATCGCAGGAAGTGGGATCTTCGATCCGGCACGCAGGCCCGGCGCTCCCGGCGGGCGGGGCGGCTTTGGCGGCCAGGAGAATTTCGGTTTCTACCTGCCCTTCAACTGGCGTGGCTTTTACGATTTCGGCAGCAGCCTGATCGGCGACTGGGGCGTGCATATCCTCGGCCCCGCAAACTGGGCGCTGCAGTTGGATCCGAAGTACCTGGTCAGCGTCGAGTGTATTAAGAAGAATTCGCTGCCGGCGTTTACGTTCCCCGATGAGCTGGCGCTCAAGTATGAGTTCGCCGCGCGCCCGGGCATGCCACCGGTGACGATTTACTGGTATCACCACGCGGGCGGCGATGCCTACACGCCCCCTGGCATGACGGGCGAAGAAGCGCGCAAGATCGCGGGCATGGGGCCGCAGGTGGGTCCGGCGGCGGGGCGGGGTGGATTTATCCCGGGGTCCGGTGGTGGCGCGCAAGTTGCCGGGCGCGGTCCTGGTGGTGCGGGTGCTCCCGGCGGCCCGGGCGGAACTGTGCCGGCCGGCGGTGGCGGCGGGCGTGGACCGGGCGGCGGCCAGAGCAGCGGCTACAATAGCATCTTCGTCGGCTCGAAAGGCTACATGGGTACGAGCGGACGCGGTGAAGGCGTCGGTCTGCTTCCGGGGTCCCGTTGGGCGGAATACAAGCTGCCGAACCCTTATCTGCAACGTTCGCCCGGCGCGAGCACGGGCTCTAACCACGCGGCGCATGTGCGCGACTGGGTCCGTGCGTGTAAAGGGGGGGCGCCGGCCTGCTCCAATTTCAGCATCGCCGGACCATACACCGAGTGGCTGGTGCTCGGCGCCGCTGCCATTCACTATGAAGGCAAGCTGATGTGGGACAACGCGAAGATGGAGTTCACCAACAATAAGGACGCCACCAAGTGGATCAAGCCTACCTATCGCAAGGGTTGGGAAGTGAAACTCTAGAGGAGATCCAATGACTTTCACGCGACGAGATTTCGGAAAACTGGCCGCCGCGGCTCTGCCCGCCGCCAGCCTGCTGGCCAAGCCGAACTCCAATTTCGGCGGAGTCCAGATTGGCACCATCACCTACAGCTTTCGCTCGCTGCCATCCAGCGCCGAGGAAGTTCTGAAGTATTGCCTCGAGTGCGGAATCAGTGGGATCGAACTGATGAGCAACGTGGCAGAGAGTTATGCCGGCTCGCCGGCGGCGGCGGGGCCGGGGCCGGGGCCGGGACCGGGCGGAGCGGGCGGGGGCCGGGCGCCGATGACTCCCGAACAGCGGGAGGCGAGACGCAAGGCGTCCGAGGATATGTTGAAGTGGCGGACCTCAGTCTCCATGGACAAGTACAAAGCCTTCCGCAAGATGTATGAAGACGCGGGGGTGAAGATCTACGCCTTCAAGCTGCCGCCAACCTTGGACATGCCGGACGCCGAGTATGAATACATCTGGAACGTGGCGCAAACGTTGGGCGCGAACCACATCACGATGGAACTGCCCACCAATGACAAACTGCTCCAGCGGGTGGCAGATTATGCGGCGAAGCGCAAGCTGAACATCGCTTTCCACACGCATGGGCAGGGGGGCGCCTCCGGTTTCGACAAAGTGCTGTCGGCATCCAATTACACCGCGCTGAACTTCGATGTGGGTCACTACTATGGCGTCAACGGCCAGTCTCCTGCGCCTTTGGTGGAGAAGTACCACGACCGGATCGCGAGTTTGCACCTGAAGGACCGCAAGGGCCCGAGCAGCGCCGCCAAGAACAGCGGCCCAGGCAGCGGAGGCCCCAATATGCCGTGGGGGCAGGGGGAGACGCCACTGAAAGAGATCCTGCAATTGATGAAGAAGCAGAAGTACAAGTTCCCCGGCAGCATCGAGTACGAATACAATACGCCGGAAGGGTCCGATGTGGTGACCGAGGTCAAGAAGTGCGTGGCGTACTGCAAGAACGCGCTGGCCTAGTTGGGCGCGCGAGTGGCAGCTAGTCTATGAGTTAACAGGGGCGTTCGACGACCCGCCGAACGCCGCCTCGAAGGCCGCTATTTTGGCCAGCCTTCGGCGATGCCGCTCCGCTCCGGAAAAGCGCGCGCCGACGTAATCCCGCACCACGTCGACCGCCAGTTCCGGGCCGATCACCCGCGCCCCCAGGCACAGCACATTCACGTTGTCGTCTTCCACGCACTGCCGCGCCGAGAAGTTGTCGTGGCACGTGGCCGCGCGAATCCCCTTGATCTTGTTGGCCGCCACGCAGGCGCCCGCGCCGCTGCCGCAGATCAGCACCGCGCGCTCCGCCTGTCCGCTAAGCACGGCCAGCGACACCGCCTTGGCGTAGTCCGGATAATCCACCGGGTCCGTGGTGTACGTCCCCAGGTCTACCGCCTCGTGCCCTTCCTGGCGCAACTGCTCCATCACCCGCGCCTTGAGCGCTACGCCCGCATGGTCCGAAGCCACGGCCAGTTGCATAGCCCCAGGATACCGCCTTGCAGGTTCGCTCTGTAAATGGTACGAACTCAAGTGTGCGCTTTCTCTTCATTCTGATTGCCGTGACCGCCGCCGCCCAACCCGCGGCCCTCATCCAGGAGCTGACTCATCGCAGCCAAGTCATGGCCACGCCCCGCGCCTACCGCGTCTACCTGCCCCCCGCCTACGCCACATCGAGCACCACCCGCTACCCCGTGATTTACTGGTTCCACGGCTACGAACCGGAGAACCAGGCTCGCGATGGCGGGCTCGCCGCCTACGTCACAGCCCACCCCGTGATCGTTGTCGATTCCGGCCCCGCCGACACCACCGGCCAATTCCCGCTGTACTTCCCCGAGCTCATCGAGCATATTGACAAGACCCTGCGCACCATCCCCGACCGCGACCACCGCGCGGTGACGGGCTCCGGCGCAGGCGGCTTCCTCGCCATCTGGCAGGCCGCCAAGTGCCCCGACCTTATCGCCAGCGCCTCCAGTTTCGGCGCCACCGCCGAAGCCCCCACCGGGCCACAGGGCTTCGACGTCGATTCCGGCCTGACCGATCTCTACGCCACGCTCGACCCGGTCCGTATCCGCCAGGTGGCCGCCGGATCCTCCCTCGCCGAGACCCTTGATTTCCATCTCGACGCCTTCGCCCATCCGCGCGCCAAACCCGCCGCCTTCAGCCACGCCGACCCCTACCCGAACTTCGGCGTCTGGGATTGGGAAGTGGTTTCCGACCGCCGCCGCCCGGCCTTTACCGTGCTGGAAAACGTCTCCCGCACCGGCTTCCGCTCCACCGTGCGCGAGTGGATCCCCGCCGGCGCCGCCCTCCGTGAAGTCAAGCTCTCCATCACGTCGCCGCGCCTGTACACGCCAAGCGCGGTGTACCCCGTGAGCTACATCCGCCTGCGCGACGGCAAGGTCCGCCACGCCGCCCAGAAGGCCGACGCGCGCGGCCGGCTCAGCTTCGATCTGGATGGCGACGCCTACGAGGTGGGCATCGGCGCGGCCCCCGGCGTGGCGCTGGCGGGCTTCGAAATCACCGGCGCGGCGTGGGCGTCCGCCGGCCAACCCATCCAAGTGCGTGTCAAGTTCTGGAACAAAGGCGCCGCCCGCTCCGCAACCGCGCTGCTGCAATGGGAAAGCCCCACGCCCGGCGTCAAGTTCAAAACCCCCTCCGCCCGCCTGAACAGTCTCGCGCCCGGCGAATCCGTGATGCTCCCCGTGACCTTCACCATCGACGGCCCGGCCGTCTCCGGAGCCCGCCTGGTGGCCGTCGATGGCGAGATCCGCCTCTCCATGGACGTCCCCGTTTACCCCGCCGCCGCCGCGTTCGCCGATTACCAGATCGCCGACGGTCTCACCGTGCCGCCCTACCCGCACCCGTTGGGCGAAGGCAACGGCGATGGCCACGCCGCACCCGGCGAGACGTTCGCCATCCTGCTGCCCGATGCCGGTGCGCTGCGCGCCGCCGAACTCTTCACGAACGACGCTTGCGTGGACAACTTCGTGCGCATCAGCGAAGCCGACACGCGCATTTCTCTGCCGACCATCCGCGCCACCTGCGACCCCGGCCACCGCATCCAGTTTCTGGCCCGCATCGGCCTTCACTATTTCGCCCTGGAAATCCCCGTCTGGTACCGCAATCCGTAGACCGCTGCCCTTCGATTCGTGGCTCCAGTCTAAGCCGGTAGAGTAGGAACAGCCGATGGCTGCGCGCGTAGGCTGTCACGGCCTGCAACTCCAGGGAGGCGTGCCGAACCCCAACAGCCAGGGCGGCGAAGTCCCATCGCTTCTGCACGCTTCGGATGACTACACCAAGGAAGAAGCGATCAAGATTATTCGAAACGGCAAGGTGCCGCCCGTCGATAACCAGGCCAAGCCGGCCGCACCATTGTATATGCCTTCATGGAAAGGCCTGCTGGCTGATGAAGACATCAATCGGATTGCCGACTATCTCTGGTCGCTGCAGAAAAAGAAGGAGGGTTGGTAGCCGGTTGGCGTCGCCAGGGCCAGTGGCCGCAAAGCCGGCACATCTTATATCCCTAAAGTTCCGTCCCTATTCCGCCGATTAACTGACCGTGACCTCGGCAGACGATATCGAGCAACGCGAGCTCCAACTGAATCGCTTCAAACGCCTGATTGGTGAACTGCAGCGCGGAGAGATGAACCGCAACAGCTTTGCGCCCTGGGAAATCGATCTCCTGTTGGATTTCGAATCTTGCCAACTGCCCCCGCGCCGCCGCCTGGAAACCCTCCGCCAGTATCAGAGAGCCGTGGAACGCCAGATGGAATCCGGCCCCGGACCGCCCATCAAGCTCTCCCACTTCCTCATCCTGCGCGAGCAGCGCCGCAACGCCCTTATGTGAGCGGGCCAATGGGCGCGCCCTTACTTGAGTACGACGCGCCGCCCCTCCAGCCGGTATTTGCCCGCGATCACGATAGCGATTGCCTCCGTATAGATGCGATGCTCTTGCTTTAGTATCCGCGCCGACAGGGTCTCCTCCGTGTCGTCGTCCCGTACCGGCACCGCCATCTGAATCACGATCGGCCCCGCATCCAGACTCTCATCCACAAAATGCACCGTGCAGCCGGTAAGCTTCACCCCATGCGCCAGCGCCTGATGCTGCGCATCGAGCCCCGGAAATGCCGGCAACAGCGAGGGATGGATATTCAGAATACGATTGGGGAACTCGCGAATGAAACCCGCGCTCAGCAGCCGCATGAAACCCGCCAGGCAGACCAGATCCACGTCAGCCTTGTGCAGTTCCGCCGCCAGCATCCGGTCGTACACCTCGCGATCCAGACCCTTGGATGGCAGGCACAC
>JANYAH010000345.1 GCA_025361425.1 Candidatus Solibacter sp. | reverse complement strand
CCCCACAATTACGCCGCCGCCTCGGTGGCGGCGTTGAACTTCACGCTGACCATGCGGCTCACCCCCGGCTCCTGCATGGTGACACCGTACAGCGCCTGCGCCGCTTCCATCGTCTTCTTCGAGTGCGTAATCACCACAAACTGCGTATGCAGCGACATCTCCGTGATCAGCTTGGTGAGCCGCCCGATGTTGGCCTCATCCAGCGGGGCGTCGACTTCGTCCATCACGCAGAACGGGCTCGGCTGATAGCGGAAGATCGCCATGAGCAGCGCCACCGCGGCCAGCGCCTTCTCCCCGCCAGAGAGCAGCAGCACGTTTTGCAGCCGCTTGCCCGGAGGCGAGCACACGATATCGATACCGCTGTCGGCGAGGTTCTCCGGATCGGTGAGCCGCATCTCTCCCGTCCCGCCCCCGAACAGCGTCTGGAATCCCACCCGGAAGTTGGCGTTGATGGCTTCGAACGCCTCGGAGAATTTCTGCCGTGAAACCAGGTCGATCTCCTGAATCGCCTTCTCCGTGTCGCGGATGGAATCGATCAGGTCCTGGCGCTGGGCGCTCAGGAAATCGTGGCGCTGCTGCGCCTCCTGATATTCCTCCATGGCGGCCGCGTTGACCGCGCCCAGCCCTTCGATACGGCCCCGCACCTCGTTGGCCGATTGCTCCGCTTCGGCGATGGCATCGCTATCCGGAATCGGGTCATCGGCGACCGAGAGTTGCTCCACCGGGCAGCCCAGTTCCTTGCGGCTGGTTTCGTCGAGGTACTTCAGCTCGGCCTGCTTGCGCACCAGGTCGATCTCAATCTGCGAGCGCTTCTCCAGCGTTTCCTGCACCGCCGCACGCAGCCCCTTGAGATCTTCCTCGTTGGCGCGCAAGGCTTCCCGCATGCCGGCATCCTGCGTGGCCATCTCGTTCACCTGGGCTTCGAGCGTGGTGATCTGCTCGGCCAGTTGCGCCGCCTTCCGGTCCAGCTCTATATTGTCCGCCAGCAGGCGCGCGCGCTGTTCGCCCAACCGGGAAATTTCCGGCGCGATGGCGTTGCGCCGGTTGGTGGTCTCCCGGAATTGCTGCTCCAGACGGCCCATGGCAGAGCGCTCGCCCCGGTAGCGCTCTTCGAGGCCTGCGAGCTCCGCGCGAACAACAGCGTGCTCTTCGACGATGGTCGCCGCCTGGCCTTCCAGCTTCTCCAGTTCTCCGCGCTGCGTCTCTAGCGTGTTCTCGCTCTCCGCGCGCAGACGTTCCTTCTCCGCCACGGCAACCAGGTTGCGCTCGCGCTGTTCGGCCGATTTCCCGGCGTCGCGGCGCAGGCGATCCAACTCCAGGCGGGCCACGCTGACGCGCGAATTCGTACGCGCCAGATCCTCGCCCAGCTTGCGCATATCATGATCCAGCGCGACGCGGTCCTTTTCGCGCGCTTGCTGCAAGGCGCGCAGGCGCTCCAGTTCGGCCTCGAAGCCGATGATCTCCTGCGTCAGCCCGTCCAGCCGGGCCAGCATCTCATCGAGCGCCGATTGCCGCCCCTTCAGTTTGACCGCCAATTCGCGGGCCTCGCGCTTCATGGCCAGCGGGCCCGCCCCGCTCTTCTTGCCGCCGGTCACGGTGTGGCCGTGATAGCAGGCGCCATCGGTCAGCAGGAAATAGAGGTGCGGATAGCTTACCGCCAAGCGCTGTGCGGCGGCGCGGTCCTCGGCCAGAAAACACATGGAGACGCGCGGCATCAGGTCGATGGCGCGGTCTTTGAATCCATTGGTCAGGCGCAGTGCATCGCTGAGGCGCGCGCTGATGCCGGTCTCCGGGCCAATGGCGGGTTCGGGCAGGCGGCCGCGGGCGTGACCATTGGGCTCCGGGTGGACCAGGAACGTGGCCCGTCCGTCCAGTTCGGCGCGGATGAAATCCAGGCCCCGCTCCGCCTGCTGCCAATTCTCCACCACCACGTACTCCAGCTCTTCGTGGAGGAACTCTTCCGCCGGCTTTTCGAACTGCGGGTCCACTTCCACGTAATCGGCCAGCACGCCGAGCGGCTTGAGGTCGTCCGCCTTGCCCTTTTCGAGCGACTCGAACAAGCGCTTGACGCTCTCCGTGGTATACGTGCGGTGGGCCAGCACCTGCTCCAGCGATTCCTTGCGCGCCCGAATCTGGCTGACCTCGGTCTTCACGCCGTCGAGCTCGCGGCGCAGTTCGCCGGCCAGGTTGCGGCGGTCCGCCAAGTCCTGCTCCGTGCGGCGTCGTTCGCCGGTCACCGTCTCCAGTTCCATCTGGCGCAGCGCCACGGTCTCGGAAAGCTGCTTGCGCGCGATGTCCAGCCGTTCGATCTCGGCCGCGGCCACCGTCTCTTCGCGCGTGGCCCGTGCCGTCTCCCGGTCGATTCCGGCCAGGTACTCTTCGATCTGCGCCAACTGGTTCTTCAGGGTGGACGCCTCGCCCAGCAGCCGCAGAATCACCTGCCGCCCGAGCTCGATGGCGCGCTCGCGTTCGCGCACCTTGAGTTGCAATCCCTCGCGCTGCTGGTTGATCTCCGTCATGCGCTCGCGCGCCTGCGCGATCTGCGCTTCCAGCGCCTCCACATTTTTCTTGTGGCCGCCGATCTCCTCATCGAGCGCATCCAGGCGCAACCCCAGATCGTGCGTGTCCTTTTCGTTTTGCGCGATGCGCTGCTCGATGGATCCGCTTTCCTTTACCTGCGAGGCCAGCCGCCCGCGCGTGCGCTCCGCCTCCACCTGCCGCTCCGCCAGTTGCTGGCGCGCTTCGGTGAGCTTGGACTCCACCTCGTAGCAGGCCAGTTGCTGGCTCTCGTGCGCCTGTTCGCGCTCCGCCACCTGGTCGCCGAACGACTTCAATTCACTGGCGGCGATGCTCAGCTCGATCGCCGTCCTGGCCGCATCGCGTTCCAACAGGCGGTACTTGCCGCCCAACACCACGCGCAGCCGGGTATCCAACTCGATTTTGAGTTCGCCATAGCGCTTGGCCTTCGAGGCTTGCCGCTTGAGCGAATTCACCTGGCGAGTGACTTCTTCAAGGATGTCGTAGACGCGCGCAAGATTCTGCTTGGCGCCTTCCAGCTTGGCTTCGGCCAGGCGCTTCTTGGTCTTGAACCTGGTAATCCCGGCCGCCTCTTCGATCACCCCGCGCCGGTCCTGCGGCTTGGAACTCAGGATCTGCCCGATGCGCCCCTGCTCGATGATGGCGTAGCTTTCCGGCCCCAAGCCGGTGCCCATGAACAGGTCCTGGATGTCACGCAGGCGGGCAGCGCGCCCGTCGATCAGGTATTCGCTTTCCCCCGAGCGGTAGAGCCGGCGCGTGATGGTAATCTCCGCGTTCTTCGGCGGGTGCCCACCTTCCACCGGCTGAAGCTTGTGCGCTGCGTTTTCGTTGTAGATTTCGGGATCCACCAGCGTCATGGTGACGTAGGCCATGCCGAGGGGTTTGCGGTCGCGCGTCCCGGCGAAGATCACGTCTTCCATGCGGGCGCCACGCAGACTCTTGGCCGATTGTTCGCCCAGCACCCAGCAGATGGCATCGCTGATGTTGCTCTTGCCGCAGCCGTTGGGGCCGACAATAGCGGCGATCCCTTGCCCGCTGAAGCGGAGTTCGGTGCGGTCGCAAAAGCTCTTAAATCCCTGTAGTTCGACGCGTTTCAGTTTCAGCAAAGCTTTGACCTCGCTTGGCTCGGGGGAGAGTTGTAACTATACTAAACGCGCTTGGCGCAAAAGTAAAGTACCCCTACCCCAACCCTGAGTGTCCCGAGTGATGACACCACAACATCTAGTGTCGCATATCCGCAAAAATTGAGTGGCATGGAATTTTTAGGCATCACCCTCCCCGATGGAGGGCCACCGCGGACTGCGTTTCTCCCGAAAGGCCCGAATCCCCTCGCGGAAATCCGGCCCGGCAAACACCCGATTCCGCACCTCGCGGGCGATGACGCCGGATTCCTGCCAGCCAAGCCCCCTCACGCGTTGCACGAAGGCCATCCCGCTTTGGACCGCCGCCGGACTGAATCCGGCTATCTCCCGGGCGATCTCGAGCGCCCGCCCAGCCGCGTCCCGCGCCACTTCGTGCGCCAGGCCAAGTGCCTGCGCTTCGGCAGAGCCGAAGATTCGCCCGGTGAGCGAGAGTTCCAGCGTCCGTCGCTCCCCCAGCGCGCCCGACACCGCGCGGAAAACCAGGAACGGCCACAGCCCGAGCCGGATTTCGGTCAGACCAAAGGTCGCGTCGGGCCCGGCCACGACGATATGGCAGTTGGCCGCCAGTCCGACGCCGCCCCCCAGGGCTGCGCTGTGGACCCCCGCGATCAGCGGTTTGGCGAGCCGCGCCCCGATGGTGAAGAGCTGTTCGTGCAGCACATTGATCTCCTCCGCATTGGCGGCTTGGTCAATCTCGGCCAGGTCCATGCCGGCGCAGAACGCCTTGCCATTGGCCGTGAGCAGGATCGCGCCCACCGCCGGGTCGCCGGCGGCACCGTCCAGCGCCGTCAACAGTGCGCGGCAAAGGGCTGCATCCAGGGCGTTGCGCTTATCGGGCCGATTGAGGGTGAGCCGCAACAGGCGTCCCTCACGAACGGAATGCAAAACGTCAGTCATGGCGTGTGGGGTAGGCGGAAGGTTTGGCGGCGCGGAGCACGCCGTTGGCTTGATTATAGTCCGGCGGCGGGGAGAATGGGGAAGCGTGCCGCCGGCGTGTGCGAGAGCTGCAACAGCACGCCCCCCTTTGACGCGGAATGTGAAACCAGCGAGAATGAGCCTGCGACTCAATCGAATTGAAGGTTAGAGGACCGCGCCCGTACAGGAAGGGTGCGGTCTGAAACGTAAAGGGAGACTTTTATGCAAAGCAGGCGTAGTTTTCTGGCCGGTGGCGCAGCTACCGCGGCCCTCTCGCGCTCCGCCATCGGCGCGAATGACAGAATCCGGCTCGCCATAATCGGCGCCGGCACTCGCGGCAGTTATGTCGGCGGAGTTTTCACCGACTTCCCGGATGTGGAACTGGTGTCGGTGTGCGACGTCTACAAGCCCACACGCGAGCAGCAGGCGGCCAAACTGGGCGAGAAGACCAAGAGCCACCCCGACGCGGTGGCCGACTACCGGCGGGTGCTGGACCGCAAGGATGTGGACGCCATCCTGATCACCACGCCCGATCATTGGCATGGGCCCATGATCATCGAAGCTAGCCAGGCGGGCAAGGACGCCTACTGCGAGAAGCCGTTGTCCAACAGCATCGAGGTGGGGCAGAAGATGCGCCAAGCGGTCCGCCGCAACAAACGGGTGGTGCAGATCGGCCTCCAGCAGCGCTCCTGGCAACACTTTCAGGAGAACGCCAAACGGGTGCAGGACGGCTTGATCGGCAAGGTCTACCACGCGGAGTGCATTTACCAGGGCAACTACACGCGGCCCGAAGGCGAGCCCACCGCGCCGCCCCCGGACCTGGATTGGGATCTCTTCCAGGGGCCCGCCGAACGCCGCCCCTATACGGCAATGCGGCAGCGCTCTTGGCGTGCCTTCTATGACTATTCGGGCGGCACGCTGCTCGATTGGGGAACCCACTTGACCGACGTGGCGCACTGGTACATGGGCGTGCAGGAGCCGTTGTCGTGCAGTGCGTCGGGCCAGTACGTTCGCGTCCCGCCGCAACCGCTGCAGTTGCCCGACTCCTTGGCCGTGACCTGGAAGTATCCGCAGTTCGTGATGACGTACACGAACTGCGTGCGCCAGAATCCGGATTTCGACGTCCAGGGCAACCACTTCCTGGGAACCGGCGGGTGGCTGCAAGTGAATCGCACCGGTTACCGCTACCGGCCCAATCCGACGGGCGGGCGCGGCGCACCGGCGACGACGCCGTTTGAGCCGGTGAGCCAGAGTTTCCGCTATGACGGCGGCCCCAGCGACCACGCGCACGTGCGCAATTTCCTGGATTGCGTGAAGAGCCGCCAGGATCCGGTGGTGAGCATCGACACAGGCTTTTACTCCACCCTGCCCACGCTGCTGGGCGTGATGGCCCTCCGCAACGGTAAGACTTACTCGTGGGACGGCCAACGGGCGCAAGCGGTTTAACTTTGACTGGACAGGCCGGATGCCTGTCCCACCATTACTTCCAGTTGTAACTCGCCAGCGCGCTTCCGTCTTCGCCGACCAGCAGCATGGCCGAGCGCCCCGGTTCGAGCGTGCCCGAGAACTGCTTTCCGCTCTTCTGGTCGGTGAACGACACCGCCTGCTGGCCGGTTTCGGAAACCAGGACGTACAGGGTGGAGTGAGGGAATTTCGTCGGGCAGATCAACATCCCAGGGTCCTGCAGGGTGGTGGTATAGGTGGGCGCCACGCCGGCGGTTTTCAACGCGTACTTGTACACGTCGCCCACCACCTGTTCGTTGTCGTTCAACTCCAGCGGCAGAGGAGTAAATAGGATTCTGCCCTTACCCAGCGGTTTCTCGATCCACAGGCTCTTGTCCGGGAGGACGGCGCGCTCCAGGTAAGTCGTCTTTTCGCCGCTGTAAGAGAGCCGTCCCTCCCCGCCCGGAAACTTCAGCAATTCGTGCCGCACAGTGAGCGCGACGGTCTCATAACTCAGGCCCACTGCCGTGTTGCGGGCGGTGGGATGGAAGTGGGGGTCCCCGTCGAATGGTCCGGAAACCAGCAAGGTGGCGCCGTCGTTCACCTTGCCTCGTATGGCTTCCCAAGCGCCGGCGGTCAAGCCTTTTGGCGATGGCAGGATGATCAGCTTGGGGTTGCCGAGGTTCTCGATCTGGTACTCGCCGACAGCGTAGGCTTCGGCCCGCGCATAGTGATACAGCGCGCGAACGGCGCGCTGCTGCGCTTCAAGCGCGCTCTTGTTATATACGGAAAGCTGGAAGGACTGCGGCAAAATGAGGGCCACCGGCGGCTGGACCAGGCTGGTGGCGTAGGGCGACGCTTTCTCGGCGAACTGCCCCATCGCGCGCATCGCGGTCTGTAGCGTTTTGGCCGAACCGTCGCTGCGCTTGGTGCCGAAATCCACCTCGCGGTCCCAGTCCCATATCAGCGCGCCGCTGGATCCGGCGGCAAAGCCGAGGACCATCTTCTTCTCGTTCAGCGGCATCCCTGTAATCTCGTCGTAACGCCAGAAGGAATCGTCCGAGCGGACCGGCTGGTAGCCCGTCTCGCCCACAATATTCGGCATGCCCGGACGTTTCGCCGCTACCGAATCCCAGAGCAGCGCGTCATCCTGCCAATAGGTGTGGTTGGTGGTGAAAGCCACGCCGCCGGACGCGTAGAACTGGTTCAGCACCCGGTTGGTGACGCCGCCTTCGTCCTGCCCGACGTTGACCAGTTGCTTGCTGCCCGTACCATGAATAGCCGTCACCATGGCCCGCACCCAGCCGGTGAACCCATCCTGCGCAAACAGATTGTAGTCGGACGCGCGCACCATTCCGACATTCTGATAGCGTCCGAAGGTGAGTTGCGTAGTGGTGGGGAGCGGCACGTTGTCGAAGCTGCCCAACGATTCGGGGGTGACCCGCCATGCGGACGCCAGCGCCTCGATGCCGCCATACTGCTTCGCCAGCCAGGCGTGCCAGAGGTCCAGTTCCGCCTGGTCGCCGTTGGGCGTGTTGCCTGTCCACAGGCGGTTCGGGTTGGCGAAACTGGGCTCATTGATCAGATCCCAGCACAGAAACGGCAGGTCCTTGAAGCGGTTCACAATCGAGAGCACGTAGTTCAGCTCGGTCTTGACCGACGCCGGGTCCAGGTACACATTTGGTTGGGGAGGAGCCTGCGGCGCGCCACCGCGGCCGCCGCGCCCACCGCCCGCCACCGCAGCCGGGGCAGGCGGCGCTGCCAGCGGACCGCCTGGGGCCGGCGCCATTGCCGGAACTGGCACCGCTGCGGCCGGACCGCCGGGAGCCGGCGCCGCGGTCGACAAACCGGCCGGAGGAGGCGGCTGCTGGCTCGGGGGCGTGCTCGGGTCAATCGGATTCGGCGTGAACGCATAGAACGTCCAGTTGACGATGATGTTGTGGCGCCGCGCGGACAGCAGAAATGCTTCCAGGTTGCGCAGGAACCGCTCTGTGGCGCCCTTGTTGGCGGCGTCGAGTTGCCTGGCGTTGAGCGACCAGACGCCGGTGCGGATGAAATTTACGCCGTACCGCTGCATCTCCGTAAAGTCCCGTTCCCAGATCCACGCGTTGCGCGGTCCGGCGAAATCCCAGCCGTTGGCTTCGGTGGAGAAGTAATTGGCACCCACCGGGAAGAACGGCTTGCCGTCGCGCGAGAGGAAGTCGCCCTTAGCGCCGAACACCGGCCCGGTGGTCAGGAGTTTCCGGTCCTCCACCCACAGGCCGTTGTAATAGGCCTCGCGGCCCCGGCCGTTCTCCTCCCACACGCCACGGACAGTGTAGAAGCCGGGCGGGTACGCTTTACTGAACGGCAATTCCGCGTCCACGGTGGTTCCGGAGCAAGCGGCGCGCAGCGTCTCTAGGACCGTAGTCCCCGAGACGAGTTCGACTTTGACCTCGCCCGTAAGTTCCCGCCGTCCACCGCGAAGATGGATCAGCACCCGCGGAGTCTGGTCCGGCATCACGGTCGAGAAAGGCATCTCCAGCGTGAGTGCGATGGGGCCCTGGCGCGCATAAGCGGCCGTTTCGTGAATCAGCGAAATGCCGTCCGCCGAATCCCAGTAGCCCGCCGCCGGTTCGAAGGCAAGCAACACAGCGCGCGAGTTTGGCGTCGCCGCGGCGCCGCGTCCGCCGGAGGCCGGTGGCCCGGGTGTACCCGCTGTTCCCGCCGCTGCGCCCAGGCCTCTACCTCCGGCCGCTGCCGCGGCAGGAGCCGCTGCACCAGGAGCGCCGGCGCCCACTCCGCCCCTGCCGAACCCGCCGGCTGCGCGATCCGCAACCACCACCGGCGCGGCCCCTTGCAGGCCCTCGGAATTCACCATGTAGCCAAGGCCGTTAAAGCGGCCCTCCAGCACGAAGAAGCGGCGCGCCTGTATGGCCGGCGCGCGCAGAAATGAGTAGCCAGCCCTCCATTCGAACTTCACCGCGCCCTGCTCTGGCGCCGCGTAGGTATGCTGGATGCCGAACTCGCGTGAGTAACTGTCTTGCGCCACGCCCTGCACGAACTTGCCGTTGACCCGGGTCACCGGAACCCGGAACGGCTGGCCGCCGAGCACGAGCAGATTCCCGCCCGCGCGCAGATATCCCTGAATGGCGCCCCACGCATCCACCGGCACCGAGGAACCGTAAGGCAGCACCAGCAAGCCGGCTTCGGCCAGCGCCGCCGGGTCTTTCAGACCTTCGATGCCGACAAATGCGGTGTCCGGGTCCGCCAGGGCCTGCACCAGGGCGCCACGCGCCACCGGTTGGCTGGCGACGGCCGGGAAGCCTTCCTGCCAGAACACCACGGTTTTCGCGGGCAGAAGAAGTACGCAGGCAAGGGTCAGGCAGGGCACGGCGATTGAAATACGCATGTAGCCTCTTTGGTAAGGAATGCGTCGCACACGGGCGCGGCGAACCCGTATGGTATATCCGGTACAATCGACGCGCAACTTCGGATAACATCTCGACCGCGGGCTGGAGAGTGACCTGATCCGCGGCAAATGAGTTTCATAAGTACGGGAAAGCTCGGAACTGCGCGCTGATGGGCGATTCCTTACAGCCAGCAAACCGGGACCATGCAACTATCGGACAGGGTGGAGGGTTCCGTGGGGGGAACGTCGTCGCCGTTTTCCACCCGAACCCGCCGCATCCCAAAGTACCTGCCGACACACAGGAGACCTTATGAAAATACATCGATCCGCAGTTCTAGCGCTGTGCTTTGGCGCATGCTCTTTCGCGCAAACCGTTACTGCGTTCGGCGACGGGTATCCAGGTTCCAGAATGAACAGCGAATTGTTATCGCACAGGGCGCCGAAAAAGGCGCTACAGGCAGCCGCCAGCAACCCTCGCGTAGTGGTTTACACGGGGGACCGCGTGATTCCGCAGTTTGTGGATGGAGGTTCCTGGCAAACCTCTATTACGCTGGTGAACCTGGAGAATCACGGAACGTCATTCGATGTTCTTTTCCTGGATGATAATGGCTACGACTTTTCCGTGCCCATATACGGAGAAGGGACCGTCCACAGGTTGGGGATCTTCCTCGATGCCGCCGCCAGCTTCACTTTTCAGACCACCGGCCTGAGCCGCAACCTAACGTCCGGGTGGGCGCTGCTCTCGCAGACCAATAACGATTCCGTCGGGATGTTCGCGATCTTCCGCCAATACCTTCCGGGGGGACAGGCGCAAGAGGCGGTGGTGCCGTCGGTAAACCAGTTCGCCAGCCATTTTGTTTTGCCGTTCGACAACGCGCCCTACATCACGGGCATCGCCTTGGCTAATCCAACAAACAATCCCGTGGTGATACCGTTAAACATCCGCGACGAGTCCGGGCGGATTATAGACACACGCCAGTTCCAGTTGGGGCCCTACGGGCATACTGCCTTTGCGCTGCCGGACGTGTGGCAATCCACCAGAGGAATCCGCGGAACCATTGAGTTTCTCACCTCGGGTTTCGGTGTGGGCGCGCTAGGGCTTCGTTTCAACGGCACCGCGTTTACCTCGCTCAATGTGCTGGAAAACATTGCCTGGGTCCAGTAGCCTGTTCGGACCCGGCGGCAGGGGCGGTCAGGGTCATGGGCATTGCATCAAATGAACCGACGCCGATTCTTCCAGGCAGGCACCGCCCTGCCCTGCCCGAGGCCCGCGCGTAAACCGCGCCCGCTTCGGTGACCCGAACGTCTGGCTGGACTCCGCTGCCACTGGCCAGCCCCACGACATCAATCGGCGATAGCCGGGAATAGAGCGCCGGCTTGTGCCTCGCCCTCGCAGCCTTGACTGGGCTATTTAGCCGATTACCGGCGCAGGTCCAGGATGTAGGTTTGACTCACTACCGCGGATTAGGCGCTATGGTATTTTTATGGCGACTCAGCCTTTTCGGGACGCGGAACGCAAACAACTCAGCATGCTCGCCGCCGTCGAGAAGAAGACGTTGATCTGGCTGGCACAGCGTATGCCGGGGTGGGTCAACTCCGACCATCTCACGCTCCTCGGTTTCGTCGCCATGTTCTTGGCGGGTCTCTGCTATTGGGCGGCCAGTTGGGACCGCCGCGCGCTCATCGGGGTAATCCTAGCGCTCGCCGTCAACTGGTTCGGCGATAGCCTGGATGGCACCCTGGCCCGCGTCCGTAATCGCCTCCGCCCGCGTTACGGATTTTATGTCGATCACATTACCGACGCCATCGGGACGTTTTTCCTGATCGGCGGTCTCGGTCTCAGCGGTTATATGAGCCCGAACATCGCGCTCGGTCTGCTCATCGCCTACTTCATGCTTTCGATTGAAGTTTATCTGACCACTTACACCATCGGCACCTTCCAGCTCTCCTTCTGGAGCTTCGGACCCACCGAACTGCGCGTGCTTCTGTGTATCGGGAACATCGCCCTGTTCTACCGGCCGGAGGTCGGCCTCCTGGGACGCAGGTTCCTGCTGTTCGATATCGGCGGCGCCGTGGGCATGGCCGGCATGGCGCTGATGCTGGTGTGGTCGGCGGTGCGCCATACCCGCCAGCTCTATGAGGCCGAGCGCCTGAGGTGACGCCGCTCGCGGTCCGCTGGCTCAAGTTCAACCTGGTGGGCCTCGTGGGCATCGTAGTGCAAATGGGCGCCTTCGCGCTGTTCTTCAGCGCGCTCCATTTGAACTATCTGGTGGCCACCGGGCTGGCCGTGGAAACCGCGGTGCTGCACAACTTCGTCTGGCACGAGCTTTACACCTGGAAGCATCTCCCCCGAGGCGGCGCGCGGGATACTGGCTGGCGCCTGTTGCGCTTCCACGCCGGCAACGGTGCGATTTCGATCCTCGGCAACCTGGCTCTGATGCGCCTGTTCGTCGGCGGCCTGCGCATCCATCACTACGTAGCCAGCGCCCTCGCCATCGCGGTGTGTTCGCTTCTGAACTTCGCGGCCAGCGAGTGGTTCGTCTTCCGAAAATAACCGCGCGGCCCGCGCACCCTTTTGGGGTATCATGACACTGGAGCGTTCCTGCAAAGCAGGTGCTGGCCTTTCTATTTTGATCCAACATCTCAAAATAGGGAGTCCGACTCGATTCGGCGCTGGTGAGCAAGCTCCTGGCGGTTCGCCGCAAGGGAGAAGCCTAAAGGCGCTCGGGGGGCACCCACCTCGTTTATAAACGTGGGTCAATGCCGGAGGTCGGTACGGCTGAGTGGTGCGCTCCTTTCCTTTCTTACCCGCCCTTTTCCGCCCTCGGACCGCGAGTACTAACTATCGGCACTAAGAGCGGTAACCAGGTTAATTACGATAGTTATTAGTTCCAGCCAACTATTCGCCATTCAGTACTATAGCTGCCAGTATTTTGCTTGATCCTCAAACCGCAATGGGCTGTAATGGCTTTGGAGGTGAACATGGTGCAGTCACTGAGAAGTGTGTGGCGCGAAGAAGACGGCCAGGACTTGATCGAGTACACCCTTTTGATCACTTTCATTGTGTTTGTCGCGGCTGGGGTTCTCGGAATCGGCACCAGTGCGATCAAGGGAATCGTGAGCCTCAGCAACTCGCAGATCGCGGAAGGCAACCGGATCGCCGGCGGCTAGCGGACCCCGTCGCATCCCTGTCAGAGAACGTCGGCGAATCCACGCTTCATATAACGGAAGAACAGGCCGCCCACCACGAAAACCCCGATTCCCCACGCCGCGGAGATCGCCAGGTCTTCGAAACTTGGCATCGTGGAATGCAGCAGAATGGCCCGGTAGCTGCGCACTGCGTAATAGAGCGGGTTGAGGTGCAGCAGGAAGCCCGCCCACGGCGGAAACTTCTCTTCCGCGATGAAGATCGGCGTCCCCCAAAACCAGAAAGTGAGAATCACGTTCAGGATCTGCGCGGTGTCCCGCAGGAACACGTGCAGGCTGGCGACGATCCAGCCCACTCCGATGGCTAACAGTCCCACCGTGAGCATAAAGATGGGCAGCATCACCAGAAAGATACTGATCTGGTTGATCCACAGCCCGGCAGCGGTCACCATCAGCGCCACGGCTAACAGATGGCTGATCAGTGTCGATAAGAAAACTGATACCGGTACGATCTCGGCCGGGAAGACGGTTTTGGTGATTAAATTGGCCTGGTCCAGTAGACAGGGCGCGCAGCGTTGGACGGTCTCGCTAAACAGGAGCCACGGCAGCATCCCGGCGAAGATGAACAGCGAGTACTTATCCTCGCCCGGCGGCGCCACCATGCCCAGGCAGACCTGGAAAACGAATACCCAACTGAGCAGCAACACAAGCGGGTGGATGAGACCCCAGATCCATCCCACGGCGGAACCAACGAAGCGCTGTTCAAAATCCCGGCGCACCAGTTGGAACAGCAGGCTACGCCGTTCCACCAGATTCCGCAGAAATAGGGTTCCAGGGAGTCGTCCAGGCACTGTCAAGGGTCACAATACCATATTTATCAATCACTTGCAATGAATTGACAGGGGTTGACATCCAGCGGTTGATCCTGTTACAGTTTGGAATTCGCCAAAGTGAAGTTTTAGTAATGGAATAGCCCCACCGGGCCCCCGGGGAAGTATTTTGCCCCGAATCCAAAAGGGAGTCCGGCCGGAGAGACTATGAAACAGGAATACTTTGTAGTCGTGTTGGCCCATTCGTTGCGCGGCAGGTTGCGGCGCGTTCATATCCCCCATACGGCAGTTTATGCAGTTCTCGGTTTAGCTCTGCTAGGTTGTTTTTCCGCATTCGGTTTCGTCGCCAGCTACGCCCGCATGGTCGGGAAAGTGGCCAACTACAACGCCCTGAAAAAAGAAGCCGACAGCGTAAAAGCGCGTTACCAGAACCTATTAAAGGTGGTCGGCGAGACCAACGTGCAGATGGCCAGTTTGCAACTCTACGCCAAGGAAGTCTCCGTGGCGTACGGCATCAAACAGAAACTGGAGGGACCGTCGGACATCTCCTCCGAAGGCAAGATGATGCCCCCCAGCTTCGCCGAAAGTCTTCAGGAATACAACTACCTGGTCAATGCCGATAAACTGGCCATCGCCAATCGCCGCTCCCGCCGCTTGGGCGCAACCAAAGCGCTGCCCAATCTCTGGCCGGTGGAAGGCCGGCTGATGGATGGCTTCGCCCATCGCACCGATCCGTTCTCCGGGGAAGGCGCCTTCCACAAAGGCGTCGATATCACCGCGCCCACCGGCACCAAAGTGCGCACCACCGCCGATGGCGTAGTGGTGCAGTCCGAAATGGTGGCGGGCGGCTATGGGCGTCTGATCATTGTGGATCACGGCGGCGGCTACCAAACCTACTACGCGCATTTGTCCAAGATTCTGGTTCACGCCGGGCAGGAACTGCGCCGCGGCGAGGTCATCGGCCTGGTAGGCTCCAGCGGACGCACTACCAGTTCCCACCTGCACTACGAAGTGCGCGTGGGCGGTGCGCCGATCAATCCCTATAAATATCTGGCCAACTCCAACGTCTTCCGCCAGGTGCCCAAAGATCTGCCCTTCCAGTAAATACATCGTGCCTTCCCCCCTCCGGCCTGATAAGATGTCACGGAGGGGGGCTCATGAAATCTCTATTTCTGCGCCTGTGTGCCGTCGCTGTCGGCGCCGTTCTACTGACTTCCGCCTACTACCGCACCAGTTCGGCTTCCGTGATGACCGAGGCGGCCAACCGCTTCCTGGCATCGCTTACCGCGGAACAGCGCGCCAAGGCCACTTTTCAATTTGAAGACGCCGAGCGCGTCAACTGGTTCTTTATCCCGATTGAGCGCAAGGGCCTTCCTCTGCGCGACATGGGCACCTTCCAGCGCCATCTGGCGAGCGCCCTGCTGAGCGCCGGACTGAGTCAGGCCGGATACATGAAGGCCGTCACCATCATGAGCCTGGAAGACGTCCTGCGCATCCTGGAGAAAGACTCCGGCGAGCGGCGCAATCCCGAGAAATACTACTTCTCCATCTTCGGCGCCCCCAGCGATACCGGCACGTGGGGCTATCGCGTCGAGGGCCACCACCTCAGCCAGAATTACACCGTGGTCAACGGCCGCGTGATCGACGCCCCCAGTTTCTTCGGCTCCAATCCAGCCGAAGTCCGGGAAGGGCCGCGCGCCGGACTGCGCGTACTGGCGGCCGAGGACGACCTGGGCCGCGACCTGATTGCCGGGCTGACCGCCGACCAGCAGAAGACCGCCATCGTGGATCCCAAGGCACCCGCCGACATCCTGACTTCCAATAGCCGCCAGGCCGCCCTCAAAGGTCAGGCCTCGGGAATTTCGGCTGCCAGGATGACGCCCGCCCAATTGACGAAACTCACCGCACTGCTCGATGAGTATGCCAACAATATGCCGGAACAAATCGCGCAGGCGCGCCAGGAGCAGATCAAAAAGGCCGGCAAGAACATCTACTTCGCCTGGGCCGGCGGCCTCAAGCGCGGTGAAGGCCACTACTACCGCATCCAGGCGCCCGCGTTCCTCATTGAGTACGACAACACGCAGAACAACAACAACCACGTCCACGCCGTCTGGCGCGAGTTCACCGGAGATTTCGGCGGCGACCTCCTTAAAGATCACTACCAGGCCAGCCACCAGTAGGGCGACCCGCCCAAGGGGCGGCTCTTTCGCGGTACGCTGATCTGGTGAAGATGCGGACACTTGTTCTTTTTGCGGCCCTCACCGACTGCGCCTGTGGACCGGCTTCCCAAGCCGGTTCCATCCCCCAGTACACCTACCAGATCGTGCACACCTACCCGCACGACCCCATGGCGTTCACCCAGGGTCTGCTCTACCTGGATGGCGCGCTCTACGAAGGCACCGGCCTGAACGAGCAGTCATCCATTCGCAAGGTGAAGCTGGAGACCGGCGAGGTGCTGCAAAAGCGCGATGTCCCGGGCCAGTATTTCGGCGAGGGCATCGTCGTTTGGAAGGACCGGCTGTTGGAATTGACCTGGACCACCGGGAAGGGCTTGATCTACGACCTCGCGACTTTCGCCCCCAAAGGCGAATTCTCCTACCCGGGCGAAGGCTGGGGATTGACCACCGACGGCAAGCGCATCATCATGAGCGATGGCAGCGCCGACCTGCGCTTCTGGGATCCAGAGACACTCCAGGAGACCGGCCGCATCACGGTCACCGAGGATGGCCGCCCGGTGGTCAGATTGAACGAGCTCGAATGGGTGAAAGGCGAAATTTACGCCAACGTGTGGGAGACCGAGCGCATCGTGCGCATTGACCCGGGTAGCGGCAAAGTGGTGGGCTGGATCGACTGCCGCGGTCTGCTGACCTCCGCCGATCGCACCGACCAGACCGACGTCCTCAACGGCATCGCCTATGACGCCAAACAGGACAGGCTGTTCGTGACCGGCAAGAAGTGGCCTAAGCTTTTCGAAATCAAGCTGGTCAAAAGGCCGCAATAAAAAAGTAGGGCGGACGCGTTGGTCTGGCGTCTCGCAGGACTTCTTCAACCCGCTAAATATCCCGACTCCACTTCCACGGACCGGTGAACAGCCGACCTTGCAGGTGCCCCAGGTGGCGGGCCGTCCGATGGAAAAGGAGTTATTCGGAGAACGGACCCCATTCTCGTTTTTAGAACAAAGTATGTTAACATTCAAGTTCTTCAATTCAAATAACCTAGCAGTAATTGAAAGGCTTATGGAAACACGAAAAGTCATATTGTTCGCTCTCGTCGTTGTCATAGCGATGGGTAGCGCGTGGGGGCAGGGACTCACGGGAACTATTTCGGGGATCGTGAAAGATCCCGCTGGAGGTGCGGTACCGAATGCGACCGTGGCTGCCAGGAATGCAGGCACCAACGCGGAAGTCTCGGTACGGACCGACACGGAAGGCTATTACCGTCTCTCGAATTTGGCACCCGGAGATTACGTTGTGTCAGTGGAGGCGGCAGGATTCCGCAAGATGCAAAGAGCGCCGCAGTTGCTGACCGTCGCGGCCAACATGCGCGTCGATTTCGGCCTGGAAATCGGACAGATCTCCGAAGTCGTCACGGTCTCCGGGAACGTGACGCAGGTGAACACCGAGGACGCCCAAATGGGCCGCTCTCTCACCGATATTCCAGCCCTGCCGAACATCTCCGGGGCCGGAGGGCGTAATCCTCTAAACCTGATGGCCCTGCAACCGGGCATCGTCTCAACGTCGGGCGGTCCCAGTACGACGGTCGGAGCGTTTTCCGTGAATGGGCAGCGCGCCCAGTCGAACAACTTCCTGCTCGACGGCACGGATTCCAACGATCTGGCGATCAACGTTCCGGACTCGGTGGGCCAGATTTCGCCCAACGCGATGGCTGAGTTTCGCGTGGTCACCGGAGCCATGAAGGCGGAGTACGGACGCAACGGCGGCGCCGTGGTGGAAGTAGTCACCAAATCCGGCACCAACAAGTTCAACTTCTCCGCGCAGGAAGTTTTCCGCAACACCGCGCTGAACGCGTCGAACTTCTTCCAGAACGTCTCCCCGGGCGGAAGCAAGGATTATTTTCCGAACGGCTCGAAGCGTAAACCACAGTGGAATACCAACGATTACGACACCCAGTTTGGCGGACCTATCCGGAAGGACAAGACCTTCTTCTTCGTCAGCTATCTCGGTTTCAAACGCCGTCAGGCGCAGGTCACCAACGCTACCGTATTTACCGACGCGGAACGGGCGCTGATTCAGGCCAACGGAGTTCCGGGCGCGGTAGCTGCCATGAAACTGGTCCCGCAGGCGTCCAGCGGAAACACCTACTTCGGCGCGCTGGGTAACAAGTTCGACCGCGATCAGGGCCTGGTGAAAATCGACCAGCACTTCGGTCAGAAGAACATTCTCTCCGGAACGTACTTTATCGAGTCGCAGCGCGCGTTCGCGCCGCTGGCGTTCGGGGGGTCCGCGCTTCCGGGTTTCGGCACGCTCGACCTGACCCGCTTCCAGAACATCATCCTGCACGACACCCATAGCATCAGCCCGACCCTCCTCAACGATGCCCGCGCATCCTATCACAGGCGAGGATCGCCGGCCGTAACGCCGGTAAACACGACGTCACCGGCTTCTCTGGGCTTCACAGGCATCATCCCCGACGACGCCGGCGCCGCAGGGCCGCCGTTCTTCCAGACCAACGCGATTTCCTGGGGCAACACCTACCAGGGTCCGCAGGCGCGCTACGACAACACCTATCAACTCGCCGACTCTGTCAGCTGGATGAAGGGCAAGCATGCCTGGAAGTTCGGCGTTGACGCCAAAACATACCAACAGAACCAGGTATTCGATTTCCTCAACAACGGATACGTCGGGTTTGACGGGAGCGGCACCGATAACGGCTACGTCAAGAAGATCATACCCGGCCTTTCCACCGACCTAAACGATTTTGCCAACGGTTTCACCAGCGATTTCGAGCAGTCGAACTCCGGCCGCCAAGGCTATCGCGACAAGTTCTTCAGCGCGTTTGCGCAGGACGATTGGAAAGTGCGCCCGAACCTGACCATCAACTTCGGCTTGCGATGGGAGTATAACGCTCCCCTGACCGAAGTACACGACCAGATCGTCGCCTTCCGCCCCGGACAGGTCACCACGCAGTTCAAGCAGGCGCAGATCCCTAGCCTTGGTCATGCGCTGACCCCACCAGTCGGCATGGTCTACTACGGCGATGCTGGCGTTACACGTTCCGGGTATCAGAGGGACAAAAATAACTTCGCACCTCGCATCGGCATGGCGTGGGACGCCTTCGGCAACGGCAAGTTAAGTGTCCGCGCCGGTTATGGAATGTTCTACGACGCGCCGGTCAGCGAATTGACCCTGCAGTTCCTCGGCAAACCGCCCCTCGGTCTGCAGACGGTTGTGCAGGGCGCCACCGACATGACCAAACCGTACTCGTCGGCGCTGACCCCCATCCCGCAACCCTTCCCGTTCGTGCCCACCGCGCGCGGCGGGACCTTCGACTACACTAACGTGGCGCCCCTCGGCCTGACGGTGATGGACCCGAACTTCCGTACGCCGTACTCGATGCAATGGAATTTCCAGATGCAGTACCAAGCCTCCAAGGACTGGCTCTTGGACGCCGCCTACGTCGGCGGCAACGGCGTGAAGTTGCTCAACCGGATGCAGTTGAACCCAGGCATCATCACGCCCACCGCAAATTCACTCAATTTGGACCAGCGGCGCGTTTACAATCTGGCCAACCCGCAGCAATCCGCCGACTATGGCGGCGCGGTCTATAGCGGCATCACCGGCCAGACGAGCAATGCCAACTCGATTTACAACAGCCTTCAGTTGGCGATCACCAAGCGCCTAGGTCACGGCCTGATCATGAGCCACTCCTATACTTGGTCGCACGGAATCGACAATGCATCGAGCCTGCGCACTAACGGGGTGGGCAATCTCTACAACGGGCGCCTGGACCGAGCCAGCTCCGATACCGACATCCGCCACCGCTATGTGGGCACCGTGATCTACGACCTGCCGTTCTTCAAAGGAAATACCGGCGTCCTACGACACGTGTTCGGCGGCTGGAACCTTTCGGGCGTGGTCAGCACTCAGACGGGACTTCCGTTTAACATCTCGGAATCGACGGACCGTTCCCTCGCCGGCCCGCTCGGCGGCAATCGGCCGGATTACGTGGGCGGAACCCTAACCTTCGTCGATCCGCGCCTGAACCTGTTCAACAAGCAGAACTCCTACTTCGATGGCACTGGTGGCGGCAGCTCGACAGCCGCAACCAACCCCTTCTTCCACCGCGTGGGCAGCGGACTTTCCGTTGCGCAGGGCGCCGGCCGTTTCGGCACACTGGGAAGGAATGTCTTCCACGGTCCCGGGCTGGTGAGCGCCGACATCTCGCTGGCTAAGACGTTCAAGATCACCGAGCGGCACAACCTCATGTTCCGCGCGGAGGGATTCAACTTCATAAACCACACGAACTTCTTTAATCCCTCCGGGAACATCGGATCGGCGACCTTCGGACGCATCACAGCGGCGAGGGATCCCCGGCTGGTGCAATTGACAGCGCGATACTTCTTCTAAACCCGCGTTACTGGCTTGCGAGAAGGGGGCGGGGGAAAAGACTCCCCGCCCCCTTTTCGTTCTACTCCTCGCTTCCCCCCTCTTTCCTTCCCACACACCCGCAAAGTCCCACGCGCCACTCAACTGCAAAGAAGCCGCCTTCCTCGAAGATAGCTGTTACGCCGGCAACCATATCTTCATCATTCGTTTAGACGCCTTTGGGCGTCATGAGCAACTTATCGGCAACCGGCGAGCAGGTAGTTTGCGGGTTTGCCCAACGACTGGCAGACGGCGTCCGCGGCGATGTAGCCACTACGTACCGCGCCTTCCATGGTGGCCGGCCAGCCGCTACGGGTCCAATCCCCGGCCATATGCAGATTGGGGATGGAGCATGCCGTTCCGGGCCGTAGACTCTCGGTTTCCGGCGCCGCGGAGAAGGTGGCACGCTGCTCTTTCACGACGTGGGCCTTCAGCAGGTTGGCATCATGGACGCGGGGGAAAAACAGGCGTAGATCGCCGACTGCGAGGTCGATGATCTCCTTCCGGGAAAGCGCCGTCAGATTGCGCGACGCGCTAACTACCAACTGAAGATAGCGGCCACCCTCCTTGTTAAACATCCACTGCATGGTTCGGTCGAGCAGCGTGGCATGCGGCAGGGTGGTAACTTCCCGGTCAAACCAAAGATGCACACCTGTAATGGGTGAATGCTGCAAGTCCGGGGCCGGGAGCCCGACCGAATCCAGTTTCTCAAAAGGTAGCGCGCACACATATTGATCGGCAGTAAGTAGCTTTCCACCTGCTACGAATCCAGAGGCGTCGATGCGTTCCACGGGAGCCCGAAAGTGCATGCGCACGTTGGGCATGCTCTGCCAAGCATCGGCAGTGTACAGTTGCCCGAGCGGGACGCGGGGAATTCCCATCTCGTAGCCATCCGCGGAGCTTAGGAAGCCAAGCCAGAATACCTGGAAGCCGTGGACGGCGGCCATGCGGTCCAGATCTTCGTTAACCGCGGAGACCAGCACCTGGCGCCAGAAGCGGTCGATGGCGTGGGGCGTCTGGCGCTTCTGAAGCAGCCAGTCGAGCATGCTGATGCGGTCCAGATCCTTGCGCCGCGTGCGTTCCCAGCGCAAAGCCGCCAGGGCGCGGGCGATGGCGAACTTGTCGGCAGCGCTGAAACACTTCATCCCCAGGAACGAACCGGTGAAGTGGAGCGGGGCGGGTAGGCTTCCGCGCTTCAGCACGGAGACGCGCCCGCCCGGTTCGATGAAATAGAATTCGCGGTAAAAGGCGATGCGTTCGCGGACGCCGAGGCGCTGATAGAAATCCAGCAAATTCACGCAGCAGCGCAGCAGCACGTGCTGGCAGTTGTCGATGGTCTCGGGGACTTCTTCGCCGCCCGCTGGGACCGCGTAGGAGGTCGCGCGCCCACCCAGGTAGGGGCGAGCTTCGAAGAGATCGACATCCCAACCGTCGCGCCCCAGGGCCGCCGCCGCCGCGAGCCCTGCCAGCCCTCCACCCGCAATCAGCACTTTCGGCATCAAACATAAGTATCCCAAACCGTTGGTTTTCTTGTTAGACGAGTCCTGCCGCTGGTCGTTCCCGCCCCCTTCTCCGCTTCCCGCGGCTGCTGCGGCTTCGTCCACCGTCACCGTGAGCGCATCCCCAATCTGCTGTCTCGCACCTTCTCAGAACTACGCGCCCAGTAGATCGTTGCGCTATCAGGCAGATTCTGTTAAGTGGGCGCGTGACGTTCTTAATAGAGGCGCCGACCGTTCTGACGCCGGGCGCGCGCGAGCCCGGCGTCACCTGTCTAAGCCTGCAACTACTTGGGTTCCTCGGTGCTTTTGGGTTCGCTTCAAGAACGTATCTTACTCTAAATACAAGACTTTTTTAGTGCGGCGCAAAAAGGCGCGTTCCGTGCCCAAGAAATCGGGAATAAAGAGCCGGGCGGTTGCGTCCAAGGCAATTGAGGACCCGTGGGCGCATGGCTGGAGTCTTACCGGCTATCCCTACCGATGGGGGCATGTGGAAGATTCCCACAAAAGAGTCAACGATGTCCGATAATCCCTCAATGTGCTTGGGCTATACTGTAATTTCAAGGGGCTGCTGATGAAGAAATACGGCAAGTTCGCTGCATTGATCGTCGTCTTGATCGGTACTCTCGTCTGGCTGGCAACAGCCGAAATGAAAGAGAACCAGACCTATTACAAGACCATCACCGAACTGGGACAGATGGGCAACAAGG
>JANYAH010000325.1 GCA_025361425.1 Candidatus Solibacter sp. | reverse complement strand
TGGATATCGGTATGCCCGGTATGAGCAGCTTCGAGGCGACTCGTCAGATTCGCAAGGAACGCCCCGATACTAAGGTGGTCTTCCTCTCCATGTATGACGATGAGGACTATCTGGCCGAATGCCTCGACATCGGCGCCAGCGGCTACGTACTCAAGGACAGTCCGGCCGAGCAACTCGTCTCCGCCATCCGCGAAGTCTCTCGCGGCGGCAGTTACCTGAGCCCGCGCCTGCTCACTCGCCTGGTCGATGGTTTCCGCATGCAGGGCCATGGAGCCACCCGCCAGCCCCGTTTCGGCACGCTCACCAAACGCGAGCGCGAGATTCTCAAAATGCTGGCCGAAGGCAAGTCCGTCAAAGAGATAGCGGGCACCTTCGAACTTAGCGTAAAAACCGTCGAGGCGCACAAATTCAACTTGATGCGCAAGCTCGATATCCACAATAAGGCGCAACTCGTCCAGTACGCCATTCAGAAGAAGGTGATTCGTCTCCAGGAGCCGGTCTTCGGATAATTTTGTGCCTCCGCAAACACATGTGTCAAACCTGACACGCTATTCAAGACACATAAGGCATTTATTTTCAATTACTTATAGCCTGGTAGCCCACCTGCATCTTACCTCCGCGTGGTACGGAGGATCGGTAGATGCTCAACCTGGAAGGTCAGATCAAAAAAATGGCGGCGCTCACTGGAGTCATGCTGATGGCTACCGCTGAGGCCCTGGCCCAGGACAATTCCTCGCGCCCCGCCCGCCGCATCGTGGTCAGCATTCCGGACCGAAAGCTCGCCGTCCTCGAAGGCGACCGCATCGTACGAATCTTCGAAACCGCGGTGGGAGGGCCGAAGTCGCCCAGTCCCACCGGTGCCTACCAGATCGTCAACAGCATCGCCGACCCCACCTGGTACACCAAAGGCAAGATCGTGCCGCCCGGCAAGTGCAATCCGCTGGGCACGCGCTGGCTCGGCTTGAGCCGCAAGGGCTTTGGCATTCACGGCACCAACCGTCCGGATTCCATCGGCCGGAACGCTTCGCACGGCTGTATCCGTATGCGCAATCGCGAAGTCGAAGAGCTCTTCAAAATGGTCGCCGTCGGCGACCCGGTGGAACTCTACGACGAACGCAATCCCGAACTCGCGCGCCTCTTCGGCACGCTGTTGCCCGTTGCCGCCGCCGGCGAACCCGCTGGCCAATAAGGGGAAACCACAATGGAAAACCTGATCGCGTGGATTCTGATGGCGGCCGTTTCGCTGCCCATTTCGTTCCTGATGGCTCGCGGCTGCCTGCGCGGCGTGATGCGCCTCATGACTGAAGGAGACAGGCCGGCAGGGCTGTCCCACTCAAGCGGGGGAATGCGGCGCGATGTGCTATGATCGCGGGCGTGAAGGGCTCCGCAGTCCTCTCCGCGCTCCTGATTCTCCTGCCCCGGGACGCTCGGGCGGCTGACGATATGGCCGGCGCTGTTGGCGAACTGGCGCGGAAAACCGTTGCGTTGGCCGGGCGCGGCGAACCCGTATCGGTCAGTTGGCGTAACCTCTCCTCACTGGCCTCCGGCGATTTTAACCAGGCTCGCATGGCTTTCGATGCCGCCCTGCGGGAAGCCGGCGCGCGCGTCGGCCAGAAAGAAGATGCGCCAGGAGGCCTGTCCCACCAAGACCCCGTGGCGGACGCCCGCCTCACCCTCTCCGGCAATCCGTCGCAGTTTCTGCTGGTGGAAGAAATCCGCAAAGCCGAAGACCGCCAGGTCTGGATCGCCTCCTGGAAGCGCCCCGCGCCAACCGGAGCGCCCGCCGGTTCCACCCTCACCCTGGAAAAGAAGCTGGTATGGGAACAGGAGGAACAGATTCTGGACGTGGTCATGCTCGGCACCGGCGTCCTGGTACTTTCGCCGTCCCGCGTCAGCCTTCGCGGGGACACCGCGACCCAATCCGTGCCGCTCACCTCCCCGCGGCCCTGGCCGCGCGACCTGCGCGGACATCTGCAAGTCAGTGGCGGCGGTTTCAAGGCGTACCTGCCCGGCGTGGCCTGTAGCGGCGCGGCCGACCCAGCGCTGACCATGGAGTGTCACCCCAGCGACCAGCCCTGGACCCTGGATGCCGGCCCGCGCGGCGTGCTTCTGGCCAGCTTCACCCCCGGGCGCAATCACTTCGATGGACGGGTGTCCACGTCCAACGGCATCCGCAAAACCGTCGCCGCTTTCTTTTCCGCCGCTTCCGCCGAAGAGAATGGCCGCGCGTACTGGCTGCTGGCCATGCTCGATGGCCGCACGCAGATTTTTGACGCCGAGTTCGACCCGGTGGGCAGCGTCGCGGCCTGGGGCAGCGACCTTGCCGCCACCGGGGCGCATTGCGGCGGAGGCTCGCAGATCCTGGCTACCAAGGCTGGCGAGGCAAGCGAGCCCGATGCCATACGCGCGTTCGGGCTGGTCAATCGCACGCCCGTCCCGCTGTCCGCGCCGCTCGGCCTGCCCGGCCCGGTCACGGCGTTCTGGAGCCTCGGCGGCAACGGGGCCCTCGCCGTGGTCGGCGATCTCGCCACGGGGCGCTACCAGGCATACGCGATTACGGTGAACTGCGGTGTATAAGTTGAAAATGACGCCCGTCAGGAGACCGCTGCCGAAGCGGTCGAAGCCGGAACCAAACAGCAAGACGACCTCACCGCGGAGACGCAGAGACGCGGAGACAAGCGCAGAAAAAACCCAAGCAAGTCAAAACCAGGGAACGCAGAAGAAGCGGACAAACCCGGGCTGGCGCCATCCACCTTGCGCCGAAGTTGGCACTTGTTTCGGGGTCCAGCGTAAGGGAGTGATCGCCGGTTGGGAAATTGTACTGAAAGCGCGCGGGGGAAGCTTTGCCATGTTGCTGGCCGCTGCGCTGCTTCTCCCGGTCGGCGCCGCCGGTGCGACGCGGCCCCAATACGGCGGCACATTGCGCGTCGAAGTGCGCCAAAACGCGGAGACCCCGGACCCGCCCGCGCTGCTCGGCGACGGGTTTACGATTGCGCGCTGGGAAGCGGGCCGGCTCGCCGTCTATGAAGCCGACGAGAACGCTAACGGCGGCCGCCCGTTCCTGGCCGGCGTCGAAATCCATCTGGGGCGGGTGCTGCGCGACCAGGCCAGCGATCTCGACCTCGGCAAAGCCGACGTGGTGGAACTGGGCCCCAACGAACTGCGCCGGCAGCCGGCCGTCCGTCGCGTGTGGTCCACGTCACCGGTGCGCGTACTGACGCTGGTGTTCGCTCCACGGTTCGAGGATGTGCGTGTACGCGAAGCCCTGTCGCTGGCGGTGGATCGCTCCGCCATTCACACCGTGTTGTTGCAACGGCAGGGCGAAATCTCTGGCGCACTGCTGCCACAGTGGCTTTCCGGCTACGCCTTCCTGTTTCCGGCGGCAGCCGACCTGGGGCGCGCCCGCCAACTCGCTTCCGGCGCGCGGCCCATCACTCTGGGCGTGTCCGGAGCCGCCGCGCGCCCCATCGCCGAACGCATCGCCCTCAACGCCCGCGATGCCGGGCTTGCCGTTTCCGTGACGCTACAAACCGCCAACGCCGACGTCGTGCTGATGGAGTTGCGCATCGCTTCGGCGGAGCCGGCAAAGGCACTCGCCGAAATCGCCGCGGCGCTCGGCTTGCCCGCCCCGGCGCGCGGCTTGCCCCCTCCGGCGCGCGGCCTGCCCCCTCCGGCGGTCGGATTGCCCGCTCCGGCGGTCGGCTTGCCCGCTCCGGCGCGCGGCTTGCCCCCTCCGGCGGTCGGCTTGCTCGCTCCGGCGCGCGGCTTGCCCGCTCCGGCGGTCGGATTGCCCGCTCCGGCGGTCGGCTTGCCCGCTCCGGCGGTCGGCTTGCCCGCTCCGGCGCGCGGCTTGCCCGCCGCGGCGCGCGAACCATCGGCGAACCCATCGCCCGAACATACCTACGCCGCGGAACGCGCCCTGCTCGAGGGCTTTCGGGTCATCCCGCTGCTTCACCTCCCCGACGTCTACGGAGTCAACCCGCGAGTCAAAGGCGGCCCCGGCATCGCGCCCTCGGGAGAGTGGCGCTTCGAGAATCTCTGGCTGGAAGGTGCACGCCCATGAGGTTCCGCACCCGCCTCCTGCTAATTTTCACGGTGGCCATCGTGGCCGCGGTCGCCGTGGTGGACCTCCTCGTGTCGGCCAGCACGCGCCAAGCTTTTGAACGCTCCGAAACCGAACGCGCCGACGCCCTGGTGATGCAGTTCCGCAACGAATTCGACCGCCGTCGCCGCGAGGTGGTCCGCACCGTGAACGCCATCGCCGCATCGGAGGCGACGCGCCACATCGCCATCCAACCGGATACCACCGAATACTACGATTACGCCGCTCCCCAGGCGGCGACGCACGATCTGGATCTGCTGGAGTTGGTGGCCGCCGACGGCGCCATCGTGAGCAGCGCCCAGTGGCCGGCGCGCTTCGGCTACAAAGAGGAGTGGCTCACCGGCGGCGAGGATTGGAAAGAACGCGGCGCATTTCTGCGGCGCGAGGAATTGCCGCAGGGCGTGACGCTGGCCTTGGTGGCCGTAGGGACGGCAGTTGAGGGTGACCGCAAACTCTACGTCGCCGGTGGCCGCCAACTGGACCGCGAGTTCCTCTCCACCCTGGTCCTCCCCGCCGGCATGCGCGTCCTGCTGTATCGCAACCTGAAAGCTCGCTTCACGCCTTCGGAATTGATCGACGCCGCCGGCCCGGCGGCCAGTCCCGGGCTCTTGCGCTCCTTGATCGAGCAGGTACAGTTGGAGCGTCGCGAAAGCTCCCGCATCGTGGGCAGTGGCGCCGCGGCCGAGAGCTTCCACGCCGTACCGCTTCCCGGGCTCGATAACAACGTGCTGGGCGTGCTGCTGATTGCCAGTTCGCGACGCGGTCTGGTGGAGTTGGAGAACTCGCTGCTCGGTACCGGCGTGATGGTGGCGGCCGCTGGCATTCTGCTCGGCATCGCGTTGAGCTGGTGGGCCGCCGCGCGCGTCACGCGCCCCATGCACCGCCTGGCGGACAGCGCCGGACGCGTCGCCGCGGGCGATTGGAACACCACCGTCGATGTCTCTTCCGCCGACGAGATTGGCCAACTCGCGCGCGCCTTCAATCGCATGACCGGCGAACTGGTGGCGCAGCGTGAGCGTCTGGTGCAGGCCGAGCGCGTCGCGGCATGGCGCGAACTGGCCAGGCGCCTGGCGCACGAATTGAAGAACCCGCTGTTTCCCCTCCAGATCACCGTGGAGAACATGCTCCGGGCGCGCGACCGCCACCCCGAACAGTTCGACGAAGTCTTCCGCGAAGGCACCGCCACCCTGCTGGCGGAACTCGCCCAGTTGAAGCAGATTGTGGGGCGCTTCAGCGATTTCGCCAAAATGCCGCCGCCGGAAATCCAGCCGGTGGAGTTCAACGCGCTGGTCATGGACACCTTGAAGCTGTTCGCCGGCCAACTGGTGCAGGCGCGGGTTGAGGCGCATACGGATTTGGATGCGGCCGTGCGCACGGTGCCGGTGGACCCCGAACAGATGATGCGCGTGCTGCGCAACCTAATGCTCAACGCCATTGATGCCATGCCCGAGGGTGGCACGCTCACGCTACGCACCGCGGCCCTGGCCGGCGGTGTGCGCCTTGAGATCTCCGACACCGGCCAGGGATTGACTCCGGAGGAATGCGCGCGCCTCTTCACGCCCTACTACACCACCAAGACCCACGGCACCGGGCTCGGCCTGGCCATCGTGCAATCCGTAGTCAGCGACCACGGGGGGCGGATTTCGGTGGAAAGTGCAAAAGGCAGGGGTTCCACCTTTCGCATCGAGCTTTCTCGAAACCCGGTATGACCTATGGCACGGCTATCGATCTATGGCACACCTTTTGATTGTTGACGATGACCCCAGCACGCTGGCCTCGCTGGCGCGCGCATTCCGCCTGGCCGGGCACCAGGCCACGGTCTGCGATAACGCCGCGCGCGCTCTCGAACTGGCCAAATCGCAGGCTTTCGACATGATGCTGAGCGACGTGGTCATGCCCGGCAAGGACGGCCTGGCGCTGCTCGAAGACCTTCGCGCTCTGGGCATCGCGCTTCCCGTGGTGATGATCAGCGGGCAGGCCAATATCGAAATGGCGGTGCGCGCCACCCGGCTGGGCGCGCTCGATTTCCTGGAGAAGCCGCTCTCCACCGACAAATTGTTGCTCACGGTGGACAACGTCCTCAAGCTGAAGCGCCTGGAAGACGAGAATCGGGACCTCCGCCAGCGCGTCGGCAAGCACGAAATTGTGCACTCGGGCGAGCGCATGCAGCGCGTGATGGCGCAAGTGGACCGCGTGGCGGCCAGCGAAACGCGGGTGTGCATCCTGGGCGAAACCGGCACTGGTAAAGAGTTGATTGCGCGCGCCCTGCATGAGCGCAGCCCGCGCAGAGGCGGGCCGTTCATCACCCTGAACTGCGCCGCGGTGCCCGCCGAGCTGATCGAAAGCGAACTGTTCGGCCACGAAAAAGGCAGCTTCACCGGCGCCGCCTCCCGCCATATCGGCAAGTTTGAGCAGGCCAGCCACGGCACCTTATTCCTGGACGAGATCGGCGACATGCCGCTCCTTATGCAGGCCAAGCTGCTGCGCGTGCTGGAAGAAAACCAGGTGGAACGCGTCGGCGGCGACCGCACCATCCCCGTCGACGTGCGCGTAATCGTGGCCACGCATCGCAATCTCCACGATCTGGTCAAGAAGGGTGTGTTCCGTGAAGACCTCTACCACCGCATCTACGTTTTCCCGCTGCCCCTTCCGCCCTTGCGCGAACGCGATGGCGAGATCCCGGCGCTGGTGGCGCACTTCGCGGCGCAGGTCTGTCAGGTGAACGGCTGGAAGCCCAAGGTGTTTCTGCCGGACGCCATACAGGAGTTGCATCGCTATTCGTGGCCCGGCAATGTGCGGGAATTGCGCAATATGGTGGAACGCCTGCTGCTGCTGGCGGACGGCGCGGTGGATGCTGCCCTGGTGCGCCTCGCGCTGCCGGCTGCGGAAGGGGAGGCGCAGGGCGTGGCTGTGGCGCAATCCGGGTCGCTGGCCGCGCGCACGGACGCCTTTGAGAGGGAACAGATTCTGGCGGAGTTGAAGCGCAATCGTCAGCGGATGACGGACACCGCTAAATCGCTGGGCCTGGAGCGAAGCCATCTGTACAAGAAATGCCAGGCGTTGGGGATAGATTTGCGGGCCATGCGCAGCGGAGGAGTGGCGTAAGGCGGTTCACTGACCAGGTAGAATGTGGGCCGACCGTTCTATGGCGGAACTTAACGCAAAAAAGGCCCCGCTATCCTTCGATAGTGGGGCCTTCTTGAATAGGACTCAGAGTGCGGAATTAGAAGCTGAATCTGAGAGCCAGTTGGAGGATTCGGGCTTCACGCCAGGAATTAGGCTGCCCGAAATTGTTGTTACTGGTGGAGATATTGCCACCCGGATTGTCAGCGGAAAATCCGGTGTTGATGCCCCAGATCTGCGGGTGGTTGAACAGGTTGAAAACCTCGCAGCGGAAAGCTACTTTCGCGTTTTCCGTGATGGCGAAGTTCTTGATCAAGCTTGCGTCCACATTGCGGACGCCTGGCATGCGGAGCGCATTCCTCTGAAGGTTACCGTACTGGCCGTCCTGCGGACGCTGGAAAGCGGCCGGATTGAGCCACCGCTGCTTGTTCTGCCCGGCATAGGCGTCGCCGACGAGGTTGGCGTATTGGCCGCCCGAATCCACACCCTTGGTATCTCCGTTGGCGCCGATGGAGATGGGCATCCCCGATTGGGCCCGGAAAATTCCGGTGACTTCCCAACCATTGAAGAGCACCTTGGCCAACGGCCTGTCCAAAGCGCCCTTCACCTTCGGAAGGACGTAGACGAAGTCGCTGGTGAATACGTTCGGCTGGTCGTAACCGGCGGTCCCCCAGTTCTGGCGAATGTTGAAGGGGTTGATGATGTTGTCGGAGTCGTTGTCCAAAATGTCCATGGCCTTCGACCGCGTGTAGTTGAAGTTGACCGAAAGGTTGTTGGCGAAGCGCCGGCTCAGGCGTACCATCATCGCGTTGTAGCGCGAGTAAGAGAGTGTTTCAACGGCCGTCAAGCTGCCCCAACCGTAATATGGGCGGAGAGCGTCGTCCTTAAAATTGACGGATTGGCGCAGGTTAGGGTTAGTGATAAAGGTGTTCGCCGCGACGGCGTTTACCTTTCGCTGGTCCATCAGGTGTATTGCGTGGTTGCCGGAATAGGAGACGTCCAGCGCGAACCTGCCGGGCAGTTCCCTCTGGATGCCGACGTACCACGAATAAATGCTGGGCATGGTGTTGTCCGTGGGCCAGACGTTCAACCCCGGGGGCGCGATCTGCGGGGTGCCTGCGGTCACGCTGGTATCGATATTGGCGACGTTGCCGTAGAGCGCCTGGGCGTTGCTTGAGTTCGGCCAGCTTCCGCCGGCGCCGAAGTTAAAGTTGTTCTGGCGGAGGCGTTCGTGGAAAACACCGAACCCGGAGCGGAGCGCCATCTTCCCGTTGCCGAAAACGTCGTACGCAAAGCCGATCCGTGGGGCAAACAGGTTTTTGGCCGAGGAGAATCCGCGGGGCACGCCGGCGCACGGGTCGCAGACTAGTCCCAGCGGCGACAGCGCCGTCATGGGGTCGCCGACAATCTTGCCGCTATTCAAATCGATGTTAGGCCGTTTGCTGGAGTTATACTTATTGAGATCCACAGTGTAGAGATTCCAGGTGCCTTCGCCGCCAGGAGTGCCTCCTCGCACGACGGTAAAGGTTGGGACCATGTGCTCAAATCGAATGCCGAACTCAACCGTCAAGCGCTTGCTCACCTTCCAACTGTCCTGGGCATAAGCCTCATAGGCCAGGAAGCGGAAGTACGGATAAATGGCCGCGTTGTTCTGGCTGAGGCTCTGGAAATTCCCCAGCATCAGGTTGGCCAGCCCGCTGCCCGTGTCCAGCGGCATCGAAGCGGACCCATTGAAATTGATGCTCGGGGTCATGGGCCAGGTGGCAGTCTGCTTTTTGTCGTCGCGAGTGTAAGCGAAGCCGAATTTGAAAGAGTGCGACTGCTTCACCAACGAGACGTTCTCGGTGAAGGCGTAGTCCTTGCCATCGTTGTGCCAACCCGGGTTGCCGAGGCCCCAACCAATGGGAGAAGCCTGCACGTCGGGAATGGAGTTGGTCAGGTTGGCATTCGGATAGAGTTGAGTGAAGGCGGCGCCAAGCTTATTCCGATCAAGTGGATTATCGCCAACGATCGACAGCGACTGCGACTGGTGGTTGTAGGACAGAATAGTCTCCGCGGCCAGCGTGGGCGTGAACGTATTCACCAGATTCCACGACCATGAGCTGCCCGGCTTCGGCCGCATTTGCGGCTGAATGGGGAAAGGCTCGCCGGTCCAGATCCCGTTCTCGTTTTGCTCTTTCTGGTAGTCGTTAACCCAACGGAAGAAAGTGTTCATTTTGCTACTGATCGCGTAGTCCACGCGGAGCAAGTCCTGGTCCTTCCACAGCCGGCTGGGATTGTTGTAGAAGTACCGGGCATATCCCGGGTTTGGCGCGGCCGGGAGGGTCGCAAAACCGGGGATTCCCGTATAAACTTTCAGCAGGTTCGCGCTGAGCGGCTGCCAGATCGATTGGGGAACCACGTTGCCGGCGAAGGGCACTCCATCGGTGATGTTGCCGGAGCCGTCGCGCTTGATGGTGCCGGGCTGGAAGACCGTGCCGGTCTTGAACTGCGGCGCATAGGTCATGTTGCTGGGCAGCAGAAATGCGCTGAAATCTCCACCGATGATTTTTGAGTTGGGGACGTCCGCGTAGGCGCTGGAGGGCAGGACGCGGCGCGTCATCTCCCGGTTGTAGAAGAAGAACAACTTCTTCTCCTTCATGGTGGAAAGCTTGGGTATCGGCAACCACCCGCTGATATTGCCGCCGAACTGGTTGTAGCGCAGTTTCGGCGAGAGGGTGTTGCATAACACGCATTTGGCGTCGAACGCGTCGTTGCGCAGATATTCGTACGCCGTGCCATGGAACCGGGCGGCGCCGGACTTGGTTTGGACCGCTACGGCCATACCTTCGTTGCGGCCGTACTCAGCGTTGAAGCTGCTTTGCAGGACGCGGAACTCCGCGATAGAGTCGATGCTGGGCTGCGTGTACTGAGACTGGTTATCGCCGACGTCCAGATTCGGGGACCCGTCCAGGTAGAAATTGTTCTGCGAACCGCGCCCGCCGAGACCGTGGAACTGCGACACATCGTTGAAGTTCACATCGAAGTCGTTGCGCGCGCTGCTGCTCATGCCTGGCACGGTGTTCATCAAGGCGACCCAGTTTCGCCCGTTCATGGGCAACTGCGATATCTGGGTCCGGTCTACCAGGAAAGCCTTTTCCATGGTGTTGCTGGTGACCAGAGGGGTGGTTGCCGCGTCCACGGACACGGTATCAGTCACGTTGCCGACCTCGAGCGTGATCTGTCCAACGTCCATTTTAGAGTTGACATTAAGGATGAGCGGGAGCTCGGCCTTCTTGAACCCCGTCTTCTCGACAATGATGAGATAGTTGCCCGGCTGAATGTCAATGGCCTGGAACCGGCCCGAGTTATCGGTACTAACTTGCCGGGCGGTGCCTCCCTTGGCCGAGTCCTTGATCGTGACCGCGGCCCCCGGAATGATGGCGCCGGACGCGTCTATAACGGCTCCGGTGATGTTCTGCGATTGCGCCATGACTGGTTTCGTCATCAGCGTAAGCAGAAACGTCGAAAGAACAGCAATTTTTAAGCTGTTCCAGCTTCTTTTTGTATTCATGTACACTCCTCTTAGGGCGATGCACTGTATGAGGTACCCATAGCAGGAACCGCCCCCACCAAACTTCTATGCCTGGTGTCAAACGTAATGCAAATCTACTAGAAAAGCAAGCACTATTATTACTCTGACAGCAACAGTTTTGGCGGCGTTAATTAACTTGTGTTGTCAGTAACGGCTCTACAAGTTTCGAGTTAATTACCTTATTGTCAAATACTTACGGTGAAATCGACCTGGAACTCCAGGTCTAGCCCGAACAATCTCGCGCCGGATCGGGAGGGTTGACGGCCAAACGCGCCGCGGCGGTTTCTACCTTCCGCTGGTACTGTGGCTCCTCAGCGGGCGCCGGCTACCTTGCCATCATCGAGCGTGGTGGCATCAAGCGCGGCAGCTCTCAAATCGCGGACCCGGCGAAGCGCCTGGCGGGCTTCCACTTCTCGTCCGCAAGCCTGGAGCGCCCGCCCAAGCTGG